>JAVJVK010000019.1:0-300000 GCA_040221175.1 Phycisphaerales bacterium
GGGGGCCGCCTCGCCTCCGCATGCGCTTTCGCTCGAAGACTCGCTCGGCGGATGCTGCGGCGCGGGGGGCAGGGTGAGCGTGGGCGTGCACGGTGGCGCCGGAGCATCCGCGCAGCGAGTCCGCGAGCGGAGCGCATGCGCAGGCGAGGCCCGCCAGGGCCCGGCCAAAGGCCGCAAGCGAGCGAAGCGAGCGCCTCAAGAACACTACCTTTGGTCGAGCCGAAGCGCAGCGGACCGTCTTGTCTGGTGGGGGGCGGGCCGCTCCGCGCAGGCGTCACCCGTCGGCGCACCGTCGAAGCCAGTGCGCACACTCCACCGTGCCCCGCGACGCGCAACGCCCCCCGCGCCGGGCGCAGCCCGCGCCCGGCCCCGCCGGCGAGGCGACCAGCTAATCACACCCCGCGTCGAACGCATTCTGGAAGGCGAGGAAGTCGAAGATGGTCAGCGCGCCGTCGCCATCGAAGTCGGCCCGCGGGCTGCCGGCGTCGAACAGATTCTGGAAGGCCAGGAAGTCGAACAGGGTCAAGGCCCCATCGCCGTCGAGGTCGGCGCCGCAGACGCCGCGACCGAAGACGATGAACGCGCGGCCGGCGGAGGCCTGGCCAGGAAGGTCTGCGCCGACGGCACCCACGAGCATGTCGGGCACGCCGTCCCCGTTCACGTCGCCGCCACCGCCGACGGCGAATCCGGTCCGATCCCCATCATTGATTCCGATCAGCAGCACGCCGTCGCCAGTGCCCGGACGCAGCACCGCCGGGAAGCCCGTGGTCCGGCCAAAGATGACGTGGGCTACTCCCGGCCCACCGCCGCTATCGCGGCTGACCATGAGGTCGTCAATCCCGTCGTTGTTGATGTCGCCGGCGGCGGCAACGGATCGGGCCGCGCGGTCGTACGAGCCGAATCGCAGCACCAGCCCATCGCCGCCGTCAAGCGTCTTGAGATCGTACTCGGGCGGAAATGCGCCGCGAGGTCTTCCGAAGACGACGTGGGCCTCGCCGTCGTCGACCGAGGGGAAGGGACTGCCGTATGGATCATTCGAGGTGCCCGGCGAGCCGACAACGAAGTCGGCGAACCCGTCGCCGTTGATGTCGCCCGCGCCCGCCAGAGCGCTGCCGAGCCTCGCGTCGAATGCGCCCGTGCTCATCCGGATAGTGCCCGAGGCGAGACCGGGCACGAGGATCTCGGGGTTCGAGAACGGATCCGACGCGGCGTCACGCCCCAGCAGCACGAACGCCCGCCCCGACTTGAACGTGGAGCAACTGTAAGTCGTGTAGCAGTACTCGCGACCGAGCGAACTCGGCGAGCCGAGGAGCAGGTCGTCAAGGCCGTCGCCGTTGATATCACTCGCGATGGCCACGGTGAGGCCCGGATTATCGTCCGGGGCGCTCGCCCGGAATCCAAGCGGCGGCGCCAGGGTGCGCAGGTCGATGGTGCCCCCCGGCACGGGGCCGTACACGATGCACGCGGCATTGCGGTTGGTGCCGACGACGATGTCGTCCAGCCCATCGCCGTTGATGTCGCCACCGCCGCTCACCGATCGTCCCGCGAACGAATCCGCGAACGGGCCGTCCCTCCAGCCAATCAGGCGCGTGCCCTCGTTCGAGCGGAGCCCCGCCAGGGACAGGACCGCAGGCCACGGCTCGCTCGCCGGTCGGCCGAAGATGAGAAACGCGGCTCCGTTCTGGTTCTGGATGTAGGGGCCGCCGATCAGGATATCGTCGATGCCATCGCCGTTTGCGTCGCCCGCCCCAGCAACGCTCCAACCGGCTCTCGCCCCGCCTTCGGGCCCATCGATCCGGAAGCCGACCCGGCCGTCGAGCATGGAAGGGTTCAGCAACGCCTGCCAAGGCTCGCGACGTCCGAACACAACGTAGATAGAGCCCGCATCGTCGCCCGGGCCGAAGTCGGCCCACGGCGCGGCGATGAGCAGGTCGGCAAGACCATCGCCGTTGATGTCACCGACAATGGCCACCGCCTGTCCGGTGGAGTCCAGCCGCGATACGCCATCGAAGACCACGCCCAGCGAGCCATCGCCGCCTTCACTGGGCAGCAGCGTCTCCAACTCGAACCTCGACCCGAACGGCTCGGCCAGCGGGTCGCTTTGCCCCAGCACGGGGTGCGTGGCGCCAACGCCGACGGCCAGTCCGCACGCGGCCAGGATGCGTGCCTGGGGTGGAATCGCTCCACGGATCATGGCTGGTTCCTCCTTCGGGGCTCTGGAGACCTTACCCAAAACCGCGTTGTATTGCAAGAGTTTCTGGGAACGGATGCACGGCGAGCCTCGTGTTCATCGCGAGAAGCCCGGACTTGCGCCCGGGCTCTTTGCAATTCTCATCCGGATGCAGTTTGGCCTACCGATCCAACTCCGCCGCCACCACGTTGATCGACCCCAGGATCCCCACGATGTCCGCCAGCATGTGCCCCTCGGTCATCAGGGCCATGATCTGGTAGTTCATGAAGGTGGGCGGGCGGGTGCGGACGCGCCAGGGGCGGGGGCCGCCGTCGCTGACGATGAAGTAGCCAAGCTCGCCGTTGGCGGTCTCTTGCGCGGCGTAGTGCTCGGCGACGGGGGGCTTCCACCCCCGGTTGCTCATGATGAGCTCGAAGTGTTGGATCAGGCCTTCGATCGAGCCGTAGACCTCGCTCTTGGGCGGCTTGACCATCTTCGAGTCGGTGAAGGCGTTGATCGAGCCGCCGGGGATGTCGTCGATGAGCTGGTCGATGATCTTGACGCTTTGCTTGATCTCCTCGATGCGCACGAGGAAGCGGGTGTAGACGTCCCCCTGGTCGGCGACGGGCACCTGGAAGCGGACCGGGTTGGCGCCCTGGCCGTCCCAGTTGTCGGCGTAGCAGAGGTAGGGGCTGTCCTTGCGCAGGTCGCGGGCGACGCCCGAGGCGCGGGCCATGGGGCCGCTGATCGACCAGCCGATGGCGTCTTCCTTGCTGAGGATGCCGATGCCGCGGGTGCGGTCCATGAAGATGCGGTTGCGCTCGACGAGGGTTTCCAGGTCCTTGATGGCAACCAGGCAGTCGTCGTGGCAGAAGGCCTTGACCATGCGCTGGAAGACCTCCTGGTCGGGCAGGTCCTGCATCGCCCCGCCCACGCGGGTCCAGTCGGGGTGGTACCGCTGGCCGCTGACGAAGTCCATGATGTCGTAGATCTTCTCGCGGGGGTTGAAGCTGTAGAGGAAGCCGGTGATGGCGCCTAAGTCAAGGGCGGCGGCCCCGACGCACAAGAGGTGGTCCTGGATGCGGCCGAGTTCTGCGAGAATCGTGCGGATGACCTTGCAGCGCGGGGTGATCTCGATGCCGAACATGCTCTCGACCGCGCCGTGCCAGGCGATGTCGTTGGAGACCGGCGACAGGTAGTTCATGCGGCTGACGATGGTGACGTACTGGTTGTAGTCGAGCGCCTCGCCCAGCTTCTCGAAGCCGCTGTGCAGGTAGCCGATGTGGGGCGTGCAGCGGGCGATGCGCTCGCCGTCGAGCTCGAGGACCAGGCGGAGCGTGGTGTGGGTGGCCGGGTGCTGGGGGCCGAAGTTGAGCGTCCAGCGGTCGCCGGTGTCGGGGCGGTCCTGGAGGTAGCCGGTCGACTCCACGTCGAGGTCGTAGCCCTGGTCCGGTCGCATGGTGTACGGCATGGGTGCTCCGCGGGGGTGCCTGGAGATTCGTCTGGCGAGGCCGATGATAGACGTCGCCGGTGGGGCTTTGGCGGGGGCCGGAGCTACGATGGGGTGTCCCGCGCCCGTCCTGCGTCCGTCCTGCCCACTTCCTGAACTCCAGCGAGCCACCGCCGCATGCGCATCTGCCTTGTCAGCCGAGAAATCGCCCCCTTCTGGGGCGCCGGCATCGGGGTCTACGTCTCCCTGATGGCCCGCGCCTGGGCCCGGGCGGGCCACGAGGTCCACGTGCTCACCGAGGCCCACCAGGGGCTGCTCGAGGAAGGCCCCAAGACCCATCCGGGCGTCCGCTTCCACGCCGTGGACACCCAGGCCGGCCAGTGCGCCCTGGACGGCTACCGCTGCCCGCTGGAGCGGCACGCGATGGCCGTGCACGAGAAGCTCGGCGAGTTGCACGCCCGCGAGCGCTTCGACTACGTCGAGTTCCCCGACTTCGGCGGCGAGGGCTGGCTGGCCCTCAAAGCCCGGCGGACGCTGGGCGCCTACGACGGGGCGGTGATGGCCATCCGCCTGCACACGCCCCTGGCAGACTGCATCGAGCTGAATGCCGACGCCATGCTCGACCGCGAGACGGCCCTGATCCTGGCCATCGAGGCCCAGGCCATGCGCGACGCCGACGCGCTGATCTCCCCCTGCACCAGCCTGCTCGAGAAGGTCCGCGCCCGCTACGGCCCGGACGTCGCCGAGGACCGCACCTCCGGCTTCGTCGTGCCCTACGCCTTCGACATGGCAAGCGTGGAAGAGCTTGGCAAGGGCGTGGCCGAGCAATACGAGCGTCCGACGGTGCTCTTCTACGGCCGGGCCGAGCGTCGCAAGGGCGTGCACCTGCTCGTCCCCGCCGCCCAGCAATTGATGGACGAGGGGCTGGACTTCGACGTGCGGTTCATCGGCGGCGACACGCTGACCGGGCCGGCCTGCGGCTCGATGCGGCGGCACCTGGAGAAGCTGGCCAGCCGCGCGCACGCCGACCGCTTCCGCTTCGACCCGCCCCGCCCCCGCGCCGAGCTTGGCCCGGCCATCCGCGGCGCCACGGCCTGCTGCTTCCCCTCGCTGTGGGAGAACTATCCGAACGTGTGCCTGGAGGCCCTGGCGCTCGGCAAGCTGGTGGTGGGGAGCAACGCCGGCGGCATGAGCGAGCAGATCGAGGACGGCGTCAGCGGGCTGTTGTTCGAAAGCGGCAGCATCGAGAGCCTGAAGGACGCCCTCCGACGGGCCATTACCGACGATGCGCTGCGGGAGAAGGTCAAGACGACCGCTCCAGAGCGCGTCGCGACCCTGTGCGACCCGGCCCGCATCGTCGAGCAGACCAGTTCGGCGATCGAGACCGCCCGTGAGCGGATGGCCAGGACGACCGAGTTTACCGAAGCAACGGCCGCCAGCAACGGCTCGACTACGCCCGATGCCTCGATCATCATCCCCTTCTACAACATGGCTCGCTGGCTGCCCCAGACCCTCGAGAGTGCCAGGGCCCAGACGCACGCCAACACCGAGATCATCGTGGTCGACGATGGTTCGACCGACCCGGCCAGCATCGCGATGATCGACCAGCTCGAGCGCGACGCGTTGGTCCGCGTGGTCCGCAAGCGCAACGGCGGGCTGGGCGACGCCCGCAACGCCGGCATTACCCAGGCGCGCGCCAAGTACGTCGTGCCGCTGGATGCCGACGACCTGCTCGACCCCACGTTCGTGGCCAAGACGCTGCACGCGGCGCGGCAGCCGAGCAAGTCATCGCGCCCGCTGGCGATGGTGACCTCGATGGTCGCGGCGTTCCCCGATCCGCCCGGCACGCACATGGACGCCCCGTGGGTCTGGCTGCCGCTGGGGCTGGAGCGTGACATGCTGCCCGCGGCCAACGTGTGCTCGTGCTGCGTGGCGCTCATCGACAAGGACGCCATCGCGGCCGTGGGGGGCTACGACGCGTGGCTGACCAGCTACGAGGACTGGGACTTCTACTGCGCCCTGGCAAGCAGGGGGTACCGCTGCGAGATCATCCCCGAGCGATTGATCTATTACCGCCAGCGGCAGGAATCGATGCGTCACGAGATCGGCGAGCCGAACCTGGTCCGCTTCCGGGCTCTCATTACCCAGCGACACCCCGATCTGGCCGAGCACCCGGACGTGGCCCTGCGGATCCTGGCCGGCGAGCTGCGCCAGCACGAGTCGGTCTACCTGCGCAATCCGAGGTATCAGGTCGCCGACCGGATCAACGAAGCGTTCAAGCGCACGCCGCTGCACCGCCCGCTGAAGAGTCTGGTGCTTCGCACGCTTGGTGTTGGTGCGATGGATTGAGCACCGCGTCGCGCTGCTAGACTTGGCCGATCGCCCCACGCACGAGCTCCACCTCCCCCGGGACCGCGCATGCCCCATACCGCCGCCGAAGCTCGCCGTCTGTCACTGCCCGTCCTGAATAATTCCGCTGCGGCGCGCCCCTCCCACGGGCTCGGGCACGACCCCGACGATTGGGAGAAGAAGGAGAAGTGCGCGGTCTTCGGCATCTGGGCCGGGGCCCACGGCAGCGTCCGGCCGGTCCACACCGCATACACGGCCCTGTACGCCCTCCAGCACCGGGGGCAGGAGTCCGCGGGCGTGGCCATCAGTGGCGATGCGGGCATCGCCGGCCATACGGGCATGGGCCTGGTGCCCGAGGTCTTCGCCCCGCGCGTGCTCGCGACGCTGTCCGATGCCAACCCGCGTGCGGCCATCGGACACAACCGATACAGCACCACCGGGGCAAGCCTGGCCACCAATGCCCAGCCGCTGGTGCAGACGACTGCGCAGGGGCGCGTCGCGGTGGCGCACAACGGCAATCTCGTCAACGCGAGCGCCCTGCGGCATGCGTTCGGCGAAAACGGCCACATCTTCCATACTTCCAGCGATACCGAGGTCATCATCCACCTGCTGGCGGCGCCCCAGCAACAGCGCACGCCCGACCCGCTCGCGGCGACGCTCCGGCGGTTGCAGGGCGCGTATTCGCTCGTAATTCTGTTCGAGGACAGGATCGAGGCAGCCCGCGACCCCTGGGGCTGGCGGCCGCTCGTGCTGGGCGAGATGGAGGATGGTTCGCCGGTGGTGGCTAGCGAGACGGTGGCCCTGGACGTCATCGGCGCCACGTTCGTTCGCGAGGTACAGCCGGGCGAGATCGTCACTTTGGACGATGCCGGGGTCCACAGCCGCCGTTTTGCGCCCGAGGCGTCGCCCACGGCGCTGTGCGTCTTCGAACACGTGTACTTTGCCAGTCCTGCCAGCGACGTCTTCGGGCAGAACGTCCAGGCCTTCCGGGAGAACCTGGGCGCCGCCCTGTGGAAAGAAGACTCTGTCCTGCGCGACACGCCCGCCGACTACGTCATGCCGATGCCCGACTCGGGGCGCAGCGCGGCCAACGGATACGCCCGCGCCAGCGGGATTCCGTATCGCGAAGCCATCGTGCCTAACCGCTACGTGGGCCGCACGTTCATCAAGCCGACCCAGCACGAACGAGAGATCGCCGTCCGGCTCAAGCTGAACGTCATCGCCGAGCTCGTACGAGGTAAGCGGGTGGTGGTCGTGGACGACTCGGTCGTCCGAGGAACAACCACGCGGCTGAAGATGCGGCAGATCTACGAGGCCGGCGCCGCCGAGGTGCACCTGCGCATCAGTTGCCCGCCCATCCGCCATCCGTGCTACTTCGGCGTCGACTTTGCCACGCGCGACCAGCTCATCGCCAACGGGCGCAGCGTCGAAGACATCCGCGAGTACCTTGGCGTCGACAGCCTTCATTTCCTCTCGCTCGAAGGCATGCTGGGCTGCGCGATGCATCAGCCCGAGCGATACTGCACGGCATGCTGGAGCGGTGACTATCGCATCGACGTGGCGCACCCAACCACGGATCAGTTCGTCGAGCCGCAGCAGGAGAAGATGTTCGACATGGCTCCAGCCCCAGGAGCCAACGGCCGGGAGGCGTAACCCGTGCGAGATCGCGCCCATCGACCGGCCGTGCTCCTGCCCGTGCTGGTGTTCGGGCTGCTGGGCGCGCTGTGCGCACTGGGCTCCGCGGTGGTTACCGTGCTCATCCCTGATGGCGGGCAGCACGCACCACGCACGAGCATGCGGCACGATCTCTCGGAGAGCCGAACGATCTACGTCTTCACCGTCCGGCGGCCGGGGTACATGCTCATGTCCGTCAGCGGCCCGATGCCAACGCACGTCGCGGACGAGCTCGATCGGATCCGAAGCCAGGCGATACCCATCGGCGATGGTGATCCGCGGCCGGGCTGGCTGCAAGGTGGCGAGCCGCTCCAGCCCCAGACGTCCCGCGGCATCGCGGCGGGATGGCCCTTCCTCTGCGTGTGGGGTCGGACGGATCGCAACGTCAACGGCCGACCGCAAACCGTGCATTCCGGGCTGGCCCATGTCAACGTGCGGGGCGTACAGCGCGCGTTCCCATGGCGCCCGTGGTGGCTCGGGTTTGCGGGCAACGTCGCGTTCTACGGCGGGGCGATGCTCGTGCTCTGGTACATTCCGGTCCTAAGCATCCGACGCATCCGGCGCGCGAAGGGGCGGTGTCCGAACTGTGCCTATCCGAACTTGGTAGGCGCTGATCGGTGCTCTGAGTGCGGCTACGAATTCGAGCCGGCCGTGGCGGGCTCCAGCGACACTTCCGCAGCTTCGTCGGCGTCGTCGGCCCAGACCACTTCGACCTTCACGTCAAAGAGCTCCAGCAGAGAAGACAAGTGACGAGCCACGCTGCGCTTGGCTTCGGCGAGGTACTTGGGCTCCTTACTCTCGTACAGCTTTGCTGCATCGCGCTGGGCGGCGGCCATGAGTTCGGTCTGGCGCTCGGCGGTCATGGGGATGACGTCGAACAGGCCGAGCACGCGGCCGTGCTGGATGTCGTAGGGCGTGACGTCCGAGAGGCGGAGCAAGCCGTCGATCTCGGGCAGCGTGACGCGATATCGGTTGACGCCGATCTGCTCGATGTCGGTGTGCTCGATTCTGGTCAGGTCGATCGAATACTGCTTCTCGAAATGGAAGATCATCGCGACCTTGGCCTGGCTCAGCAGCAGCGGGGGCATCCACTGGAATCCGCGGGAAGCCGTGGCGATCTCCTTCACCATGACCTCCAGCCCGACGAGTCGGCCTACCGAACGCACCCGCTCGGCCAGGACAATGGTCTGATCGACCTTTGGCGGCTCGGCCTGCTTGCGCTGGCGACTGACACGGTGGCGCCACACGATCAGCACGGCCGCAGCAAGCAAACCACCAGCGACGAACGTGACCGCGACGAGGCCCAGGATTTCAAGGATGCCCATGCAATGTCCTTGGGAATGAAGAGCGAAGGGTTGCGTCGGCTCGCTGGCGTGGTCACGCGGGCGAGGTATTCTCGGACTTGCGCTCGTCCAAGGCCATCTCGAACGGCCGGATCATCAGGTGAATACCCGCGGCGGTGAGCACGACGAACACGATGAACAGCATCAATGCGGCTGCACTGGCTACGAAACCACCGGCATCGACCAAGGATTCCCGGATCGGTTGTGCAGGACCGATAAATCCGAGCGAAGCAATCCCGGCCCCTGCCGCGAGAAGCACGCCCCCGAGGATCACGCGGCGCCAGGCGTGCCCACGGCGACCCAGGACGAGGCAGGCTGCCCAAACGCCCAACAGAATGGCCAAGACCATGCGGACCCCGAGCATGGGCACCAGTATGCCCGAGCCGAGCGTGTTGCGCCCGGCCAGCGTGCTAAGGAATGCCGCCACGGCCAGGCAGCCGGCGGTGGTCGCCAAGGCCATTGGCAGGTTGTCACGGTGGAATCCGAGGCCGGCCAGCACGAGTACGAGCCCCGAGCCGAGCACGATGGGCTCGAACAACAGCAAGGGCCACACCAGATTGTCGACCGCGAAGAGCGCCAGGAACAAGCCGACGAGGGCCGATAACGCGAGGATTACGCCGCCGGCAATGAAGAGCAGGTTGGCCTTGGTATTGCGTGTCACGGTTCCATTATCGGCAAGATCTGCCGGTCAATCCGGCCTGGCATCGGGCGTGGGGGAAATCGGATTCGATTTCCTGCTCCGCTCGGGCCGATAGGCCCTTTGGTGGCAGCGGGGGAAGGTCCCTCGGCGGGCAAGGAGGTCTGCGATGGGTGGCATCACTTCGGGCATCGGGCTGGCCAGCGGCCTGGATACCGCTTCGATCATCCAGCAGTTGCTTTCTTTAGAGGCCCGGCCGAAGCTGCTGGCCCAGCAGCGGCTGAGCAACATCAAGGTCCAGCAGAGCGCGTACCTGGACATCAACTCCCGTCTGCAGAATCTGCGCGGCCTCGTGAGTGGCCTGCGCACCCAGCCGGTGTTCGATGCCAAGAAGGCTTCCAGCAGCGATGAGTCGGTCTTGACGGCGACCGCGTCGGCCGGCGCGGCGCCCGGCTCGTACACATTCCTGGTCGATCGGCTGGTGAGCACCGAGCAATGGCTGACCCGCGGCTTTTCGTCGGCCGACGACGTGCCGGTCGGGGCAGAGGCCTTTACCTTCGAGGGAGCCGAGGCGCGCCTGGACACGGATACCGCGCTGGCCGACCTGAACGGCGGCAACGGCATCACGCGGGGCAAGATTCGAATCTCGGACGGCACCGATTCCGCGGAGATCGACCTGTCCAGGGCCGCGACCGTGAACGAGGTTCTCGACGCGATCAATGAGGCAGACATCGACGTGACGGCGTCGGTCCGAGGTGGCAAGTTCGTCCTCACGTCCGGGTCCGGCTCGGGCGGCGACATCTCGATCACGAACGTGGGCGAAGCAGAGGTTGCCGAGTCGTTGGGCCTGGCTGCCGGTGCCACCGTGTCGGGCGCCGAGCGAGCGGGCGCCAACGTGTATGGCCTGTCGGAGACGACCGCCCTCTCCGTACTGAACGACGGTCGCGGCGTGTTCGCCAATCAGATCATCGGCCAGACGGCAGACTTCACGATCTCGGTGAATGGTGACGAACGCGACATCCGGCTGGGCGAACTCTACGATGCCGGCGGCGAACTCATCGAGGGCAAGGCCGTCACGGTTGGCGATGCGCTCGGCCGCATGAACGACGCGCTCGACGGAACCGGCGTCGAGGCGCGCATCAATGCCGATGGCGATGGGTTCGAACTGTTCGACTCCACGGGCACCGCCACGATCGAGATCTCGGAAGGCACGGGCCTGCTCGGTAGCGCTTTGGAAGACCTGGGCTTTACCGCGGGCACCACGGTGGGGTCTGTCGAGGGCGAGATGGTGCTCGCGGGGATGAACAGCACCCTGCTCTCGGGGTTGCGCGGGGCTGCGGCCGATCTTGGCGACGGCGTGCTGCAAGTTCGAGCGCGCGATGGCAGCGTCTTCAACGTGACCATCAGCGATCTTGATACCGACGTCAACGGGTTGCTCACGCAACTGCGAGATCAGATCGATCCGGCCAAGATCACGATCGGGCTCGATGAGATGGGCACGGGCCTTACCTTTACCGACGTGTCGGGCGGCTCGGGTAATCTCTCGATCGTGGGTTCGGGAGGCGCGAGCGATACGGCCGTGGCGCTGGGCATCAGTACCGGCGCCAGCGGCGTTGCCGAGAGCGCGTTCACCGGCGATCGCATCCAGCGGCAGTACGTCGGCCTGAACACGCTGGTCTCGGACCTGAACAACGGTGACGGCATCGGCACCGGGAAGTTCCGCATCATCGACTCGACGGGCAAGGCGAGCGAGATCGAGATCACCAGCGACGTCAAGAGTGTTGCCGATCTGCTCCGCACCGTGAACTCGGCCATCGAAGGTGACGACGTCTCGATCCGCATCAACGACAACGGCGATGGATTCGTCGTCGAGGATGCGGCGGGCGGGGCTTCCAAGCTGCTGATCGAGGACGTATCCGGACTCGTGGCCTCCTCGCTGCGCATCGAAGGTGAGGCCGAAGACGCGGGAGACAATCGCATCGTGGGCAGCTACGAAACCCGCATCGAGTTCGAGGCCGACGACACGCTGCGCGACGTGATGCGGAAGATCAACGAGGCCGGCGTCGGCGTGACGGCATCGATCCTCAACGAGGGCGTGGGTGCGAATCCATTCCGCTTGAGCCTGACGGGCCGCGATGCCGGCGTGGCGGGCCGAACGTTGATCAACACGGGCGACTTCGATCTGGGCTTGTCCCAATTGCAGGAGGGCGCTGACGCGAAGGCGTTCTTCGGCTCGACCGACCCGGCCAAGGCGGTGCTGTTCACCAGTTCGTCGAACACCGTGACCGACGTGTTCGAGGGGCTCACGCTGAACTTGCAAGGGGCCAGTGAGTCGGCGGTCACCATCAACGTGGCCGCGGATCGCGGCGAGTTGGAGACCAAGATCGACGAGTTCGTGACGGCGTTCAACGAGACGCTCGATCGCATCGACTTCCAGACCCGCTACGACCAGGAAACCGAGGCCCGCGGGCCATTGCTTGGCGACAGCACGCTACTGGGCCTCAAGAACGCAATGGTCAACACCATCCTCGGCCCTCCGCTGAACGTCTCTGGCCGCTACACCAACCTCAGCCAGGTTGGCATCAGCATCGGCGAGGGTGGCCGGCTGGAACTGGACAAGGAAAAGCTGCAAGAAGCCATCGAGACCGATCCGCAGGCCGTCGAGGATCTGTTGATCAATCGAGAGATTGATCAGTCCGGCGGCACGCGGACCCTGGGCGAAGGCATCACCGTGACGGATCCATCCGCTCGGGAGACTTTCTCGTCGCTGGGCGTGTTCGCCCGGATCGAGGAACTCAGCCGGACATACATCGACTCGGTCGACGGTGTGCTGACGGCCCGGGGGCGAGCGCTTGACAACCAGGTCCAGTTGCAGGAAGATCGCATCTCTTTCTTCGATCAGAAGCTGGCCGACAAGCGCACCCGTCTTGAGCGTGAGTTTGCGTCACTGGAAACCATCATAAGTAATTTCCAGGCCCAACAGGCGGCGCTGGCTTCTTTGACGGGATAGCGACATTTCGGCTCAACCCGTTCGCGGGAAACGTCGATTGGAGAGTCATGCCACCTGAATCGGCCATGTCATACTTGCGTTCCCAGGTCATGAGCGCCTCGCCCGCCGAGTTGCGCCTGCTTCTGCTCGACGGCGCCATCCGTTTTGGCTACCAGGGCAAGCAGGGCCTGATCGATAAGAACTTCGAGCAAAGCTACGAGGGCATCAGCCAGTGCCGGGCGATCATCACCGAGTTGGCGGTGGGGGTCAATCGCCAGGTTGACCCGGACCTGTGCGATCGCGTCACCAGCGTTTTCATGTTCATGTTCGGCGAGCTCACGCAGGCAAGCATGGAGAAGGACCCCGATCGAGTACAGGGCGTGATCGACCTGCTCGAATTCGAGCGAGAGACCTGGAAACTGGCGATGGACCGGGTTAAGCAAGACAAGGCCGGCGTACCCGCCGCGCAGCAAGGCGCCCAGCATCAGCCTGCTTCAAGCGTCGAGTCTCAGCCCAGGTCGCTCAGCGTGCAGGCGTAGGCCCGGCCTCTGCCAGGCGCTCGGCGAGCACCTCGTACGCAAACTTCGGTTGCACGTCGCGGCCCAGCAGGCCCGAGCATGCCGTGATGGCCTCGAGCGCTTCGGGGCCCACCTGTTCGTTGCGCAGGAGCCTCCGCGCCCATGTTGCGATGATGCCCAGGGCAAGGCCGTGGGCGGTGCGGTTGGCTGCGTCCTTGCTGGCGGCGGGGTTGGCCTTTACCCATGCCTCGGACCAGTCGCTGGCGAGCTTGGCGCAGGCTTCGGCCAGGGATCCGTCGTCGCGGCCGGCAAGTGCAGCCTCGGCTAGGGGCTTCAGGGTCTCGAACCATGTCGTCACGCCCGTATTCAACATAAGCTCGGCCAAGCCCGGGGAGCCATCGGCCAGGTAGAGCACGCTCGAGCGCTCGGCATCGCCGATGGCCCCCCGGCGAGCGAGCCAGGCCTGCATGGCGTCGTTGTCGACCGGTCCAATGCGCAAGCGCTGGCAGCGGCTGTGGATGGTGGGCAGCAGGTCGTGGGGGCGATCGGCGACCAAGATGATGACCGTTCGGGGCGGTGGCTCTTCGAGCGTCTTGAGCAAGTGGTTCTGGCCCTCGCGGGCGAGCAGGTGGGCCTCGTCGATGACGCAGACCTTGGCTGCCAGGCCGCCCGGCAGGCTCGAAGTGCGGGCGACGGCGGGGTCGAAAAACTCGCGGAGCAGATCGATGGAGATGTTCCGCTGCTTCTTGTCGCGGAGTTCGGCTTCCTCGCTGTAGCTGGCGAGTTCCTTCGAGATCAGCGTCAGATCGGGGTGGGCGCCGCTCTGGAGCAGGTCCTGGGCTTCCTCGCGCTCGGGGCCCGACTCGGGCGTCAGCAGGGCGGCGCCGAAGGCCAGAGCGAGCGTGCGCTTGCCCACGCCGGGCGGGCCCTGGAACATCCACGCGTGGGGCACGCGGCCGGCCGCCAGGGTCTTTCGAAGGAAGCCGACCGCCTCGTCCTGTCCCAGCACGTCGTCGAGCGAGCCGGCGGCCACCGCCCGCTCGGGCAGCGGATCGGGCTCACGGGTCGCGGCTTTGCGGGTGCGTTTGGCCATGCCGGGGCGAGGCTAGGCCGCGATGCAACGGTCAGGTGCTGCGCAGCCGATTACGGCCGTTGAGCGCTGCCACCTTGTAGCACTCGGCCAACGTGGGGTAGTTGAAGACCGTGTGGATGAAGTAGTCCAGCGTGCCGCCCAGGGCCATAACGGCCTGGCCGATGTGGACGATCTCGGTGGCCCCCGCGCCGATGACGTGGACGCCCAGGATGTGCTGGGTCTCCTGGTGGATCAGCAGCTTGAGCATGCCCAACTCGTCGCCCAACAGCTGGCCGCGGGCGATCTCGTCGTACTGGGCCACGCCCGACTCGAAGGGGATGTTCTGCTCGGTCAGTTCCTGCTCGGTCTTGCCCACCATCGAGATCTCGGGGATGGCGTACACGCCGTAGGGCAGGGTCTTGCTGTGCTCGGGAAGTTGCAGGCCAAACATGTGGCACGCGGCGTGGCGGCCCTGCTCCATGCTCGTGCTCGCCAAGGCGGGAAAGCCGACCACGTCGCCTGCTGCGTAGATGTGCTCGACGGCGGTTTGGTAATGCTCGTTGACCTCGATGCGGCCGCGCTTGTCGGCGGAAAGCCCGGCGGCCTGCAGATTGAGCGATTCGGTGGCGCCCTGGCGGCCCACGCAATACAGCAGGCAGTCTGCCCGCAGGGTCTTGCCGCTCTCGAGATATACCTCGGCCATCTGATCATTGCCGCTGCGGGCCAGGTCGGGTGGATCGATGACCGAGATGCTGACGGCCTTCTCACCCAGGCGCAGGGTCATGCCGCGCTTGCGCAGGTGGAACTGCAGGGCCTCGGTGATTTCCTTGTCGACGAAGCCCAGCAGTTCATTGCGGCCCTCGATGAGCGTGACACGCACGCCCAGGGCGGTGAGCATCGAGGCGTATTCGGTGCCGATGACGCCGCCGCCGATGACGATCATGGTCGCCGGCAGGTATTCCAGCCGCAGGAGTTCGTCGCTGGTGATGACGTTCTGGCCGTCGAAAGGGATGTCGCTGGGGCGGGCCGGGCTGGCGCCGGTGGCGATCATGACCTTGTCGGCCTTGATCTCCGACACGTTGGCTCCCGCGACGCGGATGGTGTGACCGTCGATGAAGGACGCCTCGCCGTAGGCAACGTCGATGCCGTTGGAGGCGAAGTGCCCTGCAATCTTGGCGACCTCGTGGCGGATGACCTTGTTCGCCGCCTCGAGCAAACCCGCGAAGGACTGGCTGCGGGCCGACATGAAGTCCCGCTCGGTGGGCAGCAGGCTCTTGTTGCCGCTGGTGCCCAGGATGGCCTCGCGCAGCGCCTTGCTGGGGATCGTGCCGGTATTGACCGCAACGCCGCCGACCTCGCGGAAACGCTCGATCACGCACACGCGCTTGCCGACCTTGGCCGACTGGATCGCCGCCCGCTGGCCGGCGGGACCGCTGCCGATGACGCAAAGGTCGTAGGTGCCCATGTCTGCTGCTTCCCGATGCTGCCGTCGGGATTGATGAGAGCCCGGCCGGCGTGTCAGTCGTTGGTCGCGTCGAGGATCTCGATCGCCTCGAATCGCTTGCCTTCGAGCATCTCCACCGAGGCGCCGCCACCGGTGGACACATGGGTGATATCGGTCGCAAGGCCCATCGAATCCAGCGCGGCTGCAGAATCTCCGCCGCCCACGATGGTGGTGGCCCCCGCCCTGGTCGCCTCGACCAAGGCCTGGGCTACGGTGCGAGTGCCCCCGTCGGCCCCGGGCCACTCGAAGATGCCCATGGGACCATTCCACAGGACCGACTTGGCGCCCGCGATCCGATCGGCGTACATCCTGGCGGTCTTGGGTCCGATATCGACCGCGACGGCTTGATCGGGGATGCGTTCTTCCGCACGGGTAGGGGCCCCGTGGTCAAACTTGTCGGCCACCATGTGATCGATGGGCAGGAGCAGGTCGACGCTGGCTGCCTTGGCCGCCGCCATGGCGCGCTCGGCCGTCGAGACGTGGTCTTCTTCGACCAGGCTCGTGCCGGTGGGCTCGCCCTTGGCGCGCATGAACGTGTAGGCCATGGCGCCGCCGATGAGCATCGCGTCGCACTTGGGCAGCAGGTGCTCGATGGCGCCGATCTTTGATGAGACTTTGGCGCCGCCGAGGATCACCACCATCGGCTTCTTTGGATTCGCGACGGCGTCGCTCAGGAACTCGATCTCCTTCTCGACCAGCAGGCCGGCGACGCGTGGCTTGCCCTCCATGGTCCGGGGTACGGCGACCATCGAGGCGTCGGCACGGTGGCAGGTGCCGAAGGCGTCGTTGACGTAGAGGTCGCCGTATGCCGCGAGTTTCTGAGCGAAGTCCGCGTCGCCGGTCTTCTCGGCCTTGTGGAAGCGCAGGTTCTCAAGCAGCACCACGTCGCCGGGCTTCATGGCCTTGACGGCCTTGGTCGCATCGTCGTCGACGCAGTCCTTCGACGGGAACTGCACGTCGATGCCGAGCAACCCCGAAAGATGCTTGGCCACCGGTTCGAGGCTGAACTCGGCTTCGTAGCCCTCGCCCTTGGGCCGGCCCATGTGGCTCATGAGCACGACGCTGCCGCCACGATCCAGCACGCTCTTGATCGTCGGAATCGCCGAGCGGATGCGACGGTCGTCGGCAATGTCGCCACCGTCCATCGGTACGTTGAAGTCCACGCGGACAAGCGCCCGCTTGTTTTCGACGGGGGTCTGGGCAATGGTCCGCGTTGGCATGGAAGTGCATCCCTTCTGGAGGGAATGAGTCTGGAATCAGGCGTCGGGGACGTCCGAACTGGTGCTCGCCTGGGCGTCGATCATCTCACCGACGCGAGCACGGATGCGGGCGGCGCCTTCGTGCCCGAGTTGGTCGCGCAAGCGTCGAACACGCGCCGCGATCGAGCCGTCCACGAGCTGATCGCCGAACCGCAGCTTCAGGCCGCCGATCATGGCCGGATCGCTGCGGTGGTGGGCCACCACGTCCTTGCCCAGGGCCGAGGCAAGCCGCTCGCGGATGGCATCCAGGTCGGCCGAACTGATGGGTCCGGCGGTGTGGACGTCAACTTCGAGGCGGCCAAAGGCTTCCTGAGCCTTATCGTGGAAGGCCTTGACCATCCCCGGCAGACGGCCGAGGCGGTCCTTGTCGTTGAGCACGAGCAGAAAGGTAAGAGTTCGGCTGGAGACTTTACCCTCGAAGACCTTCTTGAGCGATGCGGCGCGATCGCTGGTGGACAGCACCCGAGAGGCCAGGAACTCGTTGAAGGCCGGGTCCTTGTGGGCCATATCGAGGATGGCCTCGAGCTCGTCGAGTGTTTCCTGGACGGCCTGGTCGCCGCCGCTCTTGTGGCACACCTCGAACAGGCTGGTGGCGTAAATGTCCGACAGCGCGTCGGGCGGTGTTTCAAGCAGTGGCATGCCGTGGGTACTCCCGGAATGGCGCCAGAACGGAAAACGATGCTAGTTGTTCGACGCCCGGCGACTGGACTCGAACTCGCTGAGGGCCTGCTCGACCAGGCGTGCCTGGTCCTGCTCGCTCACCTCGCGCTCGAGGATCTTGGTGGCCATGAGCGTCGCGAGACGCGCGGCCTCGGCGTACAGCTCGTTGACCGCCACGCGCCGGGCCGCGTCGATGTCCTTTTGCGCCTTCTCGCGCATGCGGGACAGTTCGGCGTCGGCCTTGGAGCGCAGCTCAGCGGTGAACTCGGCCTGGCGGGCCTTGGTCTCCGCGAGGATACGCTGGGCCTCGCTGCGGGCCTCGGTGAGCTGGCTCTCGTAGCGCTCCTTCATCGCGTCGGCCTCGGCCAACGCGCGCTTGGAGGCTTTCAGGCCTTCAAGGATCTTGCGATCCCGCTCTTCGAGGCCCTTGACGATGGGCGGCCAGGCGAACTTCCACAGCAGGAAGAACACGATGCCGAACACCAGGAACGTGGCGACCATCATCGGCACGCCCTGCTTGATGCCCGGGATGACGGTGCCCTTCTTGCCGGCCTCGTCGGCGGCCATGGCGATGGCCGGCAGCGCGAGGACGGCCGCCGAGGCGACCTTCCCGAAATGGGATTGAATCAGCGAACGTCGCATCGCGACCTCCTCTGGGCGCGCACCGGCGGTGCCGGTGCGCCTGCGATCGGCCGGGTTACTTGATGAGGACGACCAGCAGGCCCACGAGCGCGCCCACCAGGGTGGCGCCTTCGATCAGGCCGGCCGCGATGATCATGTTCTGGCCGATGGCGCCGCCGGCCTCGGGCTGGCGGGCGATGGCCTCGACGGCGCCCTTGCCGACCAGACCGATGCCGATGCCACCGCCGATCAGGGCGATGCCGGCGCCGATGGCCGCCAGGCCGTAGGCCATCGCGGTCGGCGTTGCACCGGCGGCGGCGCCGGTCTGCTGGGCGGCCATGGCCAGCGGGGCGAACACGAGCAGGGCCAGCGTGGCCAGGGCGAAGTTCTTGGTCATCGTTTCTGCGATCCTTTCTGGAACGGTGCCGGCCGCGGCCGGAAGCCAACTAACGAATACTCGTGAAAGCGGACCTCGTCGTCAGACCGGCGAGGCCGCGGTGGGAACGTCCTGGTCGTAATGCTCGTCCACGTGGTGGTGGTGATCGCCGTGGTGGTCGAGCAGGCCGATGAACACGGCCGTGAGGAACATGAAGATCAGCGCCTGGAGGAAGCTGACGAAGACCTCCAGCAGGAAGATGAACGTGGCCATCAGGATCACCGGGATCCACAGCACCACGGCCACCAGCATGCCCGCACCCGTACCCAGGGCGGCCGTGTCGCGGGCGATCATCTCGAAGAACACGAACATGACCGCCAGCAGGATGTGGCCGGCCGTCATGACGGCGAACAGACGCAAGGCCAGCGCGATGGGCTTGATCATGGTGCCCATGATCTCCACGGGCACCATGATGGGCCACAGGAAGACCGGGGTGCCGGCCGTCAGGTGCTTGGCGTACTCACCCACGCCCAGGCGCATCACGCCGGCGATGTTGATCACCAGGCCCGCGACGATCGCCAGGGCGCCCGTCACCCAGATGCTCTGGGTCGCCGTGCCGCCGAAGGGCGCCACGTGGGCGTCCTTCCACTTGGTCGCTTCTTCGCCGAACACGCCGGCCTCGACCAGGTAGAAGTTGATGAACATGTTGACGTCGATCAGCGGAATCATCCCCAACAGGTTGTTGATGAGGATGAAGAAGAAGACGCACAGCAGATACGGCAGGAACTTGTCGCTGCGATCGCCCAGCACGGGCTTGATCATCATGTCACGCAGGCCGACGATCAGAACCTCGACGAGCTGGGCAAACTTGCCGCGCGTCAGGTAGCGGGCCTCGCCCTGCGAATCAGGGCCGGTCCGCACGCGCTTGGCCACGTAGAAGCCGATGAGCAGCATGAGCACGCCCGAGATGACCAGGTTGGCCGTGGCCGACGACCACCACCACCAGCCGCCGGGAGAGATCATGAACGGGTGGGCCACGATGTGATCCACCGGGCTGGGCAGCGCGTTGGAGTCGGCGGCGGCCACCAGCTTGGTGGGCAGGTTGGTCAGCATGTCCAGGCCAATGGGCGTCAACGCGTGCCTCCGCTCGTCGGGTCAGGAGAAACCGAGGGGTGCTGGCGGAAGCTCTTCAGGGCCAGGGCGCTGTCCACGCCCACGGCCGTCAGCCCGCCCGCCAGCAGGGCGAGCCACAAGCCGAGCCCCATCGTTGGCGCGGCCAGCGCAAAAGCAATGCCCGCCACGATCAAAACCAGCAATCTCGCCGTCGAGAGCGCCAGCCAGGCCATGCCCGCCACCGCCGGGCGATAGGGGCCGGTCAACGCCGCGCCACCCCAGGCCAGCGCCCATGAGCCGCCCAGCAGCATCGCCGCCACCATGCCGCCCCGCAGCGAGTCGCCTTGAGCGCCCGCGGCCATCGCCAGCATCGCGCCCAGCATCGCCGCCACCGCCGACGCGACTGCGCCGATGCCCACGGCCGAGGGGCCGTAGAGCGAGATCGAGGCGGATTGCGGGGCGGTAGCTTGGGTCATGTTCGGGGTCGTACTGCGGGCCTTGCGGGCGGGTCGGTCGAGCCTTCCCCCCCGGGGGGCGTAAGGGTAGCGGGTATGGTCCCCATAGGCGAGCCCGTCGGGCACCCACAGGGCTCCGATTGTGGCGTATGCTGGCCTTCCTGACGGGGGTGGCCAGCCTCTTTCTTCGGACCGCCTGGATCTTCCGACCGACCCACGGAGCGCAGCATGACCGACGCCGATGCCGGCCCCATCTCCAGGCTCAGGGACAACATCGCCTCGGTGTTCATGGGCAACCCCCGGGCCATCGACCGCGTGCTGCGCACCATGCTGGCCGGTGGGCACCTGCTGATCGAAGACGTGCCCGGCGTGGGCAAGACGGTGCTGGCCGGGGCCATCGCCCGCAGCGTGCAGGGCAAGCTCGCGCGCGTGCAGATGACCCCGGACCTCTTGCCCAGCGACATCCTGGGGGTGAGCGTCTACGACCGCGACCGCGGGGAATTCAGCTTCAAGCCCGGCCCGATCTTCGCCAACTTCGTCTTGGCCGACGAGATCAACCGGACGACACCGCGCACGCAGACGGCCCTGCTCGAGGCCATGAGCGAGGCGACCGTGTCGCTGGACGGCACGAGCCACCCGCTGCCCAAGCCCTTCATGGTGATCGCCACGCAGAATCCCTACGACTTCGAGGGCACCTACTTGCTCCCCGAGAACCAGCTCGATCGCTTCCTGATGCGCACGCGGCTGGGCTACCCCGACCCCCAGACCGAAGTCCAGGTGCTCGAGCGCCGCCCGGCCAGCAACGCGCTGCCCCAACTCCAGGCCGTCATGCCCTTGGAGACGCTCAGCGACCTGCAACAGAAGGTCAGCCAGGTGCGCGTGGACCAGAAGATCCTCGAGTACGTCGTTGCGATCGCCAACGCGACGCGCCGCTCGCCCGACCTTCGGCTGGGCCTCTCGCCCCGTGGCGCGCTCGCGCTCACGCAGGTCGCCCGCGCGACGGCGCTCATTGATGGCCGCGACTACGTCGTGCCCGAAGACGTGCTGGACAACATCATGCCCGTCGTCGCCCACCGCCTGATCGTCCGTGGCGGGCTCGAGCAGGGCGATGGCCGCGAGGCCGAGGGCATCCTGGAAGGGATCATCCAGGGCGTCGAAGCACCGACCTGATCGCGGTCGGGCCGCAACCGGCGGCGGCTGCTGTCGGAAGAAGTGGCATGCGAAGTCGTGTCCATTGCGTGTGTGTGCTAGTGGCGATGGTGGTGGGTCCGGGAAGTGTGATGGCCCAGGGGGCGTGTGAGCCCCAGCGACTTGCGCCACCCCCAGACGTACCGCCCACCTCGTTCGGCTCGACGGCCGTGACGAATGGTCGCTCCTGGCTCGTGGGCGACAAGAGCGCTCGCACGTGGTGTCCCGGCGATCCGTTCAGTTGCTCTGCGGGGGCCGTGATTGCGTACGAAGAGTTCGATGGCGCGCTGGAACAGGTCCAGACAATCGTGCCGCCCGACGTCCAGCAGGGCATGAAGTTTGGCGACGCCCTTGCGATCCACGGGGACGAATTGATCGTCGGCGTGCCGGGTAGGCGTTGGACCGACACGGAAGTCCTCGGGGGCGCCTTCGCATACCGGTTCGCTGATGGGCGATGGACCGAGTTGGAACGAATCCAGCCGCCCCCGGGGGCTGCACCCGAGCAATACGACTATCTCGGCGGCTGGGTGGCGTTCGATGAGTCGCTGGCCATCCTGCGGTCGGAGATCGCGATGTCGTCGATCCTCGCGGTCTATGCCCGCACGCCCGAGGGCTGGACGTTCCGCGAATCGCTCGAAGCGCCCGATGGCGTGCCCGACGACGCGTACTTCGGCGAGAATCCCGCGCTCTCGGACGACTGGCTGTTCGTCACGGCCCGCGACGACTCCACCGCCGCCGACCGCGCCGGCTCGGTGTACGCCTACCGCCGCCACGGCGACGACAGCCTGGAGTTTGTGCAGAAGCTCTACGCACCCGATCCCCAGGAGCGTGATCGTTTCGGATACAGCATCGATCATCAGGGGACGACGCTTGTGGTTGGAGCGTTCCTGGCCGACCGTCCGTTCGATGGCCAGGGACTCGTCTTCGTCTACGGCCTGGAGAACGATCGCTGGGTCCTCCGGCAGGAGATCGCCCTCGGCGACGCCCGACGCAACGACGGCTTCGGGGCGGCGGTTCACCTCGACGGCGACCTGCTGCTGGTGCAGGCCCGCGGCCGGCGAGACGGCACGTCATCGGGCAAGGTCTTTCGTTTCGAGCGCGACGCCGCGGGGCACTGGTACGAGATCGGTCAGCTCGTTCCCAACCCGCCGGTGTACGCCGGCTCCTACGGCTGGGCGATGGCCTCGGCGGGCGGCGCCTCGGGCATGGCGCTCGTGGGCGCCCACGACGACGTCACGCTGCCCGCCGATCAGTACGGCGCCGCCTACTACTTCGACCTCGCCTGCAACCCCTGCGTCCCCGACCTCGACCTGGACGGTTCGCTCACCATCTTCGACTTCCTGACATTCCTGAACCTGTTTAAAGATGGAGAAGCGGCCGCCGACTTCGACGGCGACGGCGAGTTGACGATCTTCGACTTCCTGGCGTTCCAGGACGCGTTCGACGCGGGCTGCTGAGCCTACCTCCCCAGCCGCTGATCCATGGCTTCCAGCCGCTGGCGATGGATGTCGCGGTCCGGTTCGATAATGGTCAGCGCCTCGACGTGGTCGCGAGCCTGGGTGAACTCGCCCGCGCGCCAGGCGATCGTGGCAGCAAGCTCGCGTAAGGGTGCGTCGAAGGGCTCGATCCGCACGGCACGGTTGGCCTTGGCGAGTGCTTCTTCCGACTCGTCGCGCTGCATGTACAGGCGTGCCAGTTCGGCCGCATAGGCGCCGGTGTACTGGGCCCGGGCGTCCAGGTGCTCGAGGTAGCCAATGGTCGTCTCGTCGGCGGGGTCGATGCCGGTTTCACGGGCCAGCAGCACGAGCATACGCCGCGGCTCGTCGGCCACGGGCACGGCGGTCGCCCATCGCGTCAGGATGTCGCGCATGTCGTCGGTGGGCCGGCCGTTGTTTTCCTCGAGCCGGTTGCGCGCGACCTGCTCGATGAGCTGGGGATGGTGCGGATAGGCCTCCAGCAATGCCGAGAGGCTCGAGGCCTGCTCGCCCGTGTCCGTCTCGTACTGCTGGGCGAGTTGGTCGAGCGTGGGATAGCGCTCGGGCGGGAGCAATCCCCAGCCGCGGGCCTGGCGCGCGGCCCAGGCGAGGAAGTCGGACTCGAGCTCGTCCTGGTCGATCTCCAGCACGCTCGTGAACGCCTCGCGCTGCGTCTGGCCCGCCGCGTAGGCGTCCATCAGGTCCAGCGGCGCGGCCGAGCCGAAGCGCTCGACGAGGTACTCGTACAGCCACGCGGACTGGGCGTAGGCAAGGCTGCGGTCGCCGGGCCGCCTCGGGCGGATGAACCCGAAGCTCAGTTCGTCGAGGGGGAACAGCTCGTCCTTCTCGAGGGCCGCCGTCAGCATGCGGGCGCGGTTCTCGTCCCATGGCCCGTCCTCCAGGAACACCGCCTGCGCCTCGGTGAACCAGTGGGGCACACGATTCTTTGTGCGGCTCAGGCCCACCGTGTGCACGTACTCGTGCTGCAGGACACGCGGCCAGTCGTAGCCTTGTGTGGTGCTCCCGGGGTTGGGCCGGGGCGTCTCCATGGCGATGGCCGGGCCCGTCGAGGCGGCAATCGTGAAGATGTCGGGCATGCCGGTGATGCGCACGGCGAACCAGTCGTGGCTTGGCATCAGGTCGATGACGGTCTTGCGGTCCGGCTCGTGGTCCAGCCCGTTGTCGGCTTTCCCGGTGATGCGTGCGTGGATGGCTTCCATGACCGGGGCCATCTCTCGGGCGAGCACGGCGTCAGGGCCGGAGCGGTAACGGATGGTGAAGTGCTCGGTCTCGATGCGCTCGTAGTTGGCAAGTTCGCTCGCCAGGCGCAGCGTGTTCTTCGCCCGCACGTTGAAGGGATCGAGGGCCGTTGCGCGCTCCAGGGCGGCGATGGCCGTGTCGTCCTGAGCCGCCTGCATCGCCAGCAGCCCAAGCTCGATCCACGGCTCGGGCCAGGCGGGCTGGCGTTTGGTTGCTTCCTCGAGGTATTCCATCGCCGGGGCGTACTGCCGCCAGTCGGCCAGTTGCTTCCCGGCCTCGTAGTGGGGCAGCGCGCTGCCCGGTGAGAGCTCTTCCAGCAGGGCCACGAGCTCCTGCTCCTTGGCGCTGTCTCGATACACCGCGGCGATGGCCAATCGCAACGCCAGCGCGTCGCGCATCGTGGGGTAGGTTTCCAGCAGCTCGTCGACGGCCTGGGCCGCCAGGCGCGGTTCTTTCTGGCGCAGGAGCGAGCGTGCCCGGATCAGCGTGGCATACGGGGACGTCGCGCCCGGGCGCACCGAGGCGGCGATGCGGTCCAGCTCGCTGGCGACGGCTTCTGCGGCGTCGAAGTTGAACGAGCGCACGTGGCTCTCGCCGAGCGCACGCCACGCCGCGGCGCTGGAGGGATTCAGCGCGAGCGTTTCCATCAGGGCCTCTCGGGCCTGGGGCCGGTTGTCACGGGCGTCCAGCAGCGTCGCCTCGGCCAGGCGCGCGGGCCAGTACAGGCGGTCCAGCTCGTCGCGCACGGTCGCCAGCAGGGTGGCCATCAAACCATAATCGCCCGCGCCCTGCTCCACGCCCACCGTGCGGGCACGGATGATCAAGAGGCGCACGCCCTCGGTCAGCTCCCGGGCGTCTTCCGCTCGCTCGCGTGCGAGTCGGTTCATGGCGATGTCGGTCACGCGCCGCACGGCGACGAGATCGCCCAGCAGTTCGTTCGCCTGCGCACGCAAGCGCAGGGCCCGCATCGTGCCATCGTCCTCGATCAGCGACAAACCTTCACGAACCTGGCCGCGGAGGATCATCGCCTCGGCGGTGTCGAGAACATCGGATTCGTCGCTGGCAAGTGCCGGATGGTTGAAGTCCCCGGCGGCCAGCGCGGCCTTGGCGGCAATAGCGGGGTCTCGAAGATCCGTATCCGTCCACTGGCCGTGGAAGACGCGAAGCTCGCGCCGCTCGGCGTCGGTCAGGTAGCCGGCCTCCAGGGCCCGCTGCACGGCGGGCGACAACGCGATGCCGTCTTCCTGCACGCGGTTCTGGGCAAGGGCCAGTCCCGCGCAGGCCAGCAGGGCCGCCAGGGCGGTTCGCAGGGGTCTCTGGACGCTCTTCATCATGGGACCAACGCCTCCCGGTCCCTTGTTCTTCGCCCATATCCGGGGGGCGGCTTGCGGGAAAGTGTCCCGCTAGGGGCGTTCCCTGCCCGTCTCGGGGGTTCGCAGCGGGATCTCGTTGACCGTCCAGCCCTCGGGCGCCTCGATGGTCAGCAGGTCCTCGCGGGGCGGGTCGTTCACCTTCAGGGGGTGCATGAGCTGGACGATCGACACGTCGTTGGCGTTGGCGTCGACGGTCCGGCTCATCCTGGGCAGCAGCCTTCCATCCTCGCCGGCCTTGTACCACAACCGGATCTCGGAAAACTTCGTGTCCGCGCTCGCGCGCCTTGGGACCAGCAGCAGCTGCACCGATCCCTCGGCGAAACGCATCAGGTTCTCGGCTATCCGGATCTCGGTGCGGTCGAAGGGATCCTCGGGGTCGAGTTCCTCGCTGGGCTCCAGGCTCTGCGTCGCCGGGACCAATCGCACGTCGTAGCGGCGGAGGATGTCCTCTTTCTGCTGGCCGATGGGAAGCGGCGGGAAGGGGCCGTCGCCCAGCTCGAAGGGATCGACCTGCTGGCCTTCGGCGACGATCTCGCGCTTGTTGATCTGCTGCTCGCCGTGGAGCATTTCTGTCAGATAGCGGCCGTCGAAGGCGATGGTCTGGAGCGCGCGCTCGTCCTCGAAGTAGCGTTCGCCCGCCAGCAGCGTGTCGAAGCGGACCGCGAAGCGGCGGTTGGTCGGTCCCGTTTCGGAGGGCTCTTGCGCGAAGGCGATCTCGCCCGTGCGCCTCGTCAGAGCGCCGCCAAGATCGGTAATGGTCGTATAGATGATGCCGCTGGTGAAGGATTCCAGGTCCGCGTCGGCGTCCTCGAGGGCCGCCAGCACCGCCTCGGCCGTCTCGTAGTCCTGGTTTCCCGCTGCGCGTTGCTCCTGGGCGATGGCCACGGAACTTCCCGTCCCCGACTGGTGGGCGCAGGCGATGGGCCCGGCCATCACGAATCCGGCGGTCAGCATCACGCTCAGCACGTCCGTGCGCATGGTCTTACGTCCCTTCTTCCCCCACGCCGTCCTTGTTGGGATGCGCGGGGTCGTTCTTGCCGTCCTGGTCATCGTTGGCCTTCCCGGCCGCGAGGTCCTGGAGGAAGGCCTGCAGGAGGGCCGCCGCGGCGATCGAGTCCCGTCTTCGCTTCTTCTGCAGGTGGGTCATGCCGCTGCCGCCCATGGCCCAGTCGGCCTGCTTGCTGGTCAGGCGCTCATCGGCGAGATGGACGGTCCGGCCGGTGTGCTCGCCGAGCCGCCGGGCGAATTCCCGGCTGAGCTTGCTGCGATGGCTCTCCTGGCCATCGAGATGCAGGGGCAGGCCCACGACGAGTTCCAGGCGGGGGCTGGAACCATACTCGCGTGAGATTTCTTTTTCGATCGCCCGGATGAGTTTCTCGCCCCCCTCGTGCCCGATGGGGATCTCGAGCGTCTTCCACGGCGAGGCGACGAGCGTATGGTCGTCGCCCACGGCAAGACCCGTGCGGCGGTCGCCAAGATCGACGGCGATGTAGCGCGTGATCGGGGGCGCAAAGCCCATTACATCAGCGCCTCGGGCAGGTTCGCGTGCAGGTCCTTGAGCGCTTCGGCCCTCGCGCTGGGCATGATCAGCGTGGCGCCCTTCGTGTGCACGACGACCATGTCCTGGCAGCCCAATAAAGCCACCGTGTGCCCCGCCTCGCTGTTGACCACGAGGTTGCCGCTGGAATCGTGGGCGACCGCGCCCGAATCTTCGCCCAGGGCCGCGACGCGGTTGTCCGCCGAATCGCCCTGAAGCGTTCCCGCGTAGCTGGCCCACGAGCCCACGTCGATCCACGAGACGTCCATGCGCAGGGTCGCGACGGTGATGGCCCCGCCGATGGCGTTCTTCGCCGCGTGCGTGGTCGCCGGCTCCATGATGGCGTAGTCGACGCTCTTCTTCGGCAGTTCGGGGTAGACCCGGTGCAGCACGGCGTCGCGGTCCTTGGTGTCCCAGGCCCGGGCGATCTCCATCAGGCCGTTGTAGGAGGCCGGCAGGAAGGAGCGCAGGCAGTCCAGGAAGGTCTGGGCCTTCCAGACGAACATGCCGCTGTTCCAGCCATAGACACCCTCGGCCAGATACGCCTTCGCCGTGGCTTCGTCGGGTTTCTCCACGAACTTCTCGACGTGGTATCCCAGCCCCTCGGTGCCCTCGATCTCGCCGGCGCGCCGGACGTAGCCGTAGCCGGTGGCCGGGTAGGTCGGCTCGATCGAGAAGGTCACCAGCGTGCGCGGGGCTTGCTCGACCAATTCGAAGCCCTGCCGCACCACCTCCTGGAACGTCGCCACCGGCTCGATCACGTGGTCGGCCGTCATGACACAGAAGCTCGCCTCGGGGTCCTTCGCCGCCAGCACGGCCGCCGTCAGCCCCACGGCGTTGACCGTGTCACGCCCGACCGGTTCCCCGAGGATCTGGTCGCTGGAAAGCCCATCGAGCACGGCGGCAACATCATCGCGGTAGCGTTCCAGCGTGCACACCAGGAGGTTCCGTTCTGGAACCAGGCCTTCCAATCGCCCGGCCGAGACCTCGATCAGGCTGCGCGGCGTCGAGCGTCCGGGCTCGGAGAGGAAGCGCAGCAGTTGCTTGGGTTGCGCCCTGCGGCTCATGGGCCACAGCCGCGTTCCGGATCCCCCGGCCATGACCATCGCGTAGCGGTGTTCGTCCATCGGCCGACCGTATGCGCCGGCCCCGGGGGCGTCCTAGAGCGAGAGCGCCAGCGACACCAGGTCCGACGCCTCGAGCCCGTCCCCGGCGTGCTTCTGCCTGGCGAGGGCGACCTTCCTGGTCGCCTCGGCGGGCGGCTCGCCCAGGGCGATGAGCGCCCGCACGGCGTCCTCGGCCTGGGGGTCGCTTGGCTTCTTCACTTCCACGGCCGCTTCCATCTCGTCGATGGCCAGCGCGTCGCGGAACGCCGGGCCGAGTTCCTCGACCAGCGTCCTGGCCAGCTTCGCCCCGATCTCGGGCAGGCGCTTGAGGCCCACCTCGTCGCCCCGGGCGATCATGGCGCCCACTTCGGTCGGGGGCTCGGCCAGCGCCCGCAGGGCCTTTCGATGCCCCAGCCCGCGGATCTGGGTCATGGCCTCGTAGACCTCACGGTCGGCGGCGGTCGCGAAGCCGAAGAGGCGGGGGATGAAGCTGGCCCCCTGGTTGGGGCTCTCGAGCACGTGAACGGTGAACAGCTCGGCCTGCGCGCCGGCCCGGCCCAGGCGTCCATCCATGTAGGGCGGCAGCAGCACGTCGTAGCTCACGCCCGAGGCGGTGGCGATCGTTGCCCGGCCCGTGCGGATGTCGGCGATGGCGCCGGCGATGTGCGCGATCATGGTCGGGGTCCTCGCGGGTGCGTCCGTGCGGCCAGAGGATATCCGCCGGCGGGGGCGATGGCCCGTCGCCCCGGCGGGCGCCGCCGCACGGACCCTCTACCCTCCGCCATGCCCAGCGCCCCGTCCCAATCCACCGACGCGGACCGCCCGGTCGTGCAGGGGTGGCCGCTGCTTGATCGACGGATCCCCGGGGCGGTCCGGCGGTGCATGTGGTGGAACGTCTGGGTGAACGGTCCGATGCCGCTCGTCATTCTCATGGCCATCATCCTGGGCGGACTCGGCGCCACCCCGTTCATTCGATGGGTGGGCGTGCCCAGCCTGGCGGTGGTCGCGATCGGCTGGGCGTTGTTCTGCCACGCGTCTATCAAGCGCACCCTCCGCCGCGCCGCCGCGCACGAGCACCTGCTCTGCCCCGAGTGCCTCTACGACCTGCGCACGCTCCACGCCGCCGGCGCCTGCCCCGAGTGCGGCCGGGCGTACGAGCGCGAGGCCGTGCGGGCGCAGTGGGTGGATGCGCAGCGGCGGCTCACGCGGAAGTAGGCGAGCCGCGCGGTCCTACGGTTTCCGATGGCGACCATGCCCAACGAGCGACCTCCCGGCGGGTGGGCCTGGGTGTCCGAGGCGGTGCGCCCGCCGGCCGGGACGCCGCCGGCCGTGGCCGCGCAGCGTCGCCTCGTCCTCGGCTTCACGGGCCTGTTCGTGGGCGGGCTGGGCCTCTTCCTGCTGACATTCGCAACGGGCGTCGTGCCCAGCGGCGCCCTGGGCGCGCTCTCGATCTTCGTGGCCGGGCTGGGCGTGGCGGGCGCGCTGTGGGCCGGGCGACGCATCGAGTCGATCTTCCGCGTGGTCCGCCGGTCCGAGTTCACCCTCTGCCCGGCCTGCCTCTACGACCTGCGGGCCCTCGACCAGGCGGGGACATGCCCCGAGTGCGGGCGGCCGTACGAGCACACGTCGGTGCAGATCCGCTGGGTCGAGGCCGAGCGGCAGCATCGCCTCTGGCGCGAGGCCCAGCACGCCGGCGACTGAGCCGGCCGAGCGGCGCCCCGCGGCGGGCGAGCCCGAGCGCCCCAGACGTGCGATCCGTCGCGCGGCCGTGGCGTCCGGCGAACTCGACGGCCATGTTCCTCGCTCGCGAGAGCGGCTCGTTGCGTGCGTCGGTTGGCCGGGCCGTGGCTTCACGCGGGCGCGCAGCGGTGATGCTCGGCCTCGCGGCCGGCCGCGTCAGTGGCCATCTGGCAGCAGCCCGCCGAGCACGCCCCTGGCCCGGTGGCACCGCCACGCCAGCAGGCCCATCGACGCGACCACGCCCAGGCCGGATGTGCCGATGGCCCACCAGATCGCATCCGCGCTGCTGAGTGCGCGCACGGCGGGGATGAGCCCGATGGCCGGGAGGATCGACCACGCGACCTCGCGCCAACGCGGCGGCACGGGAGCGCCGGCGCGGGCGAGCACCAGGCGGGCGTACGCCGCGCCGGCGACGTAGAACGCCGCGCACCCGATCGTCGCGGCGAGCGCGCCCAGGCCCGCCAGGAGCACGCCGGGTCCGGGGGCGACGATGCCCGCCGTCACGCCGGGCAGCACGCCCAGGCCCACGCCCGCGGCGATGATCATGAGGCCGACGCGGGACGTGCGACGCGGGCCGCTGGCGTACCGCCGGCCCGCCCCGGGGTGCCGCCGCCACCGCCGTTCGAAGGCGCCCAGCGGCCCGGCGGCGGCCAGCACCAGCACGATGCTCAGCACGAGCGCCACGGTGCCCGCGTCGCGCAGATCGTCGGCGCTGGGAGACGCGACTTCGGTTGCCGCCACCGCCGCCGCGCACGCCGCCGCCGCGCCGATCAGCAGCGCGGTCCGGCCGATCCAGCCCAGTTCCGCCCGCACGTGCCGGACGTACAGCGGATGGCACTTCCGCAGGTCCCACGCCGGCCGACTCGCCGCCACGTCCAGTCCGCACTCGGGGCAGACGCCCGCGGCCGGCAGCCCGGCCAGGCTGTAGCCACAGCCGTAGCACCACGCGGGCGATGCGTCGGGCCGGCTCGCCGCGACGCCCGGCCCGCACGCGTCGGCCCGCGGCTCGGGCACGGGATGGTCGTCGGCCGGCATCGCGGGATCATTGGCGCGGGCGGGGGTGTCCACGGACCACGCGCCCGCGCCGTTCGGGCCGACCACCTGCTCTGCCCGCAGTGCACCTACGACCTGCGCACCCTCGACGCGGCGGGCGCCTGCCCCGAGTGCGGCCGGGCGTACGAGCACGGGGCCGTGCGGGCGCAGTGGGTGGATGCGCAGCGGCGGCTGAAGCGCACGTAGCGCGGGCGTTCAGTCGGGCTGGGAGAGCAGGCCCTTGAGCACGCGCAGCGCCCGGCCACATCGCCGCGTGGCCCGGGCAGCCGTCAGCATGATGGCCACCAGCCACGGCACGGCCAGCCACCACCACGGGGTGTAGCCGCCCAGCGCCGAGGCGAACGCGGCCGTGTAGCCGATCCACACCACCGCGTCAACGGCCGCATCGTTGCTCTGGGAGGCTTCGTAGCCGGCGCGATCGAGGATGTGGCTGGCGTAGTCGAAGGTGGCCGCGCACGCGATGCCCACGCCGAGCACGCCGGCCACCAGGGCGACCACCGCAAGCGCGATGCCGAGCGGCTGGAAGGCCTCCCGCACCGCCGCGGCGATGGCCAGGGGGATGGCCGCGCCCGCGGCGAGCAGGTACACGCTGGCCCGCACCCGCCCGCGCATCGACGCGCCCGGGGCGAGATGGTCGTTGGCGTGGCGGCGCATGCGCCGCGCGGCCAGAACGAGGCCGCCAACGCCGAACAAGACGCCGGGCAGCACGCCACCGCTGATCAGCCCGCGGGCGTAACCCTCGGCGGCCAGGCCATCGATCAAGGGGTCCAGCAGCAGCGCTGCGGCGCCCGCCATGGCGCCAAAGCCGATCCAGAACGCGGCCCAGAACAACGCGCCGAGCTCGTCGACGTCCTGCGCAATGATCGCCCGATGGCACGCGCGAAGATCCATCGCCGGCCAGCTCGCCGCGACATCCCGACCGCACTCGGGGCACACCCCGGCAAGGTCCAGGCCCACTAGCTCGTACCCGCACGCGACGCAGCGCGCCCCCGCGGGCGGCCGCTCCGCGGTGGGTTCCAATCGCCCCGCGGCGGGGGCGACCGGCTCGGCGGCGTCGGCCTTCGGCTCGGGCGTGGGCTGGTCGTCGGCCGGCATCTCGGCATCCTTAGCCCGCGCGGGCCGGAGCGCGGGCGTGGCGTCGGGGATCGGCCCCCGATCCTCCCGAATCGCGCCGCGATCATCGTGAATCAGCGGCTGATTCACGATGATCGGCCGGTGATCCTCGACGATCCGTGGGCGATTTTCGAGGATTCTGCTGGGTTTTTCGTGGATCGGCGAGAGAATCGCGCGGATCCGGCGCGGATTGGCGAAAGTCGGGCGGCGGCCCGGCCGATGCTCTCCAGGGAGCGACCGGTCGCCGATGGGCGGTGGCCGGGGCGCCGTGGAGGTTTCGTCATGCGACTGCCGAGCTCGAAGATCGGGAAGCTGGAGTACCTCGAACGCCGCGTGGGCGGGTGGGACGCCGATCCGGCCGCCGTGGGGCTGGCGAGCGGCCAGTCGGCCGCGGCGGTCGAGAGCACGCAAGCCGCCCGGGCCGCGTACGACGAGATGCTGGCCGCGCGGCGCAAGGCCGAGGCGCTGCACGACGCGTGGCTGGGGGCCATGAAGACGGCCGAGGGCGATGGGCGCTCGTGCCTGCGCTCGATCGACGCGTTCGCCAAGAACAGCCCACAGCCGGACACCATCTACGCGAGGGCGTCCATCGAGCCGCCCAAAGACAAGCACCCGCTGGGCAAGCCGCCGACCCCGACGAAGGTCCGCATCACCATGGACACCCAGGGCCAGGCGAACCTGGCATGGGGCGGCACGCGGCACGGCGGCACGGTCTTCCAGGTGCAGCGCCGCACGATCGGCATCGACGACGTGGAGGGCCCGTGGGAAACGGTCGCCACCGTGGCCGAGCGCAGGTTCGTCGACGAGGCGACGCCGAGCGGCGTGCGGGGCGTGAGCTACCGCGTGCGCGGGCAGCGCTCGGGCGGCGTGGGTTTCTACTCGAGCCCGATCGTTATGCCGATGGGCGTGTCGGGCGTCGCGGGGACCATCGCGCCGGCGCGGGGGAGCGGGCGGGCGGCGGGCTGAGGGCGCGCGGGCCGCGGGCCCGATGGACTACACCAGCGTCTGCCCCGGCAGCAGCGGCGGCACGGGCACGCCCAGCAGGTCGGCGATGGCGCGCAAGAGGTCGGCCTCCGATGGCGTCACCTCGTGGTCGTGCGCGATGGCCACGGCGGCGGCCTGCAGGACCACCTGCTTGAGCCGGGGCGCCATCGTGCGCAGGTCGGCGATGGCGGCGTCGAGCCTCGCGGGCGCGCGCTCCTGGGCGCTCGGGAACGCGAGCGTGGGGGGCATGCCCGGGGCGCGCTTGATGACTTCCGAGGCGGCCTCGAACGCGTCCTCACCGTCGCCGGGCATCCGCTGGCCCGCCCGGCACACGGCGCCGAGCACGGCGCTCAGCTGCGGGCCCAGCTGGCCCATGGCGTAGTACTTCACGCCCGGCGGGCGGGCGTCCCTGAAGCGCTCGTCCAGGTGGGTCTCGAGGATCCGCAGCAGGGCCCACTCGTTCGTTGTCAGCTTGCCGTCGGCCATGGCCAGCTCGTGCACGACGCGGCGGAAGGTCTCGTGCTGGGATTCGCTCAGGCGCGCCAGCGCGCCGAGGCAGAGGTCGACCAGGGGCAGGCAGAGGTCGGCGTCCAGGCCGGCGGCGTCCTTGGCCAGCTCGCGGACCAGCGCGGCGACGCCGGTGTCGCCCTGCTGGTCGAGCACGTCGAGCTGCTTTCGCATGGCGGCGTCGTCGCCGGTCCAGTGCACGAAGAGCGCGTACGCGACGGCCCGGCAGCCGTAGGGGTCGCGCGCGGCCGATTTGAGCTTCTCGGGGATGCGGTCCAGCAGCGTCCGCGCCTGGCCGGCGTGGGCCTCGCCCGCCGCGCCGATGAGCGCCAGCAGGGGCAACGCGGCCGCGGCCCCGGTGGCGGCGGCGCCCTGCCGATCGCCCATGCGCTCGCGCATGGCGTCCTCGAGTTGCTGGCGGGGGCCGGGGGTGCGTTTCCTGGGTTCGTCCTGCTTAGGCGGCTTGATGGCGCGCGGCTCCAGGAACGTGCCGTCCCACGTCGGCAGCACGGCGCGGATGCGCTTCTTCAGCGGGGGGTGGCTGGCGAGCGATGAGCCAAGGAAGCTGCTCGCGCCGACCGCGTTGCCGAAGAACATGTGGCTCATCTCGCGCGCGTGGGCGTTCATGATGGCCGCCCGCTTCTTCGCCCCGCCGATGCGGCGCAGCGCCCCGGCCACGCCCTCGGGGTTGCGGGTGAACTGCACCGCGCTGGCGTCGGCCAGGAACTCGCGCTGGCGGCTGACGGCCGCCTGGATCAATCGGGCGAACATCGAGCCGATCCCGCCGATCACGATCAGGCCCACGCCCAGCACGATGATGACGATGGCGCCCTTGTTGTCGCGGCTTCGGGCCAGCGAGCCGTAGTAGGTGGCCCGCATCAGCGTGTACCCGGCCAAACTCAGCAGCACGATGCCGCCCAGGATGCCAACGAGGCGGATGTTCAGGCGCATGTCGCCGTTCAAGATATGGCTGAACTCGTGGGCCATGACGCCCTGGAGCTCGTCGCGCGTCAGCCCGTGCACGCACCCGCGCGTGACGCCGATGACCGCGTCGCCGGGGGAATAGCCCGCGGCGAAGGCGTTGATGCCGCTCTCCTGCTCGAGCATGAAGACCGGCGGCACGGGCACGCCGCTGGCGATGGACATCTCCTCGACGACGTTGAGGACCATCCGCTCGTCGGGGTCGGTCGTCGACTGGTCGATGGGGCGCCCGCCCAGGCTGCGGGCGACCGTCATGCCCCCGCCGCGGAGTTCGCTGATGCGGTAGGCGGTCCCCCCCGCGATCAGAAGCGCCGCGCCGATGGCGCCGCCGCCGGCGAACATGGCCAGCAGGAACGGGTCGGGGCCGTTGCCGCTCTTGTCCTCGACCGTGAGCAGCGCGATGACGACGGCCAGCGCCGCCACCGCCGCGCACGTGAGCAGCACCGCGCACGCGTAGAGGAAGACCAGGAGCCCCGTGCGCTTGCGCGCGGTCTCCTGGCGTCCGAAGAAGTCGGTGGTCTGCAGGTCGGCCATGCGTGGGTCAGGCTACGGGCCGGCTCAGTTGAAGGCGACCTTGGGGGCCTCCTGGATCTGGGCCGAGTCCTCGAACTCCAGCAGGGCGGCGTCCTGGCCGTGGCCGAACAGGGGCGCGACGGCGACCTGGGGGAAGCTCTTCTTGTAGATGTTGTACCGCGTGACGCCGTCGTTGAAGGCCTGGCGGGCGAAGGCGACCTTGTTCTCGGTGGAGGTGATCTCCTCCTGGAGCTTCATCATCTGGTCGTTGGCCTTCAGGTCCGGGTAGGCCTCCATGACGGCCATGAGCCGGCCCATCGCGCCCGTGAGCGCCCCCTCGGCGGCGCCCAGGTTCTGCATGGCGTTCGGGTCGCCGGGGTTGGCGGCGGCGTTGTTGAGCCCGCTGACGGCCTGGTTCCTCGCGGCGATGACCGCCTCGAGCGTCTCGCGCTCGTGGCTCATGTAGCCCTTGGCCGTCTCGACCAGGTTGGGGATGAGGTCGTGGCGGCGTTTCAGCTGCACCTCGATCTGGGCGAAGGCGTTCTTGAACTGCTCCTTGAGCTGGACCAGCTTGTTGTAGATGGCGATGAGCCAGCCGATGCCGCCCAGCCCCACGAACGCAACCACGGCGACGATGGCAAGAATGATCCACACGCCCATAGACATCCGCTCCCCTTTCCCTTTGAGTCTCGCGGGGCCCCGCGCCCCCGGGACAGTATTCGGGATTCATCGTACGAGCTTGCACGCGGGCCGGCCGCGGATGAACCGAACCCGCTCAGGGGCGTCCCCATGGCCAGACGGCTAACATGGGGCCGGCGCGGGGGCCTTGGGGGTCTGGCGCCATCGCACCGGATGGACCGTCGAAAGGGGCCGAGCGTGAACCTTCCCGAAGTCGCCAAGTGGCAGAAGATCCTGCTGTTCATCATCCTGGGCATGCTGATCCTGTACGTCGCCAACATCGGGCTGGCCGTGACGGGCAACCTGAACGCCCCGCCGCCGGCCGGCTCGCCCGCGGGCACGCCGGCCAGCCCGACGGCCATCAGCCTGGTGCTCAGCGCCGTGGGCCTGGCCCTGGTCGTCGGGGCGATCGTCGCGATGATCCTGATCGGCGGCGCCCTGGGCTGGGGCATCCTCCCCCGCGTCCTGTGCGCGCTGCTGATGTTCTGCCCCCTGATCAACCTGATCACGCTGCTGGTGGTCAACGCCAAGGCGACCGCCGCGCTGCGCGCAGGGGGCTACAAGGTTGGCTTCATGGGCGCGCAAGGCCCGGCGGCCTGAGGCGACCAAGGCGGCGTGAACGATCGACCCAACGTGCCCGACGGCTTCGTGCCCCTGAACCCCTACCGGCCCGAGGGCTCGCCCCTCGAGGCCGCGCGGCGGTTCTACGAGGTCATGGACCGCCGGCGGACGGTGCGGATGTTCAGCGACGAGCCCGTGCCGCGGGAGGTCATCGAGACCTGCCTGCTGGCGGCCGGCACCGCGCCCAGCGGCGCGCACAAGCAGCCGTGGCGGTTCGTGGTGGTGGGCGATGCCGAATTGAAGCGGAAGATTCGCGCCGCTGCGGAGGAAGAGGAGCGCGAGTTCTACGGCCGCCGCGCCAGCGAGCAGTGGCTGGAGGACCTGCGGCCCTTCGGCACCGACGAGCGCAAGCCGTTCCTCGAGGTCGCCCCGTGGCTGATCGTGGTCTTCAAGCTCGCCAAGACCGACGATGGCGGTCAGACGTACTACACGAGCGAGTCGGTCGGCATCGCCACCGGCATGCTGCTGGCGGCCCTGCACCACGCGGGGCTGGCGACGCTCACGCACACGCCCAGCCCGATGGGGTTCCTGAAGGACGTCCTGGGCCGGCCCGAGCACGAGCGGCCGTTCCTGCTGATCCCCGTGGGGTACCCGGCCGAGGACGCGGTGGTGCCCGCGCTGGAGCGCAAGGGGCTGGGCGAGATCAGCGTGTGGCACGAATAGCCGCCGTCAGCTCGGGCGGCCGGTGAAGCGGTTGAAGCCCAGCGCGGCCAGGACCAGGGCGGCGGCGCCGACGGCCGACAGGCACAGCGTGTTGATGAAGACCATGCCGGTGAAGGTGGCGGCGCGGACGGTGCCGCCGCCGTCGAGCTTCTCGTATCGCAGGAAGTAGTTGAACCGGTCCCACTCGCCCGTCGCGGTGGTGCTGGCCTCGGTCAGCAGGATGAAGGGATTGGAGACCATGATGACGTCGCTGAGCGTCTCGCTTCGGGAGGCGTAGGACTGGTAGAAGTTGTACTGCATGTAGAAGTTCAGCGCCACGGGCATGCCCAGGAAGAGGACCAGCGGCACGATCATGTTCAGCACCGAGGCGGTGACGCCGCGCTTGCAGGCAAGGCCCAGCAGCGTGCCCGTGCCGGCGAGCATGAGCATGAGTCCGCCGGTCAGCATGAGGGCGTGCAGGGCCCCGATGGGGTGGAACCAGCCCGTGGACATGACCAGCACCAGGTGGAAGCCCACGACGCCGGGCACCAGCCAGAGGCGGCGGACCGAGCCCAGGGCCTTGCCCAGCACGACCTGACCGGGTCGGACGGGCGTGGTCAGCAGCACGCTCCAACTGCCCGCGTCCCGCTCGCTGCTGATGGCCGCCGGGGCCGAGAGGGCGGCCTGCACCGTCATGGCAAGGGCGGCGATGACCAGCAGCGTCGTGGTCAGGCCCGAGTGATCAAGGCCGGCGACGGCGTAGAGAAACAGCAGGATGCCGATGCCGATGGCCAGGGCGATGACGGTTCGCTTGCCGTTGCCCAGCGCGTTGAGCCGCAACTCCCTCCAGAGCACGGGGCGATCGCCCACGGGCCGGCTCTGGCGATCAGCGCGTGTCGCGGCCGAGCCGGGGCCATCGCCTCCCGGAGCGAGCAGGCGTGTCATGGCGCGGCCGGCGTCGTCGCCGCCCGCTTCGCGCTTGAGCACGCCGCGGAGTACGAAGATGGAGAAGAGCGTGACCAGGCCCGAGACGAGCGTGAGGTAGATGACCGTCGCGACCCAGAACCCGCGCACGGCCGCGACGGACGGCCCGGACACCTGCTCGGGGCTGAGCACCGCGAACAGGGCGATGGGGGCGATGCACTTGAAGAACGTGTTGTCGGGGTTCGGGTCGAGGCTCCACTCGGTGGCCATCATGCCGACCCATGGCAGGAACACCAGCACGGCGGTCGAGCACAAGGCGAAGAACACGACCGAGGGCGTCCGGCGATGCCAGATGCTGAACATGAGGGCCAGGGTGGAACCCAGCATGCCCACCGCCAGGGCCAGGGCGACGCTGGCGACGATGGCTTCCGCCTCGACGCCGCCGAAGACACGCAGTGCCAGCAGCAACGGCAGCGGGACCAATGCGAGGATCACCAGTTGAACGGTGCGAGAGCCGAGCTTGCCCAGGACGATGTCGCGGCTGGTCAGCGGTGTGGTCAGCAGCGTGGACAGCGTGCGCTGGCGCTTCTCGTCGGAGATGGCGCCGGCGGTGAGCACGGGGGCGACGAGGGCCAGGACGCTCATCTGGACGACCGCGACCGTGGCCAGCATGGCCGGCGCCAGGAGCTCGAGCACCGATTGCTGGGCCCACATGCCGTTCTGGTTCGAATCCCAGACCGAAACGAACACGAGCGCGACGATGGCCAGCAAGAGGAGCGTGTATCCCGCACGAACCCAGTGTGGGGCACGGCGTCGGCCCAGGGAGCGAACCTCGCGCTGGAAGATGGGGCCGACGAACATCCGCAGCAGTGACCGCGGCGATCGCACCAGCAGGCGCAGCGGCGCGATCATTGCACGGTGCCCTTGGTCAGCCTGAGGAAGGCGTCCTCGAGTCGGGCCTCTTCGGGTCGCATGGCGCCGATGCGCGCGCCGGCTCCGATCAGCTTCTCGATCAGGAAGTGATGCGACTCGACTTCGGGCGCGAGGTCGACCGTGATGGAAGCGCCGTTGGTCGTAACCCGCAGCACGCGGCCATCGTCCTGGAGCGATGCCGCGGCAGACTCGGCGGCGATGCCGCCCTCGATGGCGATGCGAACCCGATCACCAAGCGAGGCCTTGCGATATGCGTCCTCGAGGCTGCCCGAGAAGAGCAGCTTGCCGCGCTCGATGATGCCGATGGTGTTGCACAACTCGGCCAGTTCGGTCAGGATGTGGCTGGAGATCATGATGGACTTGCCCATGCGGCCCAACTCGGCCAGGAGCGTGCGCATCTCGATCCGCGCCCGAGGGTCCAGGCCGCTGGCGGGCTCGTCGAGCAGCAGCACCTTGGGATCATGGATCAGCACGCGGGCCACGCCCAATCGTTGGGTCATGCCGCGGCTGAGCCCGTCGACCGGGCTGCGCCGCTTGTCGGCCAGATCGGTCAGTTCCAGCACGCCATCGACGACGGTCTTGCGCTGCTTGCGTGGAATCTCGAAGGCCGAGGCGAAGAACTGGAGGTACTCGTCGACGGTCAGGTCCTCGTAGACCCCCAAAAAGTCGGGCATGTATCCGATGAGCCGTCGAATGACGGCGCCTTCGGTGCGGACATCGTGGCCATCGACCGTAGCGTCGCCCGAGTCGGCCTTCATCAGGCACGCCAGGATCTTCATCGTGGTGCTCTTGCCCGCGCCATTGGGGCCGATGAAGCCGAAGACCTCGCCCGGGGCGATGTCCAGCGAGAGATCATCGAGCGCCAGCAACTTGCCATAGCGCTTGGTCAGATTGCGTGCTTTGATCATGGCATTGGCTCGACGGGGATCGCCAGGCGGCACACCCACGTGGTATCAAACGACTCTCCGACGGCGGAAGCGATGAGGGGTGTGTCGTCGGTCCAGGCGGCGTACACCACGGCCCAGTCGTCGGTATTGCTCAGGACCTCGAATCCCGGGCTTCTGTCTCTGGCGCCGGGGAGTTGGGTGCTCAGGATCGGCGGTGGCCGACGAGGCACGTCGTCATAGACGAACGACATAGCCCCGTATCGCCCCTCGGTGATCGTGCGAAGGTCGAAGGAGCGTGGAGGTTCGAGTGCCAGATCCGTGCGGCTCGCGCGCAGCACCCGCGTGCCATCGCGGGAGGAAGCTTCGTTGTTCGAACGGAAGCGCAGCCACTGCCCACTGAGGCGAACCGCGAGCGATTCGACGTTGAGTGCGGCCGCGCCCTCGAGCCGCAATTCGTATCCTGCTTCGTCAGCATAGAAGCGCGCAGTGAACGGGGGAGGTGTGGGGCCATGCTGCTGGAAGTTGCGGATCGTCCACAGCCGGGCATTGGTGGGCTGGGGCTGCGGGGCCTGACCGGTGTCGAGTTGGGTCAGCGAACCCAGATTGGTGTACTGCCAGGGATGGACCACGGGTGAGAGCCAGGCCCCGGACTCGATGTCGTCGAGTTGGATTGTGGCGGATCGGTTGAGGAAGATGCCGCTCACGGTCGTCTGCCAGGCGTGCGTTGGCCCGCCGGGTTGGCCCCATGCATCGATCACGCGGATGTTGCCCACGGTCGTGGGACCCGACCGGACCTTCGTTGGCACAAGCCACGCGCCGACGGTGGCCAAGGCGATCCATGCCAGTGCGGTGAGCCACCAGCGATGGAGCGATCGAAGACGCTTGAGCAGGAAGCGATCGATCGGGCCGAGGGTGATCGCCAGCGCGAGCATCATGGCAAAGATTGCCAGAAACGCGCCGGTTCCCACCGCCGGGGCGCGCGAGACCCAGTTGAGCCCCGCGATCAACGCCGCACTTGGAACTGACTGGACGTCCCATGCGCCACCGCCCAGCGCGGCCCGACCCAGTTCGAGACGATCCTCGATCTGTACGGCAAGCGTGCCATGCCAGGCCGTCTCGGTTGCGGCGATCAGATCATCATCGGCCAGGGTGTCGGGGTCAAAGCCGACGACAAAGACCTCGCCCAGGCCCACAGGCCCGTGGGCGACGAGCCTTCCGGTTTCTCTGGGTGCTTTCCAGCCGGCAGGGAGCGTGGCGGGATCGAAAAGCCGCGCCACGATGTCGCCCGGGCCTCCCAAGCTCCTTGGAAGGATGGCTTCTTGAGCCTGACCGATGACCAGTCGGTCGGGCGCATAGTTGGACAGGATGAGCTGGATGGCGTTGTTGTCCGCATTGGCGATGAGCAATCTGCCGCCAGAAATGACCCACTCTCGAAGGGCTCGCAAGCCGTCTGGCTCCAGTCGGGCCGCAAGTGCTCCATCGATCACGACGGCAGCGAGCCCCTGGAAGGCCATGGGATCGGTCGGAAGCCAGGGTGGCAGGCCGACGGCTGGTGGAACAGCCGACGCGACCCTCGCGACCGCCGTACGCGCCCGCAGTTGCTCTGCTGCGGCACCGACGAACTCTCGCTCGTAGTTGTCATGCCCGAAGGCCATGCGTAACGATGGCGAGCCCACGCCGAGGATGATGGGCATTGTGCTTGGCGGGTCGAAGGCGATTGATAGTGCACCTGCAACAGCCCCGTACGCCGAACTGGCGATGACCGACCCGCCCTCACTGATGAGTTCGACGCGGAGGCTTGCAATCGATGGTGGGATCCACACCGTCGTTTCGACGATCGTCTCACGGCCGGGCGTGGTGGCGACGGGCAGGATCGTCGTGAGTGTGTCTCCGCCCGACGTGTCGATGCGGATTCGCGCCACGGCCTGGACGGGCTCGTCCAGCGCGCTGACGACGACGCGCACGGGGGCCCATCGTTCGGCGGGCAATCGACCGTTGAAGCCGAGATCGAGCAGAACCGTCGGGACGGAGGGGCCTTGCTGGTCCTGGGCATGGGCTGCAACGGCAAGCACCATCGCGGCGATGATGCTCACCCATCCCGTCCATGCACGCCTCATATCTGCACCTTGCGGTTGTAGACGTACCACTCGAGCATCATCACAAGGATGCCCGCCACGATGAGCCAGGGCCAGAGCGGCCTGGGGGCGCGATCCGTGCCTTCCGGCGTGGCCGCTGCTCCTACCCGTTCGGCACGGATGACCAGTTCCCGTCGGGGCGAGATATCCGAGGCCGTGCTGCTCGTGATGTTGACGGCAAACTGTCGCTCGCTTCGACCGTTGCTGCGCGTGTCGTTGGGGCCGGGCGGGCCGTCCCATGAGAGGGTGTACAGGCCAATCGCATTCAACGGACCGGCGATCGCCTGGCCGGTGTCGTCGACAACGATTGAGAATCGATCGCCCTCGGGCGGGCTGAGTTGGGCCGTATCAACGCCAGCGGGCAGCGACTCGCCGCGAGCGACGCCGGGACGGCTGGCCTGGCGTGCATCTCCGGGGCCGCCATCGGTCACGTGACGCACTGCCTGGCCGAGGAACACGATGAAGCTGGGCTCGAGCCACCAGTTGCTCTCGTCCAGATCCCACGGGACGACGACGGCGCGCGTTCGGGCAGAAGACAGGCCGATGATCGCTGGGCCGGTTCCGGCCGAAGCAATGACCGTGGCCGTTCCATCTTCGGTGGGCTCGACGAGCCGGCTGGCCGAGAGGCGGACGGCCGAGAGCGAGAGCCCCCGGAGCGTGGGGTGATCGCGGCGCCAATCGACGACCTCGGTCGGCGGTCCTTCGCCTCGATCGATCAGTGCCGAAGGGCCGGTGGGCACCGCATCGAACACCAGCCAACTCCCCGGCGGCAGGCCAAGGTCGGCATCCGCTGGCGCGGCCGGGAGCCAGCCGTCAAGCACGACGACGTCGAATCGCGTGAAGGGATCGTCGAGCGCCTGGAACGATTCGGGCGTAAAGACCTCGACCCGCTCGACTGGTAGGGCCGAGAGGGCCTCGCTCAGCACGAGGCTGCCGTAGGTGACCAGCGCGAGGGATAAGCGCTTGGCGCCCGGCAGCACGACCCAGGCTCGATCATCGCGGTCGAATGCATCTGGGGCCCCACCGGTGGAGGCGTCGAGGATGCGTGCTTCCAGGACTGCCGAACCGGGGCGGCGGATCTGGAACTCGAGACCGCTCGAGGTGGGGGTGATCAACTCGGTGGTGCTGCCATCCTCGTCGACCCGTTGTTCGATCGTTGCGGCTGGCAACGTGAGGCGACGGGCGGCAGCCGAGTTGCCGTCGATCAGCAGTTCGACGGCGATGTTCGTCGGCTGCCGAGCGGTTGATTGCAGGCCGACGAGCACCGACACCTCCTCGGGCTGCCGTAACTGGCGGCGGGCGTCGAGCGCGGTGATGCCGACGTTGCCCGTTTCCTGCTGGCCCAGCGATACGAATTCGATTTCGTCGCCGGCGTGCAGATCGACGCTTTCACCGCCTTCGGGTCGACCATCGCTGAAGATGTGGATGGTGCCCACGCTACCGGGCAATGGTTCGGCCGCCTCGCCCTCCGCCTCAGCGGGAGGCGCCTGGAGTGGTGCTTGGGCGCGGACGAGCCGGAGAGGTTCGTCGAGTCGACTTGGGGCGTCAGTTGGCTTTATCGACTCGATGGCCTCGCGCAGCAACCGCTTGTCGCTGGTAAATGGCTGGAGCATCTCCGCCGTATTGTCGAACGCGACAACCATGGCTTCCTGGGCATCCGAAACTCCGAAGACGCCGGGCTCGCGCAATCCGTCGATGAATTCGAGCGCTCGTCGCTTGGCTTCGTCGAGCCGGCTGATTGCGTTGCCGTTCGCATCCGTTCCGTCGATGACGCGCATGGAAGCGCCGCGGTCGATCACGATGGCGTGGCGGCCGCTGGTGGCGCGATCGCCTTCGATCTGCGGCTGGCCCAGAGCGAGCAGCACGGCTGCAAGGGCGAGCAGTTGCAGGAGGAGCAGGATGTTCTTGCGCAGCTTCTGGAACGGAGCGTTGGCCTGGAGGTCCTGGACGGCCTTCTTCCACAGCAGGGTGGAGCTGATCTCAACATCCTGTCGCCTCAGCTTCAGGAAGTACAGCAATAACAGCGAAGGCACGGCGATGGCCGCGGCGATACCGGCGATGGCGGGGGTGAGCCAGGTCATCGCAGCACCCCGCGCTTACGCAGGTAGTCCATCAGCAGCGTGTCGATGGGCGTGTCGCTGCGGACGGTCATGTGGGTGATCTCGCGGGCGGCGCAAAAGTGCTGGACCTCGCGCATGTAGGCCTCGACGACCTTCTTGTATCGCTTGAGCAGCGGGGCGGAGATGGTGACTTCGGCGTGGTCGCGGTCTTCCACGTCTCGCAGTCGCAGGTCGCCACCGACGGTGGGGTCGAGTTCCTGCGGGCTCATGACCTGCAAGACGATCAGGTCGTAGCCGCGGCCGGCGAGCAGGCGCAGGCCGTCCTGGTAGCCCTCCTTAATGAGCAGATCGCTCAGCACGACCATGACGCCCTTGCCGGTGCGGTTGAGGGCGATGCGCTTGCAGGCGTCGGTGAAGGGCAGGTCGCCGCCGGGTTCGAGGCTGCACATCCAGCGGCCCATCTCGTGGACACGCCTGCGGCCTCTGAGATTGCGCACGCTGGTCAGCACGCCCGTTCCATCCTCGGCTCGCGCGATGGCCGTCGCAGACACGCGGTTGAGGTTCACCAGACCGATGTACCCCAGCGCCATCGCGGCACGCTGCATGAACGTGAACTTGTTCGGCGAGCCACAGTCGGCGGATCCACTGCAATCGAGGACAACGTGCAGCGAGAGGTCTTCCTCTTCCATGAACAGCTTGAGGAACAGCCGGTCGAGGCGGCCGTAGATGTTCCAGTCGACGTGCCGCAGGTCGTCGCCGCTGACGTATGGCCGGTGGTCGGCGAACTCGACGCTCTCGCCGCGCTTCTTGCTCCGTCGCTCGCCCTGGACCTTGCCGCGAAAGATCTTGCGGCTCTGGAGGTCGACGCGGGATAGCTGCGCAACGAGATTGGCGTCGAGCAGGTCGTCGACGGTCTGGGGGCGTTTTGGGGAGGCGTCTTTGAGCATTAGAAGTCAACGACTATCGGATCGAAGTACGCAGCATGAGATTCTGGTCGAAAGCCCTCGATACGCACCTGTTTGAGCTTGTAATCATCTCCGAATGTGAACACGTATCTGTTCACGTCGTTCGCGTAGCTGTAGCCGGAAGGGGGGCAATCTAGCCAGATGCCCTTATCAGTGAACTCAAGACGATCGGTACGCTCGATTCGCCAATGCTCCGGGTGATCCGACATCCAACTGTCGATCGTGGGGAGGGGCATCTCGCCAGCCAGATGATTCATGTCTCCCAGGAAGATCCTTGCGCCATCCGCCGTTTGGGCAAGCTTGTACGACAGTCGCTGAAGGCCGAGCGTTTCGGCTTTCATCTGCACGCGCGAGTAGCTGTCGTCGGCTGAAAAATTGTCACGCAGGCGACCCTCAACACTATCACTTTCGAGATTGGCGTAAAACTCCGGCTCGGGCCCCCAGCTGTTCCAGCAGCAGCCGGTGAGCACAAGCGGTGTGATGACCAGAACAGCGAGCCGACGGTGCATCACGCCACCCTCGTCGCCACGGGCTCGGTCGGTGTCAGCTCGATGATCTTCTTCACCACGTCGTCCGGATCCACGCGATCCGCCTCGGCCTCGAAGTTCAGCAGCACGCGGTGCCGCAGGGCGAGGATGGCCGTCTCGCGGATGTCGGCGTAGCTAACGTGATAGCGACCGTCGATGAGAGCGCGGACCTTGCCGCCCAGCAGCAGCGCCTGGGCCGCGCGGGGGCTGGCGCCGCAGCGGATGTACTTGGCCACCGGGCCGTTCTCGCCGCCGGCGGCGAACTGGCCGCCGGGGTGGGTCGCCAGCACGAGGCGGGCCGCATACTCCTTCACGTGCGGGGCGATGATCGCGCCGCGGACGAGCTTCTGCACCTCGATGATGCTCGGCCCGTCCATGACGGGCTCGACCTTGGGCGCCTGCTGGCCGGTCGTGCGGTCGAGGATGGTCATGAGGTCTTTGAGCTGGCTGTATCCGACGTTGACCTTGAACATGAATCGGTCGAGCTGGGCCTCGGGCAGGGGGTAGGTGCCTTCTTGCTCGATGGGGTTCTGAGTGGCCAGCACGATGAAGGGCTTCTCGAGCGCGTGGGTGACGCCGCCGACGGTGACGCTGCGTTCCTGCATAGCTTCCAGCAGCGCGCTCTGGGTCTTGGGCGTGGCGCGGTTGATCTCGTCGGCCAGCACGATCTGCGCGAAGATCGGGCCCTTCTGGAACACGAAGTTCCGCCGGCCGGTCTCCTGGTCCTCGCTTACCAGCGTGGTGCCGATGACGTCGGCGGGCATGAGATCGGGGGTGAACTGGATGCGGCTGAAGTGCAAGTGCAATGCCTCGCTGAGCGAGCGCACCAGCAACGTCTTGCCCAGTCCCGGCACGCCCTCGAGAAGCACGTTGCCGCCGGCGAAGAGCGAGATGAGCACGGCGTCGACGACATCGGCGTGGCCCACGACGGCCTTGCCGACCTCGGCACGGAGCTTCTGGAACTGCTCGCCGAAGCGCTGGCAGGCTTCCTTCACGGCCTCTGGTGTTTGCATGTCCTGCTCTGCTGCCATGGTGATTCACTCCTGCCTGCTGGCTCTATCGATCCTTGAACTCATCGCGCGTGCGCTGCTTGGCCTTGAGCAGACGCGACATGCCCTGCTCTTCTTCATCTGTGGTGGCATCGGGTTTCTTGGTGCTGGGCTGCTCCGGGGCCCCGTTGGCCGCGCCTTCGACCACGCTGCCCTTCGTGCCCTTGAGATCTTCGTCTGATACCTCAAAACGAGCCTTGGCGGTCGCCTGCTGCTCGCTTGCCCGCATGGCGGCGCGCACCTTCTGGCTCGGCCCCTCGTCGGGGCGCTTCAGGCGATCCTGGGCTTTGGCTCGTGCCGTTCGCAAGGCATCGATCTGCTGAGATTGGGTTTGTTGCTTGGCATTCAGGCTCTTCTGGATGAATCGCCCAATGCCCCGAACATCGACTCGCACGCGGCGGATGCCAACGTCCAGCAGAAACAGGCCGATGCCGAGCATCGCCACGGGCAACCAGATGCTGCGAAGGGCGACGGGCATTTCGATGCCCTCCCGTCGCCATGGGCTGACGGCTTCATCCATCGAGTCTGCCGAGAGGAGCTGCCCGCCGGTCACCTCGGCCACCTGCCGAAGCAACGCGTCGTTGGTCCGCGTAGCTCGGAACTCGTCGGCAAACGGGCGGTCGATGGCGGCGCGCGCCGTGCCGCGCAGGCGTTGCCCATCGGCCTGCGGCGCGTCGTAGTTCAGGCTCAAGAGGTACGAGCCCGATTGCTCGGTGTCGAAGACGCCCTCGTAGAGCCCGGGCCCGGTCTGTTGGAGCGAGACGTCGATGCCGGTGCCATCGGGGGCCGCCAGGCGGCCATTGATCGTGGCGAAGTTCATGCGCTGGCCGGCTGCATCGGTGGCCTCCACGACGACGCGGGTCCGGTCGCCTTCCCGCGTGGTCACGATGCGGATGCTGGCGTCACCGCTGGCGCGCATCGTCCACCGAACGTGCTGTTCCCAGAACTGCTTATAGTCGCCCCAGGCCAGCCACATTGGGTTCCATCGGCTCAATGCATCGCTGGTATACGTTACGACGCGCCCCAGCCCATGCTGCCATTGCGCCATCACCGGATCGTTCTCCTGGCCTCGCATGGTGACGACCGACATGCCCTCGCGATCACCTGCGACGACGTAGCCGCTGATTGGCGGAACACCTCGGATGCCGCGCGAAGCCTCGGTGAGTCCGGGCGTAAACGCGGGCACAAAGGGCGTGCCCTCCCAGACGAGCGGACGGCTGATGGTCTGGGCTTCGCGAATGAAGATCTCAGGGAGTTGGGCCTTGCTGTTGGCGATGGTCACCGGGTAGTAGCGACCGTTCGTGGCTGCGGCGATCTCCTGCATCAATGCATCGTTCGAGAAGTCGCCAATCGTCACGGTTGAAATCGAGATGTTCGTTTGCCGGGCACGGCGGATGATGGTCTGGAACTCCCGGCTGCTGCCGGTTGTCTGCCCATCGCTCAGCACGATGATGTGCTTGACAGCGGCGGGCGCATCCTCGAGTTGCTCCAGGGCCATCACGAGGCCGGGCGCCATGTTCGTGCCGCCGCCGACCTCCATGCGCCGGATGGCCGAGGCGAACGCGCCGCGGTCGGTGAGTTCGGCCAATGGCATCACAAGGCCCGCCGAGCTGTCGAATCGAATCACCGAGGCCATATCTCGCGACGAGAGCGTGTTGATGCCCGCCAGCGCTCCTTCTTTCGCGATGTCGAGCTGGCTCTGCCCGAGACCGCCCACGCCACCGCCCATCGAACCCGACGTATCGATGACGATGGCGATGGCGCCCTTTGGAAGCTGGCGCTTTTGCGGTGGATCAAGACGGATCGGTAGTGCGTCTTCGAGGGGGCTGTTGATCCAGCCGCCGGCGCCAAACGAGTTTGGACCGCCGAGCATCACCAGCCCGCCACCGGCGTCGTGCACGTATTGGCGGAGCTGGTCCATGGCCATGCGGCTGAAGTTGGCCGCCGGCTGGTTCATCAGGACGATCGCGTCGTAGGCGCCAAGCCCGACCAGACTGTCGGGCATCGCGGCCGAGGGGCGGGCATCGACCAGCACGCCCGCTTCGGTCAGCGCTTGCAGGAAGGGCTGGGCGGTGGGAGGGTCTTCGACGAGCACCAGCACCTTGCCCTCTCCTGCAACGAATGTGGTCGCCAGGGCGCGGTTGTTCTCGAGGATGGTATCGCCGGCCTGGGCCGAGCTTGGCTCGAAGACTGCCTCAAAGCGAAGCACCTCCGCATTGGGCACACGAATGGGTACGACGAAGCTGTTCAGTCCCGGGTCGAGTTCGACCTGCACGCCCGGGCCGGGGCCGTCCGTTGCGATGTTGATCGGTGAGCCATTGGCCGTGATGGTCAGCGTGCCACTGGCAACGCTGTTGGAACGGAGCGCGACGCGCAGGTTGGCGTTCTCGCCCATTCGAGCCGTTGCCGGAGCCAGGATCTGCTCGACGATGACCTCGTTCTCGTAGTTGTACCGAAGCGGCAGAACGTCGATCGGCACGCCCTGCGCACGAGCGGAGCGAGCTTCGGACAGCAAATCGCCCGTGGTCTCGTTCCCATCGCTCATCAGCACGATGCGGTAGGCGGCGTCCGTTGGCCTGACGGCCAGGGCGAGGCGAATAGCCTCGGCCAGGTTGGTTTGATCCGTTCGGCCCGTAAAGGCCCGGTCGATCTCTGGCGCCATGGTGCGGGGCAGGTGTTCGATGATCGCCTCGCCGGCGACCGCGACCGTGCCAATGCGGTCCTTTGGCTCTTTCTCTATCCGGGCGGCTTGGCGTACGAAGGCCCGCGCACGCTCCTGGACGATGGCGGGGACGGAGCGGCTCATGTCGACCACAAACGTCGCCGAAACGTCCTCGGCGGTGTCGCGCGACGCGGGCCGCGCCAGGGCTGCCACAAGCATGGTCAGGACCAGGAGCCGAACGATCAGGGCGACGCGCCGGCCGTTCGATGCCATGCCCGAGAGGCTCTTCCTGCCGATCACCACTGCCATGGGCACCAGCACCACCAGCAGCCAGAGCCAGTGCGGCTGGGCGAATTCGATGGGCCCCACTCGGAGCACGGCCAGCAGACTCAGCAAGACTCACCCTCCAAGGCCGCCGCCGCGGCAAAGAACGTCTTGGCGGTCATGAGGGAAATCGGCATGGGTGACCCCGATCGGCAAGCCGGTTCGGACGAGAGTTCGTCCACCTTCTCGATCCTACCGGCGACCGTGGCTCAGGGTTCAAATACGCATGTTGAATGCGAAATACGCGGTTGATTCAGGATCACCCGAACGGATCAGAGGAATCCAGCATTAATCTTGGTTCATTCAGTGCCCAAGCGCGAAACGGTGTCCCCGCAAGTGGGGTAGTTGGGACGAGGACAGCTGTGTTGCGCTGCGTCCCGATCGCGTTCATTGGGGCTTGCCCCAATACAGAGGATAGAGAGGTATCGTTATGAAGAAGATCGTTGCTGCTTCGATGCTCGCCGTGCCCGCCTTGGCGCTGGCCCAGGTGACGCCCGTCGGCCCGTTCACCGGTGACCTCCAGGAGGGCTTCGACGCCCTGCCCGGCGGTTTCCCGGCATCCCACCCAGTGTTCGATGGCACCGCTGAGATGATCAGCACGGGTGGTTCCATGCACACGACCACGGGCTGGAGCTTCATGTGCGTCATCCGTCCGTTCGAGGGTTCGCGCCTGGCGGCTTCGGCCGGTGGTTTCGTGATCTACGAGTTCACCGACGAGGTCGGCATGTTCGGCGGATACTTCGGCACCAACGCCGATACCAGCGGCCCCGACGCCACCGCTCGCTTCCTGGACGCTTCGGGCGCCTTGGTTGACGAGGCCGTCATCGAGATCAACCCCGACTGCGCTTGGAACTGGAATGGCTGGGAGGTTGCCGGCGGCGTCACGACCATCGAGATCGAGGGCGCCGTTTTCGGTGGCGCCTTCGTCCAGATGGACGCGATGGAGCTGACCTACGGCTCGGCCAGCTGCTATGCCGACTTCGACATGGACGGCGACCTGACCATCTTCGACTTCCTGGCCTTCCAGAACGCCTTCGACTCGGGCGATCTGGCCGCCGACTGCGACGAGGATGGCAGCCTGACGCTGTTCGACTTCCTCTGCTTCCAGAACGCGTTCGACGCGGGCTGCGAGTAATCCAAGAACCCGGCGAAGGCCGGACACCGATTCGAATCCAATGCTGACCCGGCCACCCCCGCACCCGCGGGGGTGGTTTTTTCTCGTGGCTCCAGTCGAGGGACACTCCGATAACGAGAAATCTCCTGAGGTTTCCGGGCGTGCTCAAGGGGGGATCGAATCGGGCCGAAGATCAATTCCGGGAGTTGCCCCGACGCAGGAAAGAGGTGTCGTATGGGTTCGCACGACGACGACGCGTTGCTCGAGGCCGTCCGCGAGGTGTTCTGGACGACCATGCAGGTGCCAGTCGAGAACACGGGGCAGCGGGAGTGGTCCGGTGATTCCGGGCCGATCGCAGTTTCTGTCCAATTCGACGGCGATCCAGGCGGCCACCTCACGCTCGGCATGGATGCACATGGCGCCCAACGCATTGCATCGATCTTCAGCGGGCGCGACGTGCCGGCCGAAAGCGCTGCGTGCTCGGATGCGCTGCTCGAACTGGCGACCATGATCTGCGGGCGCGCGACGGCACGGATGGGACTTGTCTCCAACGTTCGGCCCCTCGGCCTGCATGATGAGCGGGAATCGCGGGCTGGCGAGGTCGGAAGCGAATCGATGATGACAGCACGGACGCTGCGACACGAGCACGGCTTCGTGACGCTGGAACTGGTCACAACAGGTACGAGTGCGGTCGAGCGTGAACCGGCCGCTGGAGTGAAAGCGCGATGAAGATCCTCTTGATCGACGACTCGAAGACGATGCGTGAGATCATCCGTTCGGTGCTGGTGCAAATCGACGACGTCGAGGTCTGCGAAGCCGTAGGAGGCCATGAAGGGCTTGCCCTTGCGGCATCCGCCGAGCCCGACCTAGTGCTCGTTGATCAACTGATGCCGGAGGTCGACGGCCTGCAGTTCATCCGAGCCTTTCGCGAGCGAAACACGCGTACGCCCATTATCCTGCTCGGATGTAGCAATGACCGTCGGCAGGTGGTGGAGGCGATTCGGGCAGGCGCGAACAACTTCCTGGCCAAGCCGTTTACGCCCGATTTGCTCGGGCAGCGTGTCCGCGAGACCATGGAAGCACTCTCGCCACCGACCATTCGCGTCGCTTCGTGAGGTACCTGCGACGTGTCCGTCGAGACTTTGGAGCAAGCCTGTCGTGTCATCATCTCCCCGGACGGAGTGCGCGCCGTCTTGCGCATTGCGCCCAATCGCGAGAATGAGAGCGTCACCACCGATATGATCGAGGCGGTGCTGAGCGGCCAGGGCATAGACGCGCAACGAATGCTCAAGCCCGCCATTGCTTCATTGGTGGAGCAGTTGCGGACGAAACCGGGAGAGGAAGCAGAAGCGGTGGCCGCCGAAGGTGTGGCGCCCACGAACGGAGCCGATGGCTGGTTCGAGCGATCGCCCGAGCTGGCTTCGCCCGAGCCACCGGCAGCAGGACCGGAAGACTCCGCGGTTGACTTCTACGCGCACACCTCGATCGTCGTCGTGCGTTCGGGGCAGGTCCTGGGCGTGTTGCACGAGCCGACGGAATCCGCCGACGGACTGGACGTGTATGGAACGCCAATCAAGGCTTCACAGGGCCAGGCGGCAGCGTTTCGGCTCGACGACTCGGTCGAACTCCGCGAAGATGGTTCGGTCGTCTCACTCTTCGACGGATGCCTTGATGTCAGCGATGGCCAGTTGTCGGTGCGAGCAACGCTGGAGATCGATGAGTCGGTCGATTTCAGCACCGGAAACGTTGACTTTCCTGGCAACGTGACGATCGGCGGAGGCGTGTGCGACAAGTTCAAGGTGTGCGTCGGGGGCGATCTCGAGGTCCTGGAACTGGTTGAAGCGGCACGAATCGAAGTCACGGGCTCTGCGACGCTCCATCGGGGCATCGCCGGCCGCGGGAAGGGCTCGCTTTCGGTTGCGGTCGACCTTGAGGCTGGTTATGTCGATGGCGCCCGCCTGTATGTCGGCCGAGATCTCCTCGTTCGCAAGGAGATCTCCAACTGCACCACCATCGTGGGGCGCTTCGTGCAATCGCCCGAGTGTTCGGTGGTCGGTGGCGAGATGTCATTTCGATTCGGCGGCAACGTTCGCACGCTTGGGAGTGAGGCCGAGACCGAGCTGCTCGTGCGCATCGGCTGCGATCCGGAGATGGATGCCCGGGCGAAGCTGCTCGATGGGGCCCTTCGTGATATCGCTGGCCGAATGGAGAAGATCCGAGCGAAGCTCGCCGAGGCGAGCCCCGCTGATGCCAACAGACTGAACGCCGAACTGGCGCGGCTCGAGTCGCGTAGGCCATCCATTCGGTCGGCCCTTGAGCGATTGATCGATTCGTATGGACGCATGGCGGGCGCAATGCTTCGGGTCGAGCGGTCGATCATGCCGGGTGTGACGCTGGCGATTGGTCCGCAGGCGGCGACGGTGCGCCAGGGGCTCCCGGGGCCTGTTGAGATCCTCGTGGATGAGAGTGGCACGATGGTGTTTCGCACTCCGGGATCGAAGACGATGACACCGCTGGCCGGGAAGGCCGTGATGCACGTCGATCGCGACGCGGTAGACCTCGACGATCTCCAGCGTTGGCTCGAGAGCCCCTTGCTTGGGTCGTCCGAGAACGCGGCCTGACCCACGGCAGTCCGTCGGCGTTCGAGTTCGGGATAACCGTGAAATCAGCACGAGATTTCTGATTGGAGAGGGCTCGTTGATCCACCGATGAACACGCCGGCGGGAGGTCGGTTGCTTCCCGCCCGATTCCGTGCTCTGCTGTCCCGGACACGGAGGCTCAAACCATGATGCGGTGGCCCTACATGAGACCAGTTCCAGCTCAACCTGATCCGAATCAGAAGCGTCGAACCGGGAGGATCGCTCCCGAAGGTGTTCAGTGCGATATCGGCACAGTGCTCGACTTGTCGGCCGGCGGCGTCCGGTTGTCGGGTCGCGGTCCGCAGCCGGGCCGCGTTGGAGACAAGGTCTCGCTCCAATTGGATTGGGGTTTCGGCAAGCAGGAGTTCGAAGGCGTCGTGACGCGCCTCGAGCGTCGGTGGTTCTTCGGCTGGGTGGCCGGCGTGAAGTTCGAGAATCTGACGCCGGCGCGCAAGCAGGCGTTGTCGAAAGCCTCGATGCTCGCGGCCAGCGGCGAGATTACCGAGTGGTGCCGGGCGAGCTGATGCCTGTGAGTTGAGCGGCGCAGGCGTGCCACGCCTGCGTTGCCTGCTGCGCTTGGGCGGGCGAGATACCCAGGTGGAAGACGGCGCGTACGCGACCGTCTCCCTCGGGCAGGATGCCAACGCCCGCGTCGGCGAGCAATGCACAGAACTCGTCAGCCGTGCTTTTCTGGACTTCGAGCGGAGCCTCAGGTGCCATGCGCGCGAAGACGATGTTGGTGCGCACGTCGGCGGGGTCGAGCGCCATGCCGGGGCACGCCGCGATCGCATCGGCCAGTTGGTGCGCGTGGGCGTGATCGTCGGCCAGTCGATCGATGTGATGGTCCAGCGCGTGCAGGGCCGCAGCGGCAATAATGCCCGACTGGCGCATGGCCCCGCCCAGTAGCTTGCGCCACCGGCGGGCCACGGTGATGGTCTTTGCATCGGCGGCCAGGGCCGAGCCCACGGGGGCGCCCAAGCCCTTCGAGAAGCACACGCTCACGCTGTTGGCACCCTCGACGAGGCGAGCGAGCGGCTCGCCCGTGGCGACGTGGGCGTTCCAGAGGCGTGCGCCGTCGACGTGAAAGCGGAGATTCAGGGTCTTTGCTTCTTCGGCGATCGCGTCGATGGCGCCGACGTCCCACACGTGGCCGCCGCCCTTGTTGTGGGTGTTCTCGATGGTGACGAATCGAGTGGGCGGGCAGTGCTGGTCCTCGAAGCGGATGTTGCGGCGCAGCGTTTGGGGCGTGAACTGGCCGCGCTCGCCGGGGACAAGGCGGATGGAGCAGCCGGCGACGGCAGCGTACCCGCCGGTTTCCCAGTGGTAAATGTGCGATTGCTCGTGGGTGACAATCTCATCACCCGGGCTGGTCTGAGTCTTGATCGCCAGAAGGTTGGCCATCGTGCCGCTGGGCACATAGATCGCGGCTTCCTTGCCCAGCAACTCGGCCACGCGGGCCTCGAGCTCGCGCACGGTGGGATCGCCCTCCTGCACGTCGTCGCCCACGCGTGCCTTCGCCATGGCCTCGCGCATGGCGTCGGTCGGTCGGGTGACGGTGTCGCTGCGGAGGTCGACGGCAAGCTCTGGGGTGGGGGCGCCCATGGGGGTCTCCAGTTCGATGAACGATCAGGCGCTGGTGCGGCTGGGCGGCGCGGGTTCGAAGGGTTGCTCGCGGATGCGGCTTTGCACGGTGGGATCCTTGGCCAGCACGAAGAACGCCGCCGTGCCGCAACTCGCCACGAGCAGGCACAGGCCGTAGGTCCACGCGCCGGGGTTTGATTCGAAGCCCGAACTGGCGGCGATGGTGTAGATCGAGACACCCAGCATGGGGGCGAGGGCCCCACGGACGCCGGTGAGGGTGACGTGGACGCCCATGTACTGCGACTCGCGGCCATGGGGGGCAAAGTCGAGGTGGCCCAGGTTCCAGGCGAGCACGCCGCCAGCGAAGGCGATGCCCTTGGCGACGACTGCAAGCACGATGAGCCAGAGCTGGCCCGTCCAGACGCCGGCGATCATGAGCGAGAGATTCAGGAGGAACGCCCAGCTATGGATGGTGCGGAAGCGGACGATGTGGGTGTGGTCGAGCAGGCGGGCCCAGACGGGGATGAAGAGCGGCATCAGCCCCAAGGGGATGGAACTGGCGATGAGGATGCCCGCCAGGTAGCCCAGGCCGAACTGCTCGCGCAGCACCAGTACCAGCGGAGCGCCCGCCATCATGTTGCCCATGCCAAGCAGGAACTGGGCGGACATGAACCGCGCGAAGGGCGGATCGTCGCGCAGCGTGCGCACGACCGACCAGGGGTTGAGCGAGACGGCCTTCTGAGAATCGCCCTTGCGTTCGCCGGCCAGGAGCACGGCCTCGTGGCGTACGCGGATCTTGGAGTAGTGCCAGACGCCGATACCGGCCAGGAGCACGCCCAGGGGCAGGATGATCCGGAAGGCCCGATCGTCGAAGTCCATGGCCTGGCCGAGTCCGAGCCCGAGCAGAGCCAGCGTGAGCACCTGGATGGTCGCGAACTTGCCGGTGATCTGGGCCCGCACATCCCGTCGGTAGTTGTATCGCCAGACGGTGGAGCGGATGGTGACCAGCCCGGCCCAGCACATGCGCCCGCCGATGACAGCAAGCGTGGTGCTCGCCAGGCCCAGCCCGTTGCGCGGGCTGAAGGCGATGACGAGCACCAGGGCCAGGAGCCCAAGCTGGAGCATGTTCATGAAGCGGATCTTGGGCACGCCGTGGCTGAGCTTCACCCACAGGAAGCTGGTGATGTTGGCCATGGCCGGAGCGGCGGCGAGCAGGCCCACGGCGAAGTTAAGCAGGATGCGGTCGACGCGGTCTTCGTAGGCCACGCGGACGAGCACGCTGATGATGGCGCCCTCGGTGGCCGCCAGGGCGAAGGGCAGGAAGACGGCGGCCAATGCCTCGCGGCGATAGTTGGGCCGGGCCATGGGGGGCAGCGATTGGGGCAAGAAGCTCCACAGCACGCGCATGGCCACCGATCGCGAGGCCTTCCGGAGGGGCGTCGCGATCGGGCTTGTCTGCGGTGGGGGGCTCACCAGTCATATTTGGCAACCAAGCCCGGAAGGCAAGTCCGTGCGGGCTGGCCCGCACGAGGCACTGGCGTGTGGGGGCGGGTTCGTGTCCGCGTGCGAACTACAATGCTCGCTTCGGGGCTCGCCCCGGCCAAGTCCCGTACCAAAAACCTCGCCGCAGCCGCCCGAACCCGGAGCACCCAGCCCGTATGGACCCTGAGATCCGCAACTTTTCCATCATCGCCCACATCGACCACGGCAAGAGCACCCTGGCCGACCGGCTGCTGCAGGCCACGAATGCCGTCAGCGACCGCGAGCGACGTGAGCAGACGCTGGACGACATGGAACTCGAGCGCGAGCGGGGCATCACGATCAAGGCCTCGGCCGTTACGGTGATGCACGAGCACGACGGCAAGCCCTTCATGCTCAACTTCATCGACACCCCGGGCCACGTGGATTTTGGTTACGAGGTCAGCCGGGCGCTCAAGGCCTGCGAGGGCGCCATCCTGGTGGTCGATGCGAGCCAGGGCGTAGAGGCCCAGACGATCGTCAACGCGTACCTGGCGGTGGCCCAGGACCTGGAGATCGTGCCGGTGCTCAACAAGATCGATCTACCCGGCGCGAGGCCCGACGAGATCGCGATGGAGGTCGAGCAGGCGCTGGGCTTTCCCGCCGAGGAGTGCCTGCGCGTGAGCGCCAAGAGCGGCATCGGCATTCCGGAACTGCTCGACGCCATTTGCGATCGCCTGCCCCCGCCGCGCGAGAGCCAGATCAAGCAGACCCGTGCGCTCATCTTCGACGCGGTGTATGACGACTACCGCGGCGTGATCGTGTACATCCGACTTTTCGACGGGAAGTTGAAGACCGGCGACAAGATCCGCATGATGGGGCTCGGGCGCACCTTCGTGGTGACCGAACTTGGCAAGTACACGCCCAAGCCGACGAAGGTAAAGGAACTGCGTGCGGGCGAGACGGGCTATCTCATCGCCGCCATCAAGACCCTGGGCGACGTGCGCGTGGGCGACACCATCACCCTGGACATCGACCCGGCGGCCGAGCCGCTGGAGGGCTACGAGCCGCCGCGGCAGATGGTATTCTGCGACTTTTACCCGGCCACGAGCGACAAGAAGGGCAATGACTTCGAGAGCCTGCGCGAGGCCATCGAGAAGCTGAGCCTCAACGATGCGGCCTTTACGTTTGCCCCTGTGCACAGCGAGGCGCTGGGCTTTGGCTACCGCTGCGGCTTCCTTGGCTTGCTCCACATGGACATCATCCAGGAACGGCTGGAGCGCGAGGGCGGCGTCGAGGTCGTGCAGACCGCGCCAACCGTGAGCTACCTGGTCGACATCCGCACCAAGGGCGGCGAGCGCGAGACCATCGAGGTGCACAACCCGGCCGACCTGCCCGATCCATCGATGATCCTGGCGATCAAGGAGCCGATCTGCAAGGTCGACATCATGACGCCCAAGGAGTACATCGGCGACATCATGACGCTGTGCCTGGGTCGGCGGGGCATCTACAAGAACCAGCAGTTCATCAGCGAGACGCGCGAGCTCTTGACCTTCGAGGTGCCGCTGGCCGAGATCATCTATGACTTCTACGACAAGCTCAAGAGCATGACCAGCGGCTACGCGACGATGGATTACGAGATCGACCGCTACCAGGAGGACAAGCTGGTGAAGGTCGACATCCTGATCAACGGCGAGCCCGTCGAGGCGCTCGCGCTCATCGCCCACAAGGAGCGCAGCGAGCAGCGGGGGCGCCAGCTTCTGGTCAAGCTGCGCAAGCAGATTCCAAGGCACCAGTTCGAGATCCCCCTCCAGGCGGCCATCGGCGGCAAGATCATCGCCCGCGAGACCATCAAGGGCTTCCGCAAGGACGTGACCGCCAAGTGCTACGGCGGCGACGTGTCGCGGAAGCGCAAGCTGCTGGAGGCCCAGAAGAAGGGCAAGGAGCGGATGAAGAGCGTGGGCAGCGTGAACATCCCGCAGAAGGCGTTCATGGCGGTGTTGGATACGAGTGAGGAGTAGGCGTCATGCCAGAGCCCATCACGCCTGCCGATTTGTGGGATTTCGCCAAGCAGATCGCTGCTGAAGATGGCTCGGACTGGGAATCCGTCCTCGATCCGATCGGACTCCTCTATGGCGGAGACTTCCCACGATATGACGCGACTCCGACCAACGGCGAGGTCTTCGCCACGACAGGCGGCGATGGAGTCCACTTCGTATTCCTCGATGTACCTGGCAATCCAGTCGTTATGGTTGTGCCGATGGCATTCGAGCGTGCCCACATCATCGTTGGCGGAAACCTGCGCGAGTTCCTGTGCCTTGGATGCATGTGCGGATACTTCGGGCTTGAACAACTTGCGTATGACTGGATTGACACGATCGAGTGGATCAAAGATCCCCGATCGTCGAAGCAGTATCCGGAAGAACTGAGGCTGCTCTTTGCATTGCGACAGCGCTTTGGGCTCGAACCTCTTGCCGATCCATACAAGCGACTCAAGGAACTGCGGGGCCAATATCGGGATTGCATCGTGGTGAGCAGCAAGAACGGTGAGTAGTGCCCACCCTCCTCGAGACCATCCTCTACACCCGCGACCCCATCGCCACCGCACGTTTCTATGCGGAGGTCGTTGGTTTGCGCTTGTTGGAAGAGCCCAGCGAGCGGATGGCGGTGTTGCGCGTGGGGGAAGGGTCGGTGCTGTTGTTGTTCGAGCCGGAGTGGTCGGGGCGGCCGGGGCGGGACGTGCCGAGCCATGGGGCGACCGGGCCGGGGCATGTGGCGTTTCGGGTCGATGACTTCGGCGCGTGGCCCGCGCGGTTGGCGCAGCATGGTGTTGAGATTGAGCGTGAGGTGGCGTGGCCGCCGGGGTTCTTCCGGGCGGGCCGGTCGATCTACTTCCGCGACCCCGCTGGCAACTCGGTTGAGGTGATGGACGCGGACATCTGGCCGGCATGAGCGTCCATGAAACAGGCCCGCATCCAACGGACGCGGGCCTGAAAGCTCCCCGATCGGAACCGTTTCAGAGCTCCACCAGGCCAACTCGGAGACTATTTGGACGCTCTCGGGCGTTTGAAAGGGCCGGGCCGAGCGTACACAAGGGATACCCGTGGCCGAGAGTTGGCACCATGTTGGCAGCTCAGTTGATCAGTTGCCCCACACGGACTAGCGACGCGAGGTTACCGTTAAGCTTTATGCGCGAGGGAGCCCAACCGACAGTAATGCCACCGGACTGCCAGCCAAGCCAAGGTCAAACGCAGCCCATGCGAAGAATCTTTTCCACTCTAAACTGCTGCCACTGCAAGAGTTAGGCCCTGACAACCACATGTCGCTTAGAAGAATAGCCCAGATGGGCTTGGCGCAGGTGAGGGCATTTGGTACAACATGGGAGATCTACGAAAGCGAGCAGCGTGTTCGGCACGATTTGAGAGCGGATGATGTGGGGGACAGCAATGCGTGTGAACGCTGTGAGTCGCTTGGTCGTGGCGGTGTTTTGCCTGGTGGCTGTCATAAACGCAGCCGGTCAAGTCGCCTGCGATAGCGCTGAGGAATTGCCGCTGACAACTCCGCCACCGGCGCCGTTCCCGCTCTCGAAGGTCGAGTACAGCGCGAGCTCAGGAGAGTACTCCTGGTTCAGTGGTTTCGAGTCAGTCGGATGGCAGCACTTGTTGTGGGACATCTGCAACGCCCCCTACAGCCAAGGTGTTGACCTGCCCGACGGAGTTTCGCGTGGATTCCGGCTCGGCATCAGCCTGCTTGCGAGTCCGTCACCTGGAAACTACCTTCCGCCCTCGCCGACGCTCGGTGGCGACTCGCTGCCACTCTTGCCGCCGGGTGCCGGGGATGCCCCCGCGGCATGGCGTGATATTGGCCGTCCCACCTGACAATGAAGCGTGTAATTGATGTCAGTTTCGGTGTCCATGACGCTCAATTGGATGAGTGTCTTCGCGAAATGGCACCGCTGCGACCGCAAAAGCGGTTTGGCCCTGTAAATAGCAGATGGATCATACATTTTATGGTGGATCGTTCCGATCTACAACGCATTGAATCCTTTGCGCGACGATACAGTGAATACTTTCATGACAACCCAGGTGAGCCCTTGTCGTATCGTGAAGAGTGTATTTTCACGAAAGAAGAACTCGATGCAGCAGAGATGCTGCAAGTATGGGTCAATCGCTCGCCATGTTGGGCCCTGGGAATGGTTGAGGGCGGTACGTCTTTTGACTGGACCATTCGGCCCACGGACGACAACCCCGCTCCGTGGTGTTGGCAGAAGAGCCCTTGGCAGATGAAAAATAGAGATGTTCCCAAGCCGCAGGTGGGCATGCACATTTCCATGAGGGCATATGTTGTTCATCGGAGACTACTCGACGTGGTGCCTGGTCTGTCGTACAAGCATGTCAAGTTATGTCCAGTCATCGCTTCAAGCAACCCCAGTGGCTGGTTCCAGTTGATGACGGACCGTGTGATGCCGCCATTTGACGATGCGACCACGGGGATTCAGACTTATGGAATGGAATACGCCCCGCCGGGCTCGCCTCGTACGATCGTCGGCAAAGCGGAGGAAGGAGAGTGGGCGGCCTATCGACGCGCTGATGTGCTCGAGCGATTCGGCTCGCTGCCACCAGTCGCGTTTACATGGGAGCTCGCGGGGTGGTGGGGACGCGGGATCGGAGTAAATCCCAGCCCCAACGATCTTTCCCAACAGAACGTACCTCCCCAACCAGTTCTAATCGTAGACCAGCAAACACGTCGTGATCTGATCGCCGCAAGTGTCAAGCGACTTAAATTTGTTCCTTTGCGATGGGTGGATTGAAGCTTATCAGGTGTTGCCCGCTCGCGTGGTTTCTTGCGACGCTATTGTCTGTCCTGAGCGCGAATCACCTGCACGCGATGGCGATGCCGCACCTCGGCCACAAGGGTCTGTTCGTTGATTGCCAAGATGTTGGGATCGTGACAGGGTACGGCCAGGCGGAGAGCCCTCGGCTGGTACCGTACGGCCACACGATCTACCACAATTGGAATCGCGTGTACGTCCCGGCGTTGGGCGGGTTCATGCAGCGCGATCCTATCGCGACGGCGGCGAGCCTGCTGAGCATGAGTTCGACCGGTCGCGGCTTCGCGGCGGTGTCGCTGGCGTCCAGCACGGAGGACCTGTGCGGCGACGGGATGAACCTGTACGAGTACCTCGGCTCGAATCCGTGGCAGCGGAGCGATCTGGTTGAACTGATGTGACGCCTATTGGGTCGAGCCAGCGGGAAGGGGAGTTCGGCTAGCGCTCTTGTTGCCTGTGAGCGTGATGAAAGTGCCAGCGGCCCAACTCCGCCACGCCTCGTCCTCGCCCTCAAGCCTGAGCGTGTCCAGCCGTGCGAGCGTCTGGTCATCGGCGCGTCCCGCCCGAACCTCAAGCCTCGTCAATGCCTGAACCGTTGGCCGATGCCCCGGGTGCACTTCAAGCGCCCGGCGGTACTGGGCGATGGCCTCGTCGACGCGGCCGGCCTTCTCGAGTGTGAGCGCCAGGTTCATGCGCGGGTCGGGGTGGCCGGGCATGAGGCGGCGGGCCCACTCGAACTCGTTGGCGGCCTCGTACAAGTCGCCGCGTTCGAGCAGGAGCACGCCCAGGTTGTTGTGCGAGGGGCCGTGGTAGAGATCGGCGGCCAGGGCGTCGCGCAGCAGCTTCTCGGCCCGCTGCGGGTCCTTCTCCATGAGGTCGACCGCCTCGGCGGCGAGCTTCTGGGCCCGGTCGGTGTCGCGACGGATGGGCGGCTGGTTGACGTAGGGGCTGGGCGAGGTCGAGCGGCAGCCGAGCGGCAGTGCCGCGGCGATGCACAATGCGAGCAAGAGGGCCGGCGAGGTTCGTGTCATGGCCGCGAGTCCCCCTGCGAGCGTTCGGACGCATCGTACGTCCGGCTCAGCATCAGTCCAGCGTCGTACCGGTTGCCGTCGCCGCGACGCGGGCGGGTGAGCTCAACACGCGCGACCAGCCATTCTGGATGATCGGCTTCGAGCCGCGCAAGGAATCGGCCGAGGTCGCCGGGCGTGATGCTGGTGAGGGCGAGTCGAAGCGTCTGCCGGCGCAGTCCCGCCTCGCCGACGTCCGCATCGCTCTGCTCGTCGAGCGATCGCATGGCGGAGTCGGGCAAGCCGGCGGCGGCGAGAGTGTCGGCGATCTCAGCGAGCGCATCGGCTCGGCTGCCGGTTGTCGCGATGCGTTGGGTGTGGAGGCTTGCCTGGAGGGATCGGATCTCGGCGATCTGCTGCTGAACGGCCACGAGCTCGGCGTTCGCTTGATCGAAGGTGTTCGCGGTGCTGCGCCATCGCGCGAACGAGATGGCCAGGATGGTCACCGAAGCGACGAGGGCCGCAAGGCCGATCAGCATGAGTGCGCGGCCGTTCATTGGCGGCCTCCGGTGTGGATGAGCGAGACTTCCAGCCGCGTGACGTCGCCATCACGCTGCGTTTCGGTCCGCACCTGTGGGAGGGCGGACTCGAACGTGCTCGCCTCGGCGAGACGGCCGGCCAGCGCGATGGCGGCCTCGCGTGACGGCGCGACGGTGCGGAGTGTCACCCGATCCGCGGCGGCCTCGATGGACTCGACTTGGAAGCCCTCGCCCGTGGGCCACGCCTCGAAGAGGGCCGCGAGCGCATCGCGGCTGTCGATCGGCTTGTCGTCGCGGTCCCCGCTCGCGAGCGTGCGCAGCCTGCGCAGTTCCCCCGTGAGGGCGAGCTGGGGCGAGGCGCCTTCGCGCCACTGCGGGAGGGCCTCGCGTGAGAGGTCCAGCGTTGCCGCGTCGGCCGATCGTGCGTGGTCCAGGATCGTGCCCGTCCGCTGGTCCAGCTCGTACGCCGCAACGAGGCTGCTAGCGGCAAGCATGATGGCGAGCGAAGCGACTCGATGGCGCCGATGGCGGCGGATCCTGGCTGGTAGATAGGACCGAGCTAGGAGCTCGATCGGGCCAGTTTCAATGCCGACTCCCGCTGGCAACGCCGCGACGCGCGAGCTCAGGACGCCCTCGGCGAGCCAGTGGTCTGCCAACTCGTGATCCACCGCGACCACGACCAGTTGGTCGCCGAAGACTCGCCAGGCGATGCACAGCTCGTCGATCGGCCGTGGCAGTTGGCCCTCGCCGGCGTAGGCCGCGACGCGAGCGTTCAGGCGGCCGGGCGGCCGGGGGGCGACCGCGACGTAGCACGTGTCCACAGGGACCTCGATCGTGTGCGTGCCCTTCGTCATGACGGTCCGCCTTGCAATGCCAGCTGGCGTGTTCGCCCGGCGAGTTCGAGCAGGACGGTCGATGCCGTTACCTCGCGCACACGGACTGATCCGACGGTGTCGCCTTCGCCCGCAAAGAAGATGCGTTGTTCGCCGGGGTCGTAGAGGGCCACTTGCCAGCCGCCCTCGGCTTCCACAATGGCGACCAGCGTCAGATTGATTGCCGCGGGCGGCGGTGGCGGAGGTGGTGAGGGCGTCGACAATCTCGCGCTGGCTACTCGTGTCGTCTCGGCCTGCTTGGGCTCGGGCCAGAGCACCACATCAAAAACGGAGGCATCCAGTCGTGTGTTGGCGCTGTCCGTGGCTGGCACGACTGGTTCGTCGATGCGTACAGCGATGGGAAAAGAGCCCGCTGGCCGCGTCGCCCAACAGACGGCCGCGCCGCATGCGATGATCGCGCATGCCATGCCTGCGGTCGTGATCGCACGCTCGCGGGTTAGCCGATTCATCGCGTGGCCTCCGGGTGGGGCTCCCACAGGATGGGCGTGCGGCGTTGGAGCATCCAGTCGCCGCTGACGCGTGTCCACACCGTCCACCACGATCGCCGCACGGAGCCGACGCGGATGTCGATGCGAACGCCCCAACTGCTGCTCGAAGCGGCAAGCACGATCCGTGGCGAGCCAGCTCGATCACCATCGGGTGCGGGCGGCGGCCCGCTTCGCTGTCCCATCGCCCGTCGTTCCATGATCTGCTCGTAGCCGCCCCGACCGGCGAGGCGCAGGGCCTGGGCGAGCAGCGGCGCGGGCGTGGTATTGACGTTCAGGCGGACGGTGGGCTGGGCGGATGGGCGCTCTGACGTGCTCACGAGGGCGCCCAGGGCGGGCTCGTGTGACGTCGGCGAGGGGAAGATTCGCCTGTGGCCGTCGCGCGCGGCGAACACGTCCAGACCATCGGGATCGGCCTCCAATGCGTCCACCCGCTGGCGCACGTCCTCGGGAAGCAACAGCCTCAGCGGCGTGCCCGCGCGAACGGCGTCCGCCGGTAGCATGCCGTGCAGGTCCCACGCCGTCACGCGGATCTCGATGGGGCGGCCCTCGATCTCGAAGCGATCGTCGAGCACGCGCACCATGGGCTGCTCGGCTTGCGGGGGCAAGGCCACGAGCGGCGCGTCGCGGCGAAGCCAGTCGACGACGGGCAGGGTCGTTGCCTGCATCAGGTCATCGGCGATGGCGCCCTCGGCCATCGATCGGTCGAGCTGCACGGCCGCGGAGGAACGCGAGGCCGCGAGCGCGACGATGGGCAGCACGCCGGCGACCAGGGCCAGCACGAGCAGGAGCGCGACGCCACGGCGGGTTGGAGCAAAGCGGGTCATGGCACGCGGTACTCCCGCTGGAGCGATTGGTCGCGGTCGCTGATGCGGACGACGAGCCGGCGATCGTTGTCCAGCAACTCGGACTCCAGCGTGTCGACGCCCAGCGAGTCCGCGTCATAGCGATTCATTACCCGCCGGCCGTCGGACCTCGTCTCGATCGTGAGCCAGCCGTCCCCGACGCTCACCCGCCGGCGCGGCATCGACTCATGCTCAATGAGCAGATCGTGGCCGATGCGGTTCAGGGCCCGCTGCGCCTTCGATCGTGACTCGATCTCGGCGGCGACGGCGGGCGCATCGCTGACCATGGGCACGAGCACCGCGACGGCGGCACCCGCGGCCAGCGCCGTCAGCGCGAGGGCGAGCAGCACCTCCAAGAGCGTGAAGCCCCGCCTCATCGCCGCTCCTCCGGCACGCGGACCCAGCGGGCGATCCGCTGGTCTCCTTGGGCGAACTCCAGCCATGCACCGCGTCCGCTCCGCGTCTTGAGCACGATCTGGATCGTCGCGTCATCAAGCATGAGCGTGCCCTGGCCGTGGGCGGTGATCGCGGCGGCATCGAGCTCGTATCGCGCGGGATCCCTCAGCACCTCCTCGATCGCGGCGGCGAGCTCATGAATGTCAGCGTGTGATCCTTCAACTGGTCGCGTGATCGAAGAGACCGCCGAGGCCACGCCTGTCGCGGCCAGAGCGAGCAGCGCGGTCGCGAGCACGACCTCGAGCAGCGTGAGGCCGCGGCGGGTCATGGCGCCAGCTCCATCCTGCGGCCATTGTGCATGAGCACGACGCTCGGTGCATCGCTTGCGCCCAAACGATCGATGCGGATGCCATCGGTCAGAGCTGTCGCCAGCACGTTGATTGGCCATTCCCGTTCGACAACGGCGCTGCCACGGCCGTCGCGGACGATCAGCCGGCCGCCCTCGAGTTGCATGCTGGCCGGGCCATCGCTCACGGCCACGAGCCTCGCCATCGCGCGAGCTTCCAAGTAGGTTTGCTCGGCCCGCGGCAGCGGATCGCCCGCCCCGGCGAGCAGCGCGGCACCGATCGCCATGGCCAGCGCGGCGATGGCGCAGGTCGCCAGCGTCTCGACGAGCGTGAAGCCGCGATGGAAGCACGGCGAGGTCATGCGCCGCCCTCGCGCAAGTCCAGCGAACTCAGATCTGCGTCCTCGCCGTCGCCGCCGACTCTGCCATCCGCGCCCAAGCTGATGATCTCGAACGCGTGGCCCTCCGGCCCGGGCACGATCAGCTGCATCATGTTGCCCCAGGGGTCGCGGGCGGCGTCCATGGGCAGGTGGTAGCTGGCCGAGGGCGGGGCGTCGACGAGGTCCTGCAGGCTCTGCGGCCAGCCGCCCTCGGCGACGTGGTACATCTCGACCTTGGCCTTGGCCCCGGCGATCGCGGTGCGTGCAAGTTCGCGCTTGCCCTGGCCGAAGGCGGCGGTGAGGCCAACGGTGAGTGTTGCGGCGAGGATGCCCAGCAGCACGACGACGGCCAGCACCTCGACGAGAGTCATGCCGTGCTGGGCTGAATAGAAGCGACGCATTAGAGCACCTCCCGAAGTTTCAAGAGGGGAAGCACGGCGGAGAGCACGACGACGCCGATCATGGCCGCAAGCATAATGATGGCGGCGGGCTCGATGAGGCCGGCCAGCCGATCGGTCAGGCGCTTGGCCCTGCGTTCCAGGCGATCGGCCAGGCGTTCGAGCAGGTCGGGAAGCTCGCCCGCGGTCTCGCCGGCCTCGATCAGCCGGCGCATGTCGTCGGCGAACCAGTGCGGGTCGTCGAGGGCTTGCGAGAGGCGCTCGCCCGCCTCGACGCGCGTGGCGGCGCGTTCGAGGTTTGAGCGAAGGCTCAGATTCACCGGCCCGTTGAAGGTCCGTGCCGCCGCGCGGAGGGCCTCGGTCAGTGGCACGCCCAGGCGCGTCATCGATTGCAGTTCGCCGGCGAGCCTGGCTAGCGCCATGCCGCGGAGGGCGTGGGGCACGAGTTGGCGCAATGGACTGGGCCAGCCGCGCTCGCTCGTCGAGATCATGCGCACCGCCCACGCCGCGAGAAGCAGCGCGGAAATGACGCCGGCAACGATCACCGCCCACCAGCGCGCGATCGCTTCGCCGAGCACAATCATGCCCGCGGTCAACGCCGGCGGCCGCACCCCCGCTTGATCCAGGATGCCCACCAGCCTTGGCAGCGGCCCGAGCGAGAGAAACACGACGACCGCCACGCCGGCGACGGCGACGATGGCCGGGTACGCCAGCGCCGAGGCCAGCTTGCCCGCCAGTTCGCCGGTGCGCGTGTGCCGATCGGCCAGGGATCGCAGCGCGTGCGCGAGCTCGCCCCGGGCTTGGCCGGCCCGCACGACCGCGACCTCCGCCGCATCAAACCAGCCCGGCTGGGACTCGAACGCATCGGCCAGCGGCGTGCCCGAGCGCACCGCGTCCTCGACCTGCAGCAGCATCCGCCGCATGCCCGACCGCTTCGAGCGCGAACCGGCGAGCGTGCCCAGACCGTCGGCCAGCGGCACGCCCGAGGCCAGCAGCGTGGCGAGCGCGTCGAGCACCTCGGCCTTGGCGTCGCGGCGTCGTCCGCGGAGCACGCCATGCGAGCTGGACGCGAGCGAGGCCGGTACACGCACCCGCTCGCTGGCAACCGGTCGCACGTCGAGGACCGTCAGTCCCACGCGACGCAGCGAGGCTCGGGCGCTCACGGCGGTGTCGGCGGTCAGCTCGCCCTTGCGCGAGAGCCCGCCGGCAGTCACGGCTCTGTAGCGCCAGAGCGTCATGGCACGGCCTCGACCGCATCGAAGGCCTCGTCACCAACGGACGCCACGCGCGCGACCTCGAGCGGCGTCGTCACCCCAGCCTCAACCAGCCGCCGCCCTTCGGCCTGCAGCGTCCGCATCCCTGCGGCCTTGGCCTCGCCCCGCAGAGCGCTCGCGGTGATGCCCGCCGCGATCCGCTCACGCATCGGTTCGCCCACCACCAGCAGCTCGAACAACCCCACTCGCCCCAGGAGCCCGCTGTTGTAGCACGCCTCGCAGCCCTTCCCATCGCATGCCCCGTGCACGCGCCGGACCAAGCGCTGCGCGAGCGCGGCGGACAGCGACGCCGACACGAGGTACGGCTCGACACCCAAATCGACCAGCCGCGTGACGGCCGTCGCCGCGTCGGAGGTATGCAGCGTCGAGAGCACCAGGTGCCCGGTCAGGCTGGCCTGGATGGCGACCTGCGCCGTCTCAAGGTCGCGGATCTCGCCGACCATGACGACGTCGGGATCCTGCCGCAGGATGTGCCGCAGGCCGCTTGCGAACGTGACGCCCTTCTTGGTATTGATCTGGGCCTGGCTGATCGCCACGTGAGGACCAGATAGATCGTACTCGATGGGGTCCTCGATGGTCATCACGTTCAGGTCGCGGGCCGAGCGGCGGGCGGTCCACCGAAGCGTCGCGTACAGGGTCGTGGTCTTGCCGCTTCCGGTCGGGCCGGTGGAGAGGACGATGCCGCTCGAACGCGAGCACGCCGCCAGCCATCTCCGCTGCACGTCCTCAGGCATGCCGAGGGCCGAGAAGTCGTCCAGGTCCAGCGTGCCCTCGGGCTCGAGCAGACGCACCACGACGCGCTCGCCGAACGCGGTGGGCAGGCTGCTGAGACGCAGGTCGATCGTGCGGGCCGTATCGCCGTTGCCGATGGTGACCGTCGCCCGCCCATCTTGCGGCACGCGGCGCTCGGCCACATCCATCCGGCCCATGACCTTTAGCCGGCTTGCGATCGGGCCACCGAGCGACGCGGGAAGGTCCCTGACGTCGCGCAGCGCGCCGTCGACACGCATCCTTATAAGAACGCGGTCCTCCAGCGGCTGCACGTGCACGTCGCTCGCGCCTCGCGTGGCCGCGGTGAACAGCATCCAATCGACAAGCCGCACGACCGGCGCCTTGCCCGAGGTGGCCAGCAGGTCTCGGTCGGCCTCGGCCAGGGCACGCTCCAGGTCGTCGTCGGGGGCCTCGATGGTCAGGCCCGGGGTCTCTTGTGAGGTGTCCCGCTCGATCTGGGTATACGCCGCGTCGATCCGCTCGGCGAGCACCTGCGCATCGGCGACCTCTTGATCGCCGTGCTCGCCCAGGCGCACGCCCACGTTGTGCAGCACGGTCAGCGGTGTCGCGTCGGCGTGCCGCAGCACCAACTGCTCGCCTACACGCTCGCCCAGCACGAGGTGCTCGCGTGCGAAGTCGCGGTTGATCAGACGCAGGAACGCCTCGCACGGCCGGGCCGCCACGCTCATCGGATCACCCGCGGCTTGACCACCGGGAAGCCATCGTCCACGCCCAAGTCCGCGGCCATGTCCTGGCTGACGTACTTAAGGTACTCGAAGCCGTCGCCGCGAGTGATGGTCGGGCGGATGAACACGTAGAACTTCGTGCGGCCAGCCGAGCGCGAGCGGTTTTTGAAGAGTTCGCCCAGCCATGGGATGTCGCCCAGTAGCGGCACCTGGCTCTCCGCCTCGCCCTCGTTCATGGTCTCGAGCCCGCCCAGCACGATCGCGTGCCCATCGGGGATCGTCGCGATCGACGTGATGCTGTTCTCCTGCCGAGGCGGCGGCACGGCACTGCTGGACGACTCGCCTACGAACTGGCTGAGGCTTACCGCGTACTCGAGCAACAGGTGGTCGCCCTCGGCAATGCGCGGCGTGACGGTGATCTGCGTGCCCGCCGACGCCGAGCCACCGAAGCTGGTGGTCGCCACGGTATCGCTCGCGTTCGTCGAGACGAAGGGCTCTTCGCGCACGGCGTCCAGCGTGGCGGTTGCGGCGTTGTCCACCAGCACGCGCGGCAGGCTGAGCGAGCGACCCTGGTTCACCGTCTCGAGTGCACGCACCACCACGGCGAAGTCGCCGGGGTCAAGCACGACGCCCGTGAAGCCCGCGCCGTCCCCCGCGTCGCGGCCATCGCCATCGCTGGTCGAAAGGCCGAAGAGCGATGCGAGCCGGATCCGGATGTCGCCCGCGATCTCGATCTTCTCGAGCTCCACGCCCAAGTCGAACGTCTCCCCCTCGGTCAGGCTGACCATCGTCACGTCGAGCATGACCTGGGGCTGGCGCACGTCCAGCTCGCGCACGAGCTCCTGCACCTTGTCCAGCACGCCGGGCGGCCCGATCGCCAGGATGCGGCTGGTCGCCTCGTCGGCCACGAGCGAAACGGTCATGCCGTCGATCTGGATCACGCCGTCGCTGGCTGCGCCGCCCCGACCGCGGTCGCGGGCACGCTCCGCGGCGGTGGGGGCCTCGGGTGGCAGGCGCGAATTCGTGGGCCCGCCGTCCGCGGGCTCATCGGGCTGGCCCGCAACGCCCGCCCCAAGCAGCCGGTTGACGAGCGACACGATTTCCTCGACGGGCCGGTGCCGCACCGTGATCGTGCGCGTCGAGAGCCGTGCCGCCGACGTTTCGGCGTCCAGTCGCGCGACCAGCGCCGCGATCGCCTCGTGCTGCGTCACGGTCGCTTCAACCAAGAGCGTCCCGGTGAGCTCGTCGGCCACGACGCGGACCTCTTAACCGATGAGCCGCTTGACGGCTTCGCCCACTTCTCCTGGAGAAAAGACCCGAGGCTCGTACGACCGCGTCACGGTCGTGCGAATGTCCAGGGCCTGCATGAGCGACACGACCCGGCCGACCCGGTCACGAAGATCGGCCACGATCACGCGATCGCTATCGCCCAGCCGGGTCACGGATCCACCCGCGCTCAGCAGCGGCTGAACGGCCGACATCAGTGTCTCTGGGTCGGCCTCCTTGATGTCATACACAATCGCGACATACCCGGCCCGGCCGGCCGTGCGTAGTCGCGGTCCTGAGTCGGTCTGCTCGATAGCCCATTGTTCGATCGGCGTCGCCAGCCGCCCGGCGCCGTTGAGCTGCACGATGGCCAGCCCGTCGCCGGTGGAGATCGTGGTCAGGTTCTTCTGAACGAGCAGCTCGTTCGTCAGGGCCCAGAGCCCCTCGTCGTCCACCCCATCGCCGCTGCGGACCATGAAGCTGCCGGCCAACTGCCGCGGTTCGTAGGCGATCCGCAGGCCGAGCCGCTCGGCCGAAAGATCGACCAGCCGGGCCAGGTCGACCTCGGCGGGCAGGTGGACCCGGTCCTGCGCAAGAGCGGCCAGGGGTGCGCACCAGATCAAAGCCAAACAGAGGGCGGCTCGCATCATGCCCAGCGTAGCCGATAACGCCCAATTTCACAAGGGCATTTTGCCGTCGGCGACAAACTTCACCGCTTCGCCTGTTCCCGGATCCGGGCCTTGGCCTCCGCGACCTGCTGCTCGACCACCGCGCGCAGGGCTTCCCAGGCCTGCTTATCCAATTGCAACTGCGACCCCGCCCTCTGGGCAATGGCTTGCGGCAGGTCGTTGAGGGCCTGGCACACGACGCCCAGCGCCTCGTTCCAGTTCGCCCGCACCTCGTCGACCTGCAGCAGTTCGCCCTGCATTTTCCGCAGCTCGATCACCTTCATGTTGGCGATAGCGGTTTCCTTGATCGCCCGGGCCTTGTTGTACTCTTGCTGGCTCATGCTGGGGGCTCCGGTGGGCTGCCGTGCGTGCCAGGACTTGGCAGGTGAACTTCCCGGCTTCCGGCCGGCGCCCTCTCGCCGTCCGCCGTGGCCGGTGTCGAGGACATGATCATCGAGCCAGGCGCGGCAGGTGGCCTCGTCCCACAGCCGCCCACCATGCGGGGTGTGGCCCGCGGGCGGCATGCCCTCCTGGGCGTACTTGCGCACCGTCGACGCGGCCAGCCCCAGGCGGTCGGCGAGCTGCGAGGTGGTGAGCAGGTCGGGCATGTCACGGGTTCATCCTGGCTAGTTGTCTGATTCACCGGCGATATCAAGATTCCGCGGCCCATCCGCACACGAAATGCGAACCACGGGCAACCTGCGTTTGTCAAAGGTGTTGACTAGTACCCAACCGGGGGGGTAGCCGGCCCGCGCGTCATCGCTTTCCCCTGCGGCGTGCGATTGATCGGCGATGGCCCTTGCCTCGCGCGAGATGTGAGGGCGTCATGTGTGCCAACGCGTGGCATGGGGCCACGCTGAGGACACGACCATGCCGACCAGTACGAAGACTGCGAAGAAGACCACGGCAAGCGCTCCGCAAAGCAGGCGAGCAAGAAGAAGACGCCCGCCAAGAACACGGCGAAAACCCGGGCAAAGAAGCCGGCCGCGAAGAAGCACGCGCCCAACGCCGTCACCGCCGCGACGAAGCAGCCCGCCAAGCCCACGCCACGCAAGGGCAAGCAGCCCAGCGGCCTCGACCTCGCGGCGAGGGTGCTGGCCAACGCCGGCGAGCCGCTGGCGGCCAAGACGATCGCCGAGCGCGTCATCGCCGCGGGCTGGCAGACCAGCGGCAAGACGCCGCACGCGACGCTCTACGCCGCGAGAGATCCAGACCAAGGGAAAGGACGCTCGCTTCCTGAAGGTCGAGCGCGGCCGTTTCACAGCCAAAGCGTGATGCCGGCCCCACCGGCCCGGTAACCGCACCGCACCCACCCGGTCTGCCCCCGGGCCGACGCTTCGGCTGAACCCCGGCTGGAAACACACCGTATATACGGTAGTATTCCCTGTCAAGGAGGCCACTATGGTCAAGAACCTGATCAAGCACGGCAACAGCTACGCCATGATCATCGACAAGCCGATTCTCGACCTGCTGCGTGCCAGCCCGGACACGCCCTTCGAGGTCATCTCCGATGGGCGCTCGCTCGTGCTCACGCCCGTTCGAGATCCCGAGATCGAGCGACGCTTCGAGCAAGCGGTCGATCGCGTCCATAAGCGCTTTGGCAAGGCCATGAAGCGGCTCGCCGAGTAAGTCATGGTCGATCCGGTCTTTCTCCACGTCGACCAGGTCTTGCGGCTGCACCGCAGCCTGATCAAAGCCTACGGCGGTGCGGACGGAACCCGCGACGTTGGCTTGTTGCTCTCGGCACTTGAACAGCCGCGTGCGACGTTCGCGGGCTCGTACCTGCACGCTGACCTTTTCGAGATGGCCGCCGCGTACCTGTTCCACGTCGTGAGCAACCATCCGTTCATCGATGGCAACAAGCGGACCGGCGCTGCGTCGGCCATCGTCTTCCTGGAAGTGAACGGCGTGGAGATCGAGGCCGATGAGGATGGGCTGTACGACATCACGGTGGCTGTCGCCTCGGGTAAGGCCGACAAAGCCGAGGTCGCCGTGTTCTTCCGTGAACGCGCTCACTGAGTTGCTCCCTCTCGCTCGGCCTTCTTGCCCGTGAACCGCTCCCACCGCTTCACGATCACATCGCAGTACAAGGGGGCCAGCTCCATCAGCAAGGCCCGGCGCTGAGTCTGCTCCGCGGCGATAAGCGTCGAGCCGCTGCCACCGAACAGGTCGAGCACTCATCCACGAGAACGTGCACGTCGACGCCCTGCGCGACGACGTTGACACGCTCTTGCTCGACGCCGATCTGCTTGAGGCCGTGCTCGGCACGAAGAACCCCGACGGCAAGGCCAAGGAAGTTACCATCAAGCTCACCGCCCGGCTGTGCAAGCACGCGAGCAACCCAAGTACAAGGAACTCGCCGAGCGCTCGAAGCGATCAAGGAGCGTCAGGAGCAGGGCCTGCTCGTGAGCATCGACTTCCTCAAGGCCCTGCTCGACTCGGCCAAGGACGTCGTCCGCATGGAGCGCGAGACGCTCGAGGAAGAAGAGATCGACCAGGGCCGCACGGCGCTCACCGAGCTCTTCGGAGAGGCCCGCAACGGCGAGACGCCCATCACGGTCAAGCGCGTGGTCGACGACATGGATGAGATCGTGCGGGCGGTGCGATTCGACGGCTGTCAGGACACGCACGCTGACGAACGCCAGATTCGGATCGAACTGCGCAAGACGCTGCTGAAGTACAAGCTGCACCACGACACCGAGCTGTTCGAGCGGGCGTACGGGTACGTTCGCGAGTATTACTGATTCTCGAAACTGCCGCCTCAGGCACCCAATCTTCTCCGCTCCGTTAACCGCCACCCAGAGAGCGCGAAAGTCTCGTCCCCGCCGGCCCTCCTCGCCTCGGGTTCCGCCCGCCACCCACAGTTCTCTCCCAAAAGCCGAGAGACCCCAACCCCCGCCCCGTCGCCCCAGTGGGGCCGCTTCTGGCCCCGAGCCAGTAAACAAACAGGCCCGCATCCAAAGGACGCGGGCCTTGCAAGCTCCCCGAGCGTAACCGTCTCAAAGGCGCAATGCAATGGATAGGGCGGCGTGTCTCTGCGATCGCCAGGAGTCGGCGGAGTGTATCGAGTGTGTTGACCCGCCGAACAACCTCTTCCCGCCGCGTCTTTCGGCCTGTTGAATCCAGAGCAATGGGTTTAAGGTGAGTCGTCTGCAACGGTACCCCGAGTCCCGAATTCGGGGCATTCGCGTATTGAGCGAGTTCTTAGAGTACCTCCGCTCTGCCGTGGTACTGATTATTCGGATTCGATACATGTAGCCATTCGGTTCGTGACGATTATCTGGGGAGTGCGGTATCTACTCTCGGCCGCCTCGCGTTGGGCAAGAGATCACCGGTTGTGCTCCGCGTTCGCCGAGACCTCTTGTCTCGTCGTTGAAAGTCGAAGGGTCTGTTCGAGCTGGATCTCGTCGGCCACTTTGTCTGGTACGTCCTTATGAGTCATGCCGAAGTCCGACAATTTCACGGCGTAACTGGTCTTGACGAACAGCAAGTCGCCCGGGGCGATGCTGGCGGTGCGATCGGATGCGTCCAGGAACGACAAGCGGGCGTCCGTTACGCGCAGTTTTCTGGTGACGCCTCGGATCGTCATATCGCCCACGAGCGTGGCGTTCCAGGTCGAGAAGCCTTTGCCGCGCTTGATCTCCTTGATGCCCTCGACGCTCGCGAGCTTGAACTCGATGGTCGGGTGTGACTCGCCGTCGAGCCATTCCTTGCCCGCCATGTGCGCGTCGCGCAGCGGGATACCGGTGGCCATCGACTCGACCGGCAGCACCCAGTGGGCGGCGACCAGCTTCGCGGGGTTGTCCGCCGGCCCCGCGACTGCGTAGCCCACCACCTTGTTGCTCTTGCCGACGATGTTCTCCAGCGGGGCCTTGGAAGTGAACAGCACCTGGGCCTCCTTGCCGCTGAGCGTGTAGTAGAGCGTGCCCTTCTCGGCCACTTCGGCTGGGGCCTGGGGCTCGTGGGGTTTGTGGGGGGTGGGCTGGATGGCCTCGGTTTCGACAGCTTGCTGTTGGACGGTTTGCGCGAGCACCGCGCACGCAATCGACACCACGGCGCTCGTCGCCACAATTGCACGAATCGGATTCATGGTTGTTTCTCCTTGAGTAGCACGCAATGACGCCCGCGACGCATCGCGATGGCGCCAACGCTGCACAGGCCGAGCCCGACGGTCGCCACGGACGCGACGGACACGAGGTATCTCGGTGTAAACCCACCGGGCAGCAGCCCGAGCGCGAAGCGGCTCTCGATGTCCGGCTGGGCCATCGCGTCCTCCTCGGTGGTCAGGCCGATGTCCTCGAAGAGGTCGAGGTCCTCTTCCGACGTTGCCGTGTCCGAGGCGGCGAGCTTCGCGTCGGGCCATCGCGTGTAGCCCTCGTGCCCCGTCGCCGCCCACACCAGCACCGGCGCGACGGCGAGCCCGAGCCCCGCCGCCAGCAGCAACCGTGGCCATTGCCGATGCCCGGTCACGCTCATCGCGATTCTCCCTCTGCCTGAACATCCAGTTTGAACGCCGTCTCGCCAAGGTCCATGGACTTGAGCCAGAGGAATCCCGTGTGGTCCTTGTGGCCGAGCACGCCGCTCAGGTGCAGCAGCGTCGAGTCGGGCTCGAGGGGGGGCTCATCGAACTTGATGTCGAGCGTGAGCTCCGCCTCGCCGCCCGCCGGTAGATCGACATCGCCGGTCCAATACCCGCTGGCGACTGGCAGGGCCATCTCGCCGTGCGAGAGCTCGTAGTCGACGCGGTTGATCGTCAGCCGCCGCCCGCCCGGGTTGCCCAGGGTGAGCGCGATCGATGCGGCGTCGTCGGTCATACTGGCACGACGAACGGCCACCGTCGGGTTCGAGCTGTTGGCCACGCAGCCAGTCAGCAAGCTGCCAGCCGTGAGCATCACGAGGCCGGCAACGGTTCGAGTCGAGATTCCCATGGTGTCCTCCATGCGCCCCAAACGCGCCGTGGCGCGGAGCTGGAATGCGAATGCACGATGCGATCGGGCCGAACGAGCACGAGCGCCCCGGGCCCGAAGCGATGCTGGAGCTTGCGCTCCCTGTCAATGAAGTCGCGTCCCTCGACGAGCAGCACGTCGCCCAGGCTGAGCGGCACGTGGTCAACCTCGCCCGGCCGGCCATCGCAACCAAGCTGCAGCCAGGTCATACGCGGGCCGAGCAGCGCGTCGAACGCGATGCCCTGCCCGTTCCTGACTTCCACGCGAGGCTGGGGCAGGTACCCCCCCGCGAGCGGGCCCGAGCCGACCAGCGTGCTGTTGTACACCGGCCGCAGATCGGGCCCACGCATCTCGAAGCGACTACGCATCGCCGAAGAGCGACCGACTAGCCCGATTGCTTTGTGGGCAAGCGTTCCGAGCACCGGGTTTGCTGGCGACATCAACCAGCCCAACCGGAGGGCGAGGTTGATCATCTTCCGCTGGTGGGGTCGGCGTTCGGCCTCGTAGGTTTCCAGCACCGATTGCGGCAGCCAGCCCTGCGTCGCGCCCGCGAGCTTGAACGCGAGGTTGGACGCGTCGCGGAGCCCCGTCGCCAGCCCCTGGCTCGCGAAGGGGGGCGTCACATGCGCCGCGTCGCCTGCCAGGAAGACACGGCCCTCGCGCCACCGCTCGGCCATGCCGGCCCGGAATCGCATGACGGCGAAGTCGATCAGCTCGGCGTTGGTTACCGCAGGCCAGACGCTATGGAGGTGCTCCATCACGGCCGATGCGTCCAGTCCCGCGGCCTGCTCGGGGGTGAGCATCATCTCGATGCGTCGGCGATTGCCCGGTAGCGGCACCGACACCGACGCGGCCCCAGACGCACAGCCGATGCGCACGCAGTGGTCATTGCTCGAGTCGGTGATGTTCGCCACGAGCCAGGGTTGGGGCAGGTTCTTCGTCGGCATAGCAATTCCGAGGTGCTGCCGCACAGCGCTGGTCGCGCCGTCGCACGCGACGACCCATCGCGCCGTGAAGGAACCTGTCGCTTCGCCCACCTTGGCAGAAACTTCTACGCCACACTCATGCTGCGAGAGATTCTCGAACGCCGTGCCTGGAACGAGGTCGATGCTCGGATGGTCGATGGCTTTCTGCCACAGGATGGCGCTCGCCATGTCCTGGTCGATGACGGCCGCGTGGGGGTGCCCCAGGTCGCTGTGCCGCTGACGCAGGCTCAGGAACTCACGACCAACGCCATCGGAGTACCGGCAGATCACGCTGCCTGCCTGGCCCGATGCCCAGGCGCCTGCCAGGTCCGGCCCAAGGCCGCAGGCCTGCCAGATACGCAGGCACTCGTCGTCCACTGACACCGCACCCAGCCGTGCGACTGGGGAGTGGCCCCGCTCGAGCAGCGTCACACGGAGGCCGTGCTTCGCCAACAGGTGGGCCAGCGTCAGGCCAACGGGCCCGGCGCCCACGATGAGAACATCACGCATCATGCTTGGCCGCCTTGTTGTCGGGAACGCGAGCCACGTGCTGGGCAACCGCTCCCATCCAGTACTCGTGAACCTTCACGTCTTCGTAGCCCAGCTCCTCAAACATGCCCGCGAGCGTTCGCTGATCGGGGAAGTACTTGTTCGACTCTGGCAGGTAGCGGAACGAGTTGTACTCGCCGCGGTGGAAGATGAGCTTTCCGAGGATGGGGGCCACCCGTTTGAATTGCACCTCGTAGATCGCCCGGAACAGCATGTTGCGCGGCTTGCCCTGGTCCATGTTGCACACGAACCCGCCGGGCTTGACCACGCGTTGCAACTCCTTCAGCCCGGCCTCGAGGCTCGAAAGGTTCCTCAGTCCGAAGCTGATGACCGCCCCGTCGAAGCTGTCGTCGGGAAAGTCGAGCGAAAGCGCGTCTCCCGGCCGGAAGTTGATCTGCCCAAGCAAACCAGCGGCCTTGCGTTGCGCGACCTCGAGCATCCGCGTCGAGGCGTCCACACCCGTCACCATCAAGTCCAGATGAGCGCGGGCCATCAGGATCGCGATGTCGCCGCTGCCCGTGCACACGTCCAGCACATGCGAGCCCGGGCGGATCGGCATTCGCGACACGGCCTTGCGATCGAACTTCCCCTTGGTACCCAGCGAGTGCAGCACGTTGGTCGCGTCGTACTTGTCGGCCAGATTGTCGAAAAACTGGCGGTTGTACCCCGCCCAGTCGTTGGCCTCGAAGTAGCGGTCGAACCCGGTGTCGTGGATCAACTTCAGCTTTGCCTGGTTGTCGTGAATCGCGTGTGTCATGACGATGCTCCCCGGCCAAGCCGGATCAGGAGTTGGTGCGCACTGAAACCCGGGCCGAAACTCATCATGAGCGTCGGCCCGGGCGAGGGGGTCGAGTTCAGCAGGGCGTCGAGGATGAACACCACCGTACTCGAGCTCATGTTGCCGTACTGCCGCATGACGCGGCGAGCCAGATCGACGTTGCCTCCGAACGTGGACAGAGTTTCTTCGATCCGGTCCAGGATCTTCACACCGCCAGGGTGGATCACGAAGTGCCCGATGTCGCTCAGAGCCAGGCCGTTGCGATCCAGCATCGGCGCTGTGGCACCCTGGAGGTTGCGCCCGATGACGTCGGGCAGGGTCGGATCGAGGTTCATCAACAGGCCGGTGTCGGTGAGGTGGTAGCCCAGCAGCCCGGTGGTTTCGAACACCTGGTGCATGTACCAGTCTTCGATGACGACCGGGCCAGGCGCCTCCTCACAGGCCACGATCGTGCAGGCGATGCCGTCGGAGAACAGCGCCGCTCCCACGATGTTGTCCATCGAGTAGTCGTTATGCTGCATCGTGTTCGATGGGAATTCAATGTTCAGTACCGCAGCCTTGCGCCCCGGCCGGCCAGTGAGCATCTCGGCTGCATAGATAAGCGCCGAAGCGCCCGCCGCGCAGCCCATCTCGGTCACCGGCAGCCGCACGAGGTCGGGTCGCATGCCCAGCGCATCGGCGATGTACGCGTCGACCGAGGGGATCATGTACCCCGTGCACGAAGTGGTGATCAGCACGTCGAGGTCTTCGGGCTTCACCCCGGCCTTCGCCAGCGCATCTGCCACGGCCCTGGTTCCCAGCTCGATCGCGTGCTCGCGATAGCGTGCCGAAGACTCCGTGAGCCCGCAGGGCGTAAAGATTTCCTCAAGTGACAGGAACGAGTGCCGCGCCTCGACGCCGGCGTTGCGCAGGATGCGCATGCCCTTGACCTGCGTGGCTCGGTCGCTGCCACTCAGCCACCGCTCGAACGCTTGCTCGACCGCGGGGCCGGAGTGCCGAAGCGGAGGCAGCGCGGTGTGGGTGGCCAGGATGTTGATGTGTCCGTTGCTCATGGACTTCACGCTCCTTGGCCGATCCTGGTTTCGACGGCCGGAGAGAGTGCGGCATTGCTGGAGCGCCCCACTCCCGACATCAACCACACAGCCAGGGCCGCACCCGCGAGCGCGCCGCCGCACGCGACCCAAGCGCTGGCGTGGAAGCCCCCTTCGAACGCACCGACAACCGGAACACGCGCCGCCACGCCCGCGGCCGTGCCGGCCACCTGCTCCACCCGTTCGAGCACAACCATCGCGCCGCCAAGAGAGTGACGCATCGCTTCCACCGCGTCGGCAGGCATGGGGGAGCCAACAAAGCCGTCGGTGATGTTCTGGCGGTACACGCCGTTGAAAACACTGCCCATCGCGGCCACACCCAGCGTGCCGCCGAGTTCCCGTGTTGTGTCATTGATAGAAGAGCCCACGCCCGCCTTGCTCGCGGGCAGCGCGTTCATGATAACTTCGGTTGCCGCCGCGTTCACCAGTCCGAGTCCGACACCAAGCAGTGACATCTGCCACACCAGGGTCTCGTACGGCGTGTGCTGCGTGTCTTGCGAGACCCACGCGAAGCCCACGCCCATCAGCACGAGGCCGGCGGCCGAGATCCAGCCCTGACGCCGGTGCGAACCCAACCGCGCCGCCACAGCCGCGCCACACAGGATGAAACCCGCGAACGGCAGCGTCCGCACACCGGCTTGCAATGCCGAGTATCCCTGCACGAATTGCAGGTACTGGGTCACCATGAACACAAAGCCAAAGAGGCCGAAGAACGCCGCCGAGATCGCCACGCAGGCGCCAGTGAATCGGTGCTGGCGGAAGACCCGCACATCCAGCATGGGCGCTGGCGTGCGGGTCTCCCACCACCCGAAGAAGGTCCAAAGAACCGCCGAGAGGAGCAGCGCTCCGGCGATGTGCCACGATCCCCAGCCGTACACGGGCCCCTCGATCAAGCCGAACACCAGTGTGAAGATCGCCAGAATCGAGAGCACATTGCCGGCGGGGTCGAAGCGGTGTGGCCGGGGATCGGCCGACGGACGCACGAACAAGGCCGAGCCCGCGAGCACCGCGGCGATCACCGGCAGATTGACCAGGAACACCGAGCCCCAGTGGAAGTGCTCGAGCAGCCAGCCGCCAGCAACGGGCCCGAGCGCTACACCCAGCCCGCTGCTGCCCGCCCACACGGCGATCGCCCGCCGGCGCTGCGCTGGGTCCGCGAACGTATCGGTGATGATCGCCAGGGTCGAGGGGAAGATCATCGCCGCGCCGAGGCCCATGGCGGCCCGCCAGGCGATGAGCTGGCCGGCGGTCTGCGAGGTCGCGCCGCCCAACGACATCAACCCGAACACGACCAGGCCCAGCACCATGACTCGCCGACGCCCAAACCGATCGGCCGCACTGCCAGCGGTGAGCAGGATGGCCGCGAACGCGAGGATGTACGCGTCGACGATCCACTGCAGCTGGCTGTTGCTCGAACCGTCGAGGGCACGTGCCAGCGTCGGCAGCGCCACGTTCACGATCGAACCGTCCATCACGATCACCGTCACCGCCAGGGTGACGGTCGCCAGCGTGCCCAGTGCTCGCCACCCGTTCGCGGGCGTTTCGTTGGCAGCCAGGTTCGGTGATCGACCGATCATGCCTATAGCTTCGGATGCAGGTTGGCCAAAGTCGCATCCGAGGCGGCTGCAATGTTTGCGGTGGCCTCCACGGGCCGGCTTGGGGAGGCCACAATCCGCTCTCACGAGGAGGTGTCGCCGGTGGGCATCCAGGTCAAGCTCTTCATCGTCATGGTCCTCATTCTGGTGCTGCCGCTCAGCGTGACCGGCATTACCTGGCATGGCCTCACGCGCATAGACGAGGAACTTCGGCAAGTCGCCGAGGAGTTCGGCGAGGCGCGTCGCCTCCAGCCTGTCGACGTTGATCTCTCCCTCGCCGCCGCCGAGCTCGCCCACGACGACGACCGCCTGCACTCGCGCTCCCTCGAGAGCCTGCGCCGAGCCGAGTCCAACCTCGTCCAGTACCTCGCCGAGCAGTACGACGACGTGTCCTCACAGGAACACCAGGCCGAGGAGGCAAGCCGAGCCGCGAGCGTGCTAGCCGATATCCGCGACCTCATCGGCGACGCATGGGGCACGATGCCCGCCGATGAACGCACCAATCGCATCCTGCAGATCCGCGCCGGCTTGCGGGCTCTTTACGAAGAAGCCGATACCGGCGTGCTGAGCGCCCCGGCGCAGGCGCAGGCCACCCGGCGGCAGACCTTGGCTCTCGTTCTCGGCGCGAGCCTTGTTTCGGCGACCGTGTGCATGGCGCTCTCGATCTGGTCGACGCGTGGCGTCATCGTTCGTCTCCGCGAGCTGCGCAATGCGATGGTCGCACGCGCCGAAGGGTCGCCATCGCCCGAACCACGTGACGTCGGCGGCGTGGTCAGCCAGCTCGAAGAGCTCAGCACACGCATGGCGCTCAAGATCGAGGAAAAGAACCGCGAGCTCCTCCGCCGCGAACGCATGGCCGGCGTTGGTCTGTTGGCCGCCGATGTCGCCCACGAGATCAACAACCCGCTCAACGCCATGCTGGGCCTGGCCGAGCTCTCGCTCCGTGCCACCATCTCGGGCCCGATCGACGATGCCGGCAGGCAGGAACTCCACGAGTCCCTCGGAGTGATACGCCGCGAAGCAATCCGTTGCCGCGCCATCGTCCAACGATTGATGTCGATGGTCCGCAGCCCACGGGCTCCCGAGACACTGGACGTCCAGCGGCTTCTCACCGAGACGGTCGATACCGCGCGTGCTGCACGCCCCGATCGTGCGGCCTGCTACGCGTTCACGTGCCCCGACAAGCCACTCTCGATCACCGCCCGGGGCGACGATGTTCGCCAGATCATGCTCACGCTACTCATCAATGCCGCCGACGCCGTCGGCCCCGACGGGCGAATCGACGTCGACGCCACCCGCGCAGGCGGCGAAGTGTGGCTCCGCGTTCGAGACAACGGCCGCGGGATGCCTGCAGAGGCCATCGAGAACCTGGGCGTCCCGTTCGCCACAACGCGTAGCGACAAGGGCGGCACCGGGTTGGGACTTTCCATCGCCACCACGATTGCCGCCGACATCGGTGCAACGATCCGCGCCGAAAGCCCAGGACCGGACCAGGGGACGCTGTTCATCCTCGCCATTCCGACCGACGAGCCCCTTGATCAGGACGGAGATCGTCAGTGACTGAAGAGCACGCCACGCCTTCTCGCCGCATCTTGGTCGTCGAAGACGAATCGGCCCAGCGTCTGATGTATGAGAAGGCGCTCACCCGCATGGGATTCGGCGTCACCCTCGCGGCGAGCATCTCCCAGGCGCGGCAAGCACTCACGGAGCACTCGTTTGCCGTCGTCCTTCTCGACCTCAACCTGGGCGGTGAGTCTGGCATGGACTACTTCGAGGAACTCCGCGAGGCCCACCCGGCCACCTCGGTCGTCATCGCCACCGGCTACGGCACACTCGACGCGGCCTCGCGCGCGATCCGAATGGACGTGGTCGACTTTCTGTCCAAGCCGGTCGCCTTGGATGACCTTGAGAAGGCCGTCGAGCGTGCCTGGTCCCGCTGCAAAAAGGTGCAGGCACCCGTTTCCAGCATCCAGCCCAGCGCCCTGGACGACGACGCCAAGGCAATCGCCAGTCGCCGCAGCCTCAACATCGAGCAGGCCGAGAGGGATCTCATCTTCGAAGCGCTGCGGCGCTGCCAGGATAACCGCAAGGCGGCGGCGAGCATGTTGGGGATCAGCGAACGCACACTCTACTATCGCCTGAGCCTGTATATGTAAGTGGCGACGGGTGTGACACAAAGCGTCTCTCGTCTGTGGTGTCCCGCTCAGCACCATGATTGGGATCATGCGCAGCTTCTCGGAAACTCTTAGCGCGGAAAGACTTCGACAGATGACGAGGCGGCCCGGTACTGCGCACCCGTGAGCGTAGGGCGGGCATCGCTTCACATGCGGCTATTGTCAGAGGACGGACGTCGGCCGCGCCAGCCTGGCTAGCCGATCGTCAATGTGAACAGCATCGCGGCATTGCAATCACAATTTGTTCGTCAGTGTGATCGGTGCCGTGGTTGTTGCTGGGGTGGCTTCCAGATCCTGAGAGTGGCCTCTCAGTGTCAGGAAACTCGCGGTTGAAAACGCCGCGAAGCTTGTCTCAATAATGGGCGCCATCCGCATTGCCGAGAGTTTCCAGCATGTGATTGCAAAGAGTTGAGAATCTACCGCCGTCCATCGAGGTATACTTGAAGTAGATGAGCGTTCGCCCACTGGCCATTTTGCTCACAGCGATCATCGCCTTTCACGCGCTGGCGGGCGGTGTCGAAGGCATGGCCGTGCTGTGCCTCGGCGGCGGCCACCAGCACCTATCGACCGAGTCCAATCATTGTGAGTCGGCTTGTAGCCACGACGGCACCTGGGCGCTCCCTGTCCCTGTGGACGAGCACGAGCACGACTGCGGCTGCACGGACATCGAGCTAGAGATCGCAGAACTGATTTCGTTGCCGCGCGGCGGCGACGTCGACGCCCCGAGTCCTGCCATCGTACCGATTCCGAGCCGAGGCGTCGCGCTCCAGGATGCCGGCCTCGGCCAGCGCGGGCCGCCCCAGCGGCCGCCCTGGTTCGATCCCGGTGGGGTCCACCGGCTCGCGATCGTGGGCAGTGTTCGCCTGACCATTTGATTCCTGCCTGTTCCTTCGCGCGTGCCGCGGCGGCTTGGACCGTTGTGGCGGGTATCGCTTTGGACTCAGACAGGGATTGCAAACTATGGACAATCTGAAACGCCCGCGTCGAATGCGGGCCATGCTGCCGGGTCTCGGTTCGGCGGTGGCCCTGATAGCTCTTGCGGGCTGCCAGTCGTACGAGCGGGTGCCACTGGAATTGGCCGACCACCGGGCCACGATCGATGCAAGGCTGGTTGTCGCTGAACCCATCTCAGACTTTGTTGAGCGGCTCGCCAAGGCCGGCAACCAGGTGCCGGAAAAGTTTGACCCGAACGATGGGCTCTCCCCTGAAGAGGGCGAGGTGCTCGCGCTGTTCTATAACCCGGACCTCCGTCTCGCTCGCCTCGATGGCGGTGTTGCGATGGCGAACTTTGAAACGGCAGGACTGTGGGAGGATCCTCAGTTCGGCTTCGATGGTGCGGAGATCCTCTCGCCCGCCGGGCCGTTCGAGTATGGGCTCACGCTGAGCCTGACGATCCCGATTTCGGGGCGGCTCGGCGTCGAGAAGGATCGGGCCGGGGCGGTGTACGAGGCTGAGTTGAGGCGAATCGCCGATGCCGAGTGGAGCACGCGGGCCGCGGTTCGCTCGGCCTGGGCGTCGTGGTCTGCGGCCTCCGAGCGGCTCCGCTTGTTGCGCGAGGTGATGGGTCAGGTCAAGCAGATCTCCGCCATCACCGACCGTCTGGAGACAGCGGGAGAACTTTCTCGGGTCGAGGCTCGGCTCCTACGCGCCGAGTTGGTCGAGACCCGAGCGGATGTCGCCGAGGCGGTGTTCGCAGAGGCCCGGGCCCGGGTCGAACTACTCGGTTTGATGGGGCTTTCGCCGGATGCTTCGGTGGAGTTGCTGCCGGCGATTCCGCCCCCATCGATCCCTGAGGCGGGCGATGCAATTGAACGGCTCATCGGGGCCAACACGACACTCGCGGTGCGCCGGGCCGAGTATCAAATCGCCGAAGAGACTCTCCGCCTGGAAGTCCGTAAGCAGTATCCGGACATTTCAATTGGCGCGGGCTATGGGAGCGAGGATAACGACGATCGTCTTCTGCTTGGCGTGTCGATCCCCATACCGAGTCTCAACGCCAACCGGGGGGGCATCGCCGACGCCAGGGCTCGCCGTGAGGTGGCTCGGGCCTCGGCCGAGACAACCTTCGAGCGTCTGACTCGCGAACTCACGATGGCCCGTGCTATGTACGACGCCGCGCGAACGCAGCGAGACGCGTTCGAGCGTGACCTGGTGCCGATGCTCGACGAGCAGGTATCCGAAGTCGAGCAACTGATCGACCTTGGCGAGGTCAACACGCTCCTTTTGCTTGAGACCGTCACGCGGCAGTTCGAGGCCAAGGGTCGGCTGCTCGATGTTCGTCTGGCCGAGACCGACGCGGCCATCGAGATCACTCGACTGCTCGGCCCGGAAGAGCTGGAGTCTTCGGCCCCTATCGAGTCCAAGACCGACGATGACACCAAAACCGCCACCACGCCACACACCGCGGCGCGAGGTGACACGCCCGCCGAGGAGGCATCCCCATGAACACTATGGAACGGGCAATCGCGATCGCCCTCGCGGCAGTTCTTCCGCTGACACTGGCCGCCTGCGATGGCGGTTCGCTATCCTCCGGCGAGACCGAGCATGGCGAGGGAAACGACCACGACCACGCCTCGGAAGCTGAGGCCGTGGCGACCGGGTCCGACCGTGTCGCCATCCCGGCCGCGGTTCGGTCAAACCTCGGCATCAGCTTTATCAAGGTCGAGCGGCGGCGGGTCGAGCAGACCCTCCGAGTGCCGGGCCGATTCGAGTACCTCCCGACGGCGCGCCGCGAGTACCGCACGGCCGTGCCCGGGCGGGTCGAGCTGCTCGTCGAGCAGTTCGAGCGGGTCGAAGCGGGCCAGGCGCTCTACCGCCTCGACTCGCCCGCGTGGCGGGAAATGCAGCAGCAACTCGCCGACGCCGAGGCGCAGATCGAGCGGCTCGAGACCCGGCTTGAGACCTTCGAGCCGCTGCTCGCGGCGCACCAGCAGCACGAGGACAGCCTTGACGATAGCGTCGAGGTCTGGAGCGAGCGGGTCGCGCAGCTGCAATTGGTCCGCGAGGCCGGCGGCGGCCGCATCGATGAACTCGCCCAGGCCCGCGCGTCGCTTGCGAGCACCCGCGCCGACCTTGCCAGCGTGATGGAGAAAAAGGCCCAACTCCAAGCGGACCGGCAGCAGGCCGTTGCCGACCTCAGGTCGGCCAGGTTGCGGCGAGACTACCTGCTGGATGCAGCCTCCTCGGTCGTTTCGCGCCCTCGCGACGAACTTGCCATGCAGGTCGACACGCCCCGCGGCAGCGAGCCGGGATGGGCCGCGATCACGATGATCGAGGTGGACGCATCGGAGGCTGGCGTCGTGGAGATGCTCGGCCTGACCAATGGCTCGTGGGCTGACGAGAAGACGCCTGTCATCACCGTCGTGCAGCCCGACCGGCTCCGTTTCCGGGCGTCCGGGCTGCAGAGCGATCTGGGCGTGCTGCGATCTGGTCTCACTGCCCGGATCGTGCCGCCAACGCCAACTGCCGCCGGACGCGCCGTGCCCCTGAGCGAGACCATGGATGGCACCATCTCGCTCGGGCTGGCCGGCGATCCGAACGACCGCACGCTCGAACTGTTCGTCGTCCCCGACGAAATCAGACCCTGGGCCCGGCCCGGCGTCTCGGCGCAGCTGGAGATCGTGACGGACGCGACGGCTGCGCCCGAACTCGCCATCCCGCTCGCCGCTGTGCAGCGTGACGGGCTCACCCCCGTCATCTTCCGGCGCAATCCCAGCAATCCGAACGAGGCCATCCGCATGGAGGCTGACCTTGGACTCGACGACGGGCGCTGGGTCGCCTTGCTCAGCGGTGTGCGCGACGGCGACGAGGTTGTTCTCGACGGTGCTTTCCAGCTCATGCTCGCAACGAGCGGTTCGATTCAGAAGGGTGGCCACTTCCACGCCGATGGCACGTTCCACGAAGAGGAGCACTGAGCCATGCTGAAGGCCGTCATCCAGTTCTCACTCCGTTACTCCACCCTCGTGCTCATCGCGGCGGTCATGATCGTCGGCTATGCCGGCTATCGCCTGCCAAAGATGAGCGTTGATGTGTTCCCCGAGCTCAACGCGCCGACCGTCACGATCATGGCCGAGTCTGGCGGGCTCGCCGCCGACGAGGTCGAGCAGTACGTTACCTTCCCCATTGAGACCGCCGTCAACGGCATGACGGGTGTCCGCCGAGTCCGAAGCGCGAGTGCCATCGGGCTGGGCATCGTCTGGGTGGATCTTGAGTGGGGCACTGATCTCTACGACGCACGCCAGCTCGTCTCTGAGCGGCTCGTGACCGCTCGGGAAAACCTTCCCGATGATGTCGAGCCGTTCATCACGCCCATCACGTCCATTGCCGGCGAGATCATGCTGATCTCACTGTCGTCGCCCGATGGGTCGGTCAGCCCCATGCAGCTTCGCGCCTACGGCGAGTTCGAGCTGCGCAACAAGATCCTCGCCGTGCCAGGCGTTGCGCAGGCCGTCGCCATCGGCGGCGAACTGCCCGAGTACCAAGTCAACGTCGATCAGGAACGGCTGAGGCTCTACGATCTGACCATCACGGATGTCGTGGAGGCCGCGGGCGGCGCGCATAGCACCGCCAGCGGTGGTTACCTGGTAAACGTCGACAACTTCGAGATCCCGATCCGTCAGCAGAGCCGGGTGACGCGCCCCGAGGATATCGCCAACACCGTCATCAAGTACCACGAGGGCGTGCCCGTGACGATCGGCCAAGTCGCCGAGGTCATCCTCGGGCCGGCGATCAAGCGAGGCACCGCTTCTGAGGGGGGCGAGCCCGCTGTCGTGCTGTCCATCCAGAAGTCACCGGGCACCAACACGCTCGCCCTGACGGACAGTCTTGATGCGCTGTTCGATCAGATCGAGCCGACGCTTCCCGGAGGTGTCGTGCTCAACCGAGATGTTGTCCGCCAGTCGCACTTCATCGACCGAGCGGTCCACAACGTCACCAAGGTGCTTGGTGAGGCAGTCATTATCGTGCTCATCGTGCTCGTCCTGTTCCTGATGAATCTGCGGACGACGCTCATAACGCTCACCGCGATCCCTATCTCACTGGCCGTCGGGCTCCTGATGATGGACGCGATGAACCTCGGGCTCAACGTCATGACGCTCGGCGGTCTCACGGTTGCGATCGGCGTGCTTGTCGATGACGCGATCATCGATGTGGAGAATGTCTTCCGACGCCTGAAACAGAACCGGGCCATGCCCGAGGCCGACAGGCGTCACTTTACGGAGGTCATTTTCGACGCTAGCAACGAGATCCGACCGGCGATGGTCTTCGCGACGGTCATCATCGTCATGGTGTTCGTGCCGCTGCTGTTTCTTCAGGGGCTTGAAGGACGCTTCTTCCAGCCCTTAGCACTCACCTATATGATCTCGATTCTCGCTTCATTGGTCGTCGCCCTGACGGTCGTGCCGGCGATGTGCCGGTTCCTGCTCAAGGGCAAACTCGGCGGTAAGCACGAGGACCGCGATGGATTCCTTGTTCGCCTCTTGAAACGGGCTTACGAGCCCTCGCTCCGGGCGGCAATCCGGTACCGGGCGTGCGTGCTCGGCGCTGCCGGAGTGGTCACCGCGGGCGCACTCCTGCTTGCGAGCACGTTTGGGAGTTCGTTCCTCCCATCGTTCAACGAGGGCACATTCACCGTCTTCCTGCTCGCCCCGCCCGGGACATCGATCGTCGAGAGCGACCGGCTCGCGACAGAGGTTGAGAAGCAACTCGTTCAGGTCGAGGGTGTCCGATCCGTATCACGGCGCACCGGCCGAGCCGAGCGTGACGAGCACGCCGAGCCGGTCAGCAACTCCGAGATCGAGGTCACCGTTGATGCGGGGAGCAACCGCCTCGAGGTGCGCGAGCGGATCGACCGCATCCTCGGGGCCGTCCCGGGGATCACGACGATGGTCGGCCAGCCCATCGAGCACCGCCTCAGTCATGTGCTGTCCGGTACGCCCGCGGCGATCGCCATCAATGTCTTCGGCGAGGACCTCACCGAGCTTCGCGACGTCGCCAAGGCGATCGAGGCAGAACTCCAGGGATTGCCGGGCGCTCGCGATGTGAATGCCAACCGCGAGGTCCTGATCACGTCCCTTCCTATCCGCTACCGGCACGCCGAGCTCGCGGCGGTCGGCCTCAGCCCCGCCGACGCCGCAGAGCAGGTCCGCGAGGCCCTCTACGGCGAGGTCGTGGACACCGTGAACCAGGGGGTGCGTCGGTACGACCTCGTCGTCCGGCTCGCACCCGAAGGGCGTGAATCCATCCTGCAGGTCCGCGACCTGCTGCTCCGTGGTCGAGGCGGAGCAACCGTTCGCCTGAGCGACGTCGCTGACATTGGCCCCGAGCGATCGAGCAACCTCATCACCCGAGAGAACGCCCAGCGGAAGGCGGTGGTGTCTCTCAACGTGGCCGAAGGATCCAACCTGGGCGACCTGGTAACGCAGGTGCAGGAGCGTGTGAATCCCATCGTCCAACGAGCCGGCATGACCGTGTCCTACGGCGGACAGTTCGAGGCGCAACAGTCGGCGTCACGCACGATTCTCGTCGCGGGCGTGGCGGTCGTGCTCATCATGCTCATGCTGCTCCAGATTTCCACCGGCTCGATGCGGGCCGCTGTGCTCGTCATGCTCAACATGCCCTTGGCGCTCATCGGGGGTATCGCCGCGATCTACATCACCGAGGGCGGCGGGCCGATCGCCAACACACTCGCGCTCGCCGGTGTCGGCGGACCGTACATCCCACCGGTCATCTCAATCGCGAGCATGGTTGGGTTTATCACCCTCTTCGGGATCGCCGTACGAAACGGCATCCTGCTCATCAACCATTACAATCATCTCATGGAGGCGGAGGGCGTCTCACTTGGTGAGGCCATCGTGCAGGGATCGTTGGAACGGCTCGCGCCGATCCTGATGACCGCGATCTCGGCGGCGCTCGGGCTTGTCCCGCTGGCGATGGCCGCGGGTGAGCCGGGCAGCGAACTGCTCGCGCCCCTCGCCATCGTCACCCTTGGGGGTCTGCTGACCTCGACGTTCTTGAATCTCATCGTTGTCCCGGCGGGGTACTCGCTCGTCTTCGGGCTCAAGCCCGAGCGTCGTCCCGCGAACCGCCCATCCGTGTTGTCCCGTCTTGCCGGCGTGTTTCGCCGCCCCAGAACCATTGCCAAGAAGGAGTCCTGACCATGAACGACCTCATCAAGTTCCTCTCCGCCGCGGGCGTGGCTATTGCCCTGTCGCTCTCCTTGCCGGGCTGCGGGGAGTCTTCGCAGCCGCCTGCCGAGACCCACTCTGCGTACGACGGTCACGAACACGACGGCGATGATCACGAGGGGCACGACCATGACGGTGGTGAATACGTCGAGCACGAAGATCATGACCACGGCGAGATGCGTTCGCTCGGTAGCGTGACGATCGCCGGTACGACGCTGTCGGTCTTGGCGTCCGGTGACATCGCGTCATCGTCCGAGGTGTACCTCGACCTCGACATCGAGTCCGGACCGGTCCCCACCGCCGTGCGGTTCTGGGTTGGGGATGAGGCCGGGACGGGCGCGCTGAAGTCGAAAGCAGACGCCCACGACGGTCACTTCCACGGCCAGACTGAGGCCCCGGAGAACATCGACGGGGCAAGCCTGTGGATCGAGATCGAAACCGCCAGCGGCGAACGACAGGCCGCCGCAGTACCGCTTCAGTAAGCATTCGTGAGCAACCTCGACCAACATCACGGATCCGATCTCGGAACCCGCCGGCTCGCCTGGGCCGTCGCCATCAACCTCTTGCTGACGGCGGCCCAGGTCGTCGGGGGCGTGCTGTCGGGCAGCCTGTCTCTGGTCGCCGATGCCCTGCACAACTTCAGCGACGCGGCGGGCCTCCTGCTCGCGCTCGTCGCGCGCAAGATCTCGAAGCGTCCCGCCGATGCGCAGCGCACTTTCGGCTACGGTCGCGCCGAAATTGTGGGCGGACTGATCAACCTCACGTCCATCATGGTCATTGCGGGCTACCTGCTCATCGAGGCGATCACTCGTACGTTCGATCGGCCCGAGATCGACGGCTGGATGGTGGTGATTGTCGCGGGAATCGCATTGGTCGTTGATGTCACAACCGCTGTGCTCACCTACTCGATGTCGAAGGACAGTGTGAACATTAAGGCCGCGTTGCTTCACAACGTCGCCGACGCGCTCGCCTCGGTGGCGGTCATTATCACCGGCACCCTGATCATCCTGTTCGATTGGTTCTGGACAGATATCGTCGCGACCATCGGGATCTCGCTCTACATCGCGTGGATGTCGTGGTCGCCGATGAAGCGGTGCATTCGAATCCTTATGCAGAGCGTGCCCGAGGGGCTGTCGATCGAGGAGATAGCACGGACGATCGCGGACGTCCGCGGCGTGCAGGGGATGGGCCACCTGCACGTCTGGCCGATCGACGAGCAGCACGTCTCGCTGGAGGTCCGCGTAGAGATGCGGACCGACGCGTCCCTGCAGGACGTCCAGGCCGTCCGTGAACGCGCCCGGGCGGCCATCGCCGAGCGGTTCGGCATCGAGCACGCGACCATCGAGGTGCGACCCGCCGGAGCCGTGAACGAAAGCCTGCTGCCCGAGCACTGACGCATGGAGCCGGCGGTCCGTTGTCACTGCTTAATCTCCCGCGTGGGTGAAGGCACGCCTGGCGGCCAGAGAGTCATACTGTCATGTTTGATTAGGATCCGGAGCAAAAGTCCCGGGCAGGCTTGGTCGCCTCGACCAGCAGCGTGCCAGTCAGTTCGTCGGTGACGACGTGGGCCTCCTCGCCGATGAATGCAACGGTACGCACTGCGTCCAGCATATCTGATAACGCTCAGCGTCACAAGAACACTTTCGGGGTGAACGCATAGATTCATCGGCGGGCCAGCTCCCGAATCCGTGCCCTCGCCACGCCCACCTGCTCCTCAACCATACTCCGTACCGCATCCCAACCCATCTTGTCGAGCCCCAGCTCCATCACGACTTGTTGGGAGATGGCCTGCGGCAGGTCATCGAGTGCCTGGCAGACGATCCCGAGCGCTTCGTTCCAACTTGACTTGACCTCGTCGACGGGCAGCAGCTCCCCCTGCATCTTCCGCAGCTCGATCACCTTCATGTTGGCGATGGCGGTCTCCTTGATCGCCCGGGCCTTGTTGTACTCCTGCTGGGTCATGCTGGAGGCTCCGGTCGGTTGCCGCGCGTGCCAGGGCTTGGACGGTGAACTCCCGGGCTTGCGGCCGGCGCCCTCGCGGCGGCCGCCGTGGCCGGTGTCGAGGACGTGATCATCGAGCCACGCGCGGCAGGTGGCCTCGTCCCACAGCCGGCCGCCGTCGGGCGTGTGACCCGAGGGCGGCATGCCGTCCTGGGCGTACTTGCGCACCGTCGACGCGGCCAGCCCCAAGCGGTCGGCGAGCTGCGATGTGGTGAGCAGGTCGGGCATGTCACGGGTTCATCCTGGCTAGTTGTCTGATTCACCGGCGATATCAAGATTCCGCGGCCCACTCGCACGCGAATTGCGAACCGCGGGCAACCTGCGTTTGTCAATGGTTTTGACTAGTACCCAACCGGGGGGGTGGGGGTAGGCGGCCCGCGCGTCATCGCTTTCCCCTGCGGCGTGCGATTGATCGGCGATGGGCCTTGCCTCGCGCGAGATGCGAGGGCGTCATGTGTGCCAACGCGTGGCATGGGGCCACGCCGGAGGACACGACCATGCCGACCAGTACGAAGACCGCGAAGAAGACCACGACCAAGTGCCCCGCCAGGAAGGCGAGCACGAAGAAGCCGCCCGCGAAGACCACGGCGAAAACCCAGGCCAGGAAGCCGGCCACGAAGAAGCCCGCGCCCAACGCCGTCACCGCCGCGACGAAGAAGCCCGCCAAGCCCACGCCCCGCAGGGGCAAGCAGCCCAGCGGCCTCGACCTCGCGGCGAAGGTGCTGGCCAACGCCGGCGAGCCGCTGGCGGCCAAGACCATCGCCGAGCGCGTCATCGCCGCGGGCTGGCAGACCAGCGGCAAGACGCCGCACGCGACGCTGTACGCCGCGATGACGCGGGAGATCCAGACCAAGGGCAAGGACGCCCGGTTCGTCAAGGTCGAGCGAGGGCGGTTCAAGGTCAAGGCGTAGCGATAGCACGACGCACCCCCTCACGCCCCGGCCATCACCGGGGCGTTCTCTCGTTCGGCCTTCGCGCCGGTAAACTGCTCCCACCGCTTCACGATTACGTCGCAGTAGAGCGGGTCCAGCTCCATCAGCAGCGCTCGCCGCTGGGTCTGCTCGGCGGCGATGAGCGTCGAGCCCGAGCCGCCGAACAGGTCGAGTACGCGCTCGCCCGGACGCGACGAGTACTGCATCGCGCGGACCGCGAGTTCGACGGGCTTCTCGGTCAGGTGCACCATGCTGGTGGGGTTGACCTTCTTGACCTGCCAGACGTCGGGGACGTTGTTCGGGCCCAGGAAGACGTGCGCCGCCCCCTCCCGCCAGCCGTAGAAGCACCACTCGTGGTCGCCCATGAAGTCCTTGCGGCTGATCACCGGGTGCATCTTGTGCCAGATGATCTGCTGGGCGAACTTCAGCCCCGCGGCCTCGAGCGCGGCGGGGTAGTTGGCGATGTTCGCATAGCCGCCCCAGATGTAGAAGGCGCGGCCCGGCTCGAGCGCATCCGATGCGTTCTGGAACCACGCCATGAGCAGCCGGTCGAACTCCTCCTCGCTCACGAAGTCGTTGGCCAGCGGGCGGTCCTTGGCCCGCAGCTTGGCCGTGGTGCCCTTGGCAGGCCCGGCCTTGCGGTCGCCGTCGAGGTTCCGGCTGCGCTTGGTCTTGCCCTGCTTCTGTGGCGCGAAGTTCGTCTGCCCGGTGACGAAGGCGTTCTTGCTGCGCGGCTGGACGGCCACGTTGTACGGCGGGTCGGAGTTGACCAGCTGCACGGGCTCGCCGGCCAGCAGACGCTGAACGTCGTCGGCGTTCGACGAGTCGCCGCACAGCAGCCGGTGCTCGCCGAGGATCCACAGGTCGCCCGGCTGGGTGATCGCCTCGTCGGGAGGTTCCGGAACGCTGTCGGCTTCGCTCTCGCCCTCCGAGACGCCGGGATCGAGCAGCTTCTGCAGCTCGCGTTCGGCGAAGCCCAGGAGGTTCCAGTCCAAGCCCAGGTCCTGCAGGCCGGCCAGCTCGAGCGGGAGCAGCTCGAGGTCCCACTCGCTCAGCTCGGAAGTGCGGTTGTCGGCGATGCGGTAGGCACGCGCTTGCTCGGGCGTGAGATCCGCCGCGACGTGCACGGGCGCCTCCTCGAGCCCCAGCGACTGCGCCGCCTTCCACCGCGTGTGCCCGCACACGATCACGCCCTCGCCATCCACCACGATCGGCTGGCGGAAGCCGAACCGCGTGATGCTCTCGGCCACCGCCGCGACGGCCTGGTCGTTCACGCGCGGGTTGCGCTCGTACGGCACGATGTCCGCCAGCTTCCGCATCTCGATCGCCAGCCCCGCCTTCGAGTCCATCGCCACCTTCGTCATCGTCCACGCTCCTTGGCGCCTCGCGCCGTGTGTTCGGTCCGTTGCCCGCTTGCCCGCCCGTTGGCCCGTCGTTCGCCCGTGTCGCGTTGCTCGCCCCAGGGCGGGGTATCGCCGCCTTGGGGCGCCCTCGGCCGCACGCGGGCACGACGGGCGGGAGCGGGACTTCTTTCCCTTCTTTCCCCTCTTTCACCCGGGGTCTCGCGCACGCACGCGGGGGAGGGGGAATGGGGGGTGAAAGAGAGAAAGAAGTAGTTCTGTGTGTCTAGAGCCCGCATTTTGACCCCCCTTCTTTCACCCTTCCTTCACCTTCTTTCCCGTCGATCCCAACCGGCAGCCGGTAACTGATCGCGTCGCGGCCCGCCGTCTTGCAGCTCTCGACCGCCAGATCGCCCCGCTCGATGAGCGTCTCGATGACCTGACGGAAGGTCTTGGTGTCCACCTTCATCCGCTTGAGCAGCACGCTGTGGGGGACTGACCGTGCCGGAGCCTCGCGCAGCCTGCGCATCAGCCGCAGCGCCAGCTCGTCGAACTCACCCTCGGCCGCGTAGCCCGCCGCCATGTGCAGCATGCGGCGAGACTGGTGCAGCACGAGGGCCGACGCCCACCGCACCGCGTCCTCGCCGATCTCGGCCTCGAGGTGGTCCTCGCTGATGGCGTACAGCAGCGCCAGCTTGCGGGCGTTCTCGCTCACGCGGCCCCACACCGTCGTCGCCACCGCGTCCGAGGCGCTCTCCGCCTTCGCGTACGCGTCCTCCGCCTCGCATCGAAGATGCACCAGCAGCGCCCGAGCACCATCCGTCTGCGGCACCGTCCTCGGCTGGGGATGCGAGTCGGTCAGGTTCCCCGGCGCGGGCCGGAAGCTCGCCCACCAGGCTGCCGTCTCGATCACCCGCTGCGGCGGATCGGCGATGCCCGGCTCCTGTCCCGCCTGCCTGGGGCCGCTCTCGAGCACGAGCGTGCGCGCAAACAGCCCATTGGTGAGCATCCGCTCGGATAGGGCGCTGTAGTAGTGGTTCGGGATGGCGGTGCCGAAGAGCACCAGGCACGGCTGGTCGATCACGCCGGGGTCGGGCTGCCCGGCCCGGCGCCGCATCGGGTACACCGAGTTGGACGCCGAGTACATCGTCAGCAGCGTGGCCATGATCGACTCATACCGCGCATCGCGGGCCCGCTTCATCGACTGCAGCAGCGCATCGATCTCGTCGGTCTGGAAGAGCATGGCCGGCGCCGCGTGCAGTGCATCCTGGATGCCTTCGCCCGAGGCCAATTGCTCGCCCAGGCGGTTCGCCAGCCCGACCGCCTGGAGCGTCTTGGCGTTGATCTTGCGCGGCCAGTCCTTGCCCGCCGAGGAGTGCGCCAGCCCGAGCAGGTAAATGTTGGTCCGGTTGTCGGCGGGGTCGCGGACCTTGCGGCCAGCCAGAAATGCCAGCAGCGCGAGCGCCCCGCAGAAGGCCAGCGTCGGGTTGGGGTACGGCGCGGTCGCGAGGCAGTGGTCCATCACCTCGCCGACGAAGCCGGGCACGCGCAGCGCTTCGGGCGGCAGTATTCCTGGGTCGGTGGGTGCCGGGTCGGGCACGACATCGCGCGGGGTTGTCAGCCCCGACAAATCGACACCCGCGTGCTCATGCTCGCGCTTCGATTCGAGCAGCCACCCCCTCGGCCTCTCGTGCGCCTTGCTCGCCGCGTCGTCGACCTTGTGCTTCAGCTCGCGCTCGCTCCACGGCGGCTCGCACCGCGGGTTGTAGCGGGTGGCCAACAGGTCCATCGCGACCTCGGGCACCAGCGCGAAGCCGTGGACGAGGGCGGTGGCGGCGGCGTAGGTCTGGTTATGCCCACCGCTTCCGGCGATGGCGGGCGGCATGGCGTCGAGGTACGCGGCCGCGCGACGCTCGGCGTCGTCGTGGGGCGTGCTGATGGCGGGCGCGCTGCGCGCCGGCTCGACGGTGTGGCGCTGCGCACGCACCGCGTCGGCGAGCGCCTGCACGCACGCGGCCAGCATCGCCGCCGGCACCCGCGCCGGCTCGCCCTCGAGCACGTCGTATCGCTCGCCGCTGGGATGCACACTCGGGCCGACCACCGTCTGGCAGCCGGTCGACCGCAGCTCGACGATCATCGCGCCATCGGCGTCCTGGTGCTTCGCGGTCGCCGCGCCCTCGGCGATGTACCACCGGTGCGAGCCCGGCCGGCCCTCGCGACCCGTTACCGCGCCCGTCGCTGGCAGGTACTGGTCCGCCAACTCGATGGCCTCGTCGCAGTCCAGGTCGACGTCCACCAGCCAACCGCTGGGCTCGCCGAGGATCAGGCCGAGGTTGGTCTCGCCGTGGAAGTGCGACGCGAGCTCGGGCTCTTCGAGTCGCAGCACGGGCCAGCCCTTGAGCGTCGGGGCCTTGGCGCCCGTGGCGATCGGCACCACGCGCCAGCCGCGACGCGTGTACGCGATGGCGGTGTCGAGCGAGCTGGGGAGTACGGCGGCCATTAGAAGGGGATCTCGTCGTCTGGGATCGCAAGCGCCAGCTCGCGGACAGCATCCGGGTCGTCCAACCGGGCTGGCCTGGGGCCGAGCTCGCACGCGGTGATGCGGTCGAACTTCTCGCCGGCCACGCGGCGCACGGTGATGCGGCTCGGCTCGGCGAGCGCGCCGGCCTGCGCCAGCTCGACCGCCTCCTCGGCGTCGCCCGGCGCGGGCTCGCGCGATCGCGCTCGCCACCAGTCGACCGCCTTCGACCGCGCGTACCCATCGTGGCCGATGGCCACCCACTCGCTCACCGTCTCGGCGAGCGAGACCTGATAGTCGACACGCATCGTCGGCGGGGCCTCGGGCTTTCGTCGGCTGTGGTGCACGCGGTAGCTCACCGCCTGAACCTCGTGCTCGGCCTCGCTGACCTGCCCCGTGAGGATGCCCGCGTCGCTGGCCACCACGCCGTGCTGCGTGCGCTCGGTCTCGGGAAACGCGTGGCCGCACTCGGGGCACGCGCGGCAGCCGGCGGCGACCAGCTCGTTGCAGTCGGGGCACTCCTTCGCCGGAGGCGGGCCGCCGCTGGCGCTCGGACGCTTGGCCGACAGCGCGTCGACCGGCCCGTGCCGCAGCACATTGCCCGCAAAGTCGAGCACCAGGCAGTCGGCCTTGCCCGGCGAGAGCCGGAAGCCACGCCCGACCATCTGGTAGTACAGCCCGCAGCTCATCGTCGGCCGCAGCAGCGCCACGCAATCGACGTGCGGGGAGTCGAAGCCGGTGGTCAGCATGTTCACGTTTGCGAGGTACTTGAGGTCGCCGGCGCGGAACCGCCCGATTAGCTCGTCGCGCTCGGCCGGCGGCGTCTTCGAGCAAGGAACTCGCCGAGCGGCTCGAAGCGCTCAAGGAGCGCCATGAGCAGGGACTGCTCGTGAGCATCGACTTCCTCAAGGCCCTGCTCGACCTGGCCAAGGACGTCGTCCGCATGGAGCGCGAGACGCCCGAGGAAGAGGAGATCGATCAAGGCCGCACGGCGCTCACCGAACTGTTCGAAGAGGCCCGCAACGGCGAGACGCCCATCATGGTCAAACGCGTGGTCGACGACATCGACGAGATCGTGCGGGCCATTCGATTCGACGGCTGGCAGGACACGCACGCCGGCGAACGCGAGGTCAAGATCGCGCTCCGCAAGACGCTGCTCAAGTACAAGCTGCACCAGGACAACGAACTGTTCGAGCGGGCGTACGGGTACATACGCGAGTATTACTAACTCTCGAGACTGCAGCCTCAAGCACCCATTCCTCTCCCCTCCGTTAACCGGCACCCAGAGAGCGCGAGAGTCTCGCCCCCGCCGGCCCTCCCAGCCCCGGGTTCCGCCCGCCACCCACAACTCTCCCTCAAAGCCGAGAGAGCCCGACCCCCGCCCCTGGCGCCTCACGGGGCCCGCTCGGGCACCCAACCAGTAAGCAAACAGGCCCGCATCCAACGGACGCGGGCCTGGGAAGCTCCCCGAGCAGGACTCGAACCTGCAACCTAGCGGTTAACAGCCGCTCGCTCTACCATTGAGCTATCGGGGATCGGCGAGATGTCGAGCCGAAAGCGTAACCGTCGTTTTCCCAGCGTCAAGAGACGGTGGGCCCGTGTGGGCCAAAGATTGGCCGGTTTCAAGCGTCAGCCAGTATGGGGGGCTCCCAGTGCCGAATATTGTCCGTACCTATCGTCGACGTCCGCTTGCCGCCCGGCGGGGCAATCTGCTCGTGGGGTGCCTGGCCGTCATCGGAGTCATCGCGGCCCTCATCGTCATCGGCGGAGTCATCCTCTGGATGAACTGGAAGAGTTGGACTGCCGGCGCCATGAACGCGGGCATGAAGGCCGCGGTGCAGGAGTCGAAGCTCCCTGCGGGCCAGCAGAGCCGCATCAACACGCAGATCGACCAATTGACCGCCGCCTTCGAGGCTGGCGACGTCACCTTCGAGGATCTTGCCCTGGTCATTGAGGCGCTCGAGGATCACCCGATCCTGCCCATCGGCCTGCTCGAATTCATCGAGGTCAACAGCCTGAAGGTCGAAGGTTTGACTGATGAAGAGCGAGCGGCCGGGGAACTTGCCACGCAGCGCCTCCAGCGTGGCCTGGCCGAAGGCGTCCTGGTCATGGCCGATCTCGATCCGGTGCTCGAGCCCATCTCGCAGCGCGATGGCAACGGCGACCTGCAACCCCTGCAGAATCCGACGGCGCCCCAGGTGCGGCTGTACATTGATGCGGCTCGGAGCAAGGCCGACGAACTCGGCATTCCCGATGAACCCTACGACGTGGACGTCGCCGAGCAGATCGAGCGTTTGATCAACGACACGCTCGGCCGTGAGGTCGTCAGCGCTCCGGCACCCGCCGCCGAGGCATCAGGCCCTGCTGCCGATCAGGTCGACGAGCCCGCGAGCGAACCGGTCGAGGAGCCTGAGGCAGCCGAAGAGCCCGGCGAGCCGACTGGCGGCGGCTGAACCCGGCGCGAGACCCAACGCAGGCCCAGGCCAACTGCGACCAGAAGGGCGGTAATCGCCAGCACCACGGGGTCGATGAAGATCGCCAGCGACACGCAGCCGGCCAGACCCAGCGTGTGCACCCACCGGGCAATGAACCGGCCCTCCGCGACGCGCATCGCGGCGATGTTGGTGATGGCGTAGTACACCAGCACCGCCCCCGCCGCGAGGGACCACGCCGCCGGTACGCTGCCAATGACGATCACCAGCGCAATGCCCGCGAGCACCGCGACCGTCGCCACGGCCGGGACGCCTTGGCGATCGATCCGCGCGAGCGGCGTGGGCAGGTCGCGCTCGCGACCGGCGGCCAGGGCGACGCGCGCCAGGCCCATGATCAGGTTCAACTGCACCGCCAGCAGCGCCGCGGCGGCGCCCACGCCCAGCATGAACGCAAGCGTGGGCGCCTCAACGGCCCGGGCGACGGCCAGCAGTGGGGCGGCGTCCCGCGCGGCGCGTTCGCCGAAATCGGCGGGCCCCAGCACGCCCAGCCCCGTGAACGCGACGAGCGCATACAGCACCACGGCGACGCCAAGCGTGATGACGACCGCACGCGGGATGGTCCGCGGGGGATCGCGCACTTCCTCGCCCATCGTGGCGATGCGCGCGTAGCCGGCGAACGCAACGAACGCCAGCGCCGCCGCTTGCAGCACGCCGGGGGCCGAGATGGGGCGATCGGCGATGGCCGCCCACGAGAGGCCCTGCCAGCCTCGCACCGCCTGGGGCCCGGCGGCGATGACCATGGTCAGCAGGGCGGCGACGGTCACGAACACAAGCCCGTAGTTGAACCGCACCGACCGGCTCACGCCCGCCAGCGCCATGGCCGCCACCACCAGCAGCGAGCCCAGGGCCGCCAGCGTCAAGGTCGCCCCGTCGCCCGGCTTGCCCATGACCCACGCGACCAGGCCGCCGAACCCGAGCGCGGCCGTGGCGCACGAGGCGGTCTTGGCGATCAGGAACACCCAGCCGGCGGTAAAGCCCGCCAGCGGATGGATGAACCGGTACCCGTAGGCGTACGTCCCGCCGCTGACGGGGTGGACCGCGGCGAGCTGCGCACTACTCAGGCCGTTGCACATCGCCAGCCCGCCGGCGATCACGATCGCGACGAGCAGCCAGGGTCCGGCCAGCCCCGCCCCGAGCCCCAGCGTGACGAACGCGCCGGTGCCGATGATCGAGCCGAGCCCCACGCCAACAGCCCCGGGCAGGGTGATGACGCGGCGGAGCTCGTTCGTGGGCGGGGCCATCGCCTATCCGATTCTTTCTTGTCCGTTCATGTACGGCCGGAGCACCTCGGGAATCGTGATGCTCCGGTCGGCGTTCTGGTGCATCTCGATCAGGGGGATCAGGAACCTGGGGCTCGCCAAGACGGTGTTGTTCAGCGAGTGGCAGAAGGTCGTGGCGCCCTTGCCGTTCGCGCCGCCGGCACGATACCTGAGATTCAGGCGGCGGCACTGGAAGTCGTAGAGCCGGCTGGCGCTGTGGGTCTCGCCCCAGTCGCCGCTGGGCACGCCGTCGCTATCCACCTCGCCGCGGCTGGGCATCCAGCACTCCACGTCGATCATGTCGGCGTTCTTCTGCCCCAGGTCGCCCGCGCAGCATTGCAAGAGCCGATATGGCAGGTTCAGGCTCTGCAGCAGGCTCTCCACGTAGGTGATCATCTTGCGGTGCCACTGGCGGCTCTCGCCCTCGTCGGCCCTGCAGATGACCACCTGCTCGACCTTCTCGAAGTAGTGCACGCGGTACAGGCCCGCCGTGTCCTTGCCCGCGGCCCCGGCCTCGCGGCGGTAGCAGGGCGAGAGCGTGCACAGCTTGATGGGCAGGTCGGCTTCGTCGACGATCTCGTCCATGTGGAAGCCCATCAGGCCTACTTCACCAGTTCCCGTGAGGTAGCCGTCCGCTTCCCATTCCGTCCCGCCCGCGTCGGTCTTCTCGTGGATCCCCACCTCGTACGTCTGCTCCCGCCCTGCGGGGAAGAAGCCCGTGCCCACCATCGCCTTCTCGCGCACAATACTGGGGGCGCTCACGGGCGTGAAGCCCTGGGCGACGATCTGGTCGAAGGCGTACCGCAGAACCGCCTGGTGCAACCGGAAGCCATCGCCCGTGAGCACGTAGCTGCGCGAGCCGCTCAGCTTCACGCCCCGCTCGAAGTCGATCAGCCCGTGCACCTCCGCCAGCTCGGTGTGGCTCTTCGCCGCGTATCCCTTCTGCTCGGCGAAGGGCCTGGCGGGGTCGAACCCGCTCGGCGACCAGCGCCGGATCTCGACGTTGCCCTCGCTCCCCGGGCCATCGGGCACGTCGGGGTCGGGCGGCTGGGGGATCATCAGGAGCAGCTTTTCCAGCTCCGGCTCGATGCCCTCCAGCTCGGTCTCCAGCCCCTCGATCTCGGATTTCAGCCTGGCAGGCCCGGCCTTCAGCTCGTCCAGCTCGCCCTGCAGCCGGGCCTTCTCGGCGCCCACGGCCTTCTTCAGCCGGCCGGCGAGCTGGCCCATCTGCGGCCCCATCTTCTTGCCCAGGGCGTTCTGCTCGGCCTTGAGAGACTCGCGCCTGGTCATCAGCTCCCGCTTGCGGGCGTCCAAGGCCACGACGCGGTCGATGTCCACCGCCGCGTGCTTGCGGGCGGCGCCTTGCTTGTAGTGCTCGGGGTCTTCGCGCAGGTGCTTGAGGTCGATCATGGGCCGGGATGGTACCCGCTCCGCGGGGGGGTGCATCCGCTGCGCGGGCCGGATGTGGGGCCTCGACCAGCGCTACGGGCGGGCCCAGTCGGGCAGCTCATCGTCCGTGATGAACTCCATCTGATAGCCGTTGGTCCATCCGTATCGCCCGCGTTCCCCCGGCTGCCGGTCGTTCGACGAAAAGGGCACCTCGTTGAAGACGTCGTGGGTCATGAGCAATATCACTCTCGGCTCCAGGATCGTCGGGTCTCGTGTCCACGCCTCGGAATTGGGATTGTACAGGATCTTCGAGCCCCACTTCGTGCGTTCGACGTCCCATCCCTCCGCCCGAGCGACCGCCAGGGCGTCTTCGAAGCTGGCTCCATCGAGCATCGCGGCCCGGATCGTCGCGCCCATGTTGTTCAAGTGCATCGACGTGTCGCCGGGCATCATCATCTGACGATCTCGAGCGCGGACGCTGAGCAGCATCCACGCCACGGCGGCCATGATCACAACCGCAATGACCGCCAGCGCGATCCATACATGCCGGCGGCCGCGTGCGCCGATCGGGCCGGGCGTCACGGGCGGGGCGGATGGCGCTGGTGTGCTCGGGTCGGCCATGACGCCACTTTACGCGTATGCCAAGGGTTCCGCGCACGCGAACGCCGCGGCCCGAACGGGCGCCGCGGCGTCGCGTCTCGTGGGGGTTTGATTTGGAGCGCCTCCACCCCGCCACGGAGTGGCTTCACCCCCCCGCGGAGCGGGTTACCCCGCGTCCTTGCCCGAAGCCTCCACGGGCGCAATCGCGCCGGCGACCTGCTGCTGGTTGCCCGAGGCGCCCAGCGGCAGGCTGGCGGGGGTGGAGAAGAAGCTCTGCCCGCCAACCCGCTCGGCGCGCACGCGGTAGCCAACGCTCAGCACGCCGCTTGGCGTGGCCTGGTCGACGAACGTGCGCTCCGGCACGGTCACCAGCGTGGTCCACGGGCTGGTCTGCCCGCCCACGGCGGTCGTGCGCCGCTGCACGGTGAACACCGTTCCGCCCTGGCGGCTGCCGCCCCAGCGCACGATGGCCTGGCCGTCGGTGCTCAGCTCCACGCTCAGGCCGGTGGGCGTGTCGGGCTTGCCCAGGGGCTCGCGGTCCTTGGGCGGGGCGATCGATGCGAGCGCATAGACCGCGTCGGGGTTGGCGCTGTTCTTGGCGAAGGCGTCGATCGAGCGGATGCACCCGCGTCCATCGCCCACGGCCGCCTGGATGGCGTTGAGCCAATCCACCCGGGCGTCCCGCGCATCCTGACGCTTCTGCAGATAGTCGTCGTAGGCGTCGCGGGCGGCCTGGGTCTTGGTCTTGGTCGACGTGGCGAGTTCGAGGGCCACGCCGATGGCGGCCTGGTTCTCCTCCCACCCCTCCACGCGGGTCTCCAAGTACTCGAGCTGCTGAATCTTTCGTTGAGGCAAACGCATTGGCGTCTCCAGGTCTGTGGCCGGCGGGGCCTTCTTCCGTTCATGGCCCACCGGCCGGGTTCGTGCGGCCCCGCCCCACACGAGCGGCCGCCGCGAACCTTGCATCGACGGGGCCGGGAGGCGGCTTCACTCGAAAACCGAAAAATCGACAAAATCGTCACGAGCCGCATCGCCGGGACGGACCGGCTTCCCCGCGGACACGGGCGGACCTTGGCGTTTCTCGGACGAAACGGCGAAAAACCGGCGAGCAATGGGCGTTTTTCGGGCCGCGAGGGCGGCGATGGCGGGGCGTGTAACTTCGTCACGAAAATGTACGTCGTCGTACCGAAAAGATTCGTCGTCGTACAGAAAGGGTATGACGACGTACAGAAAAGGTACGACGACGCACCAAAAGGATACGACGACGTATAGAAGAGGTACGACGTCGTACCAAAAAGATACGTCGGCGTACACAACAGGGATGGCGACGCCCCGAAGCGGTACGGCGACGCGCCGCGGCGGCACGGCCCACCCTCGGCCCGCCACGGCCGCCCCCGCGCCGGCCCCCTGGCCCTCGCCCGGCTTCCCGGGCCGGTCCGCGCTCAGGACGCCCCGATCCCCAAAGGCAGCTCGATGTCGTAGCGCATGCCGCTGGCCTCGAGCGTGCGCTCGAGGCTGCCGCCCAGCTCGTGCTCGACGATCTGGGCGATGAGCGTGCTGCCGTAGCCCGGCTGGCCGTCGGGCCCGACCGGGCTGGGGCAGCGCTCCTGCCAGCGCAGGCGCACGCGCTCGCGGCCGTCGCGCTCGGCCAGCGACCAGCGCACGTCGATGCGGCCCTCGGCCGTGCGCAGCGCGCCGTACTTGGCGGCGTTGGTGGACATCTCGTGGACCACCATGTGCAGCGACAGGCAGCGCCTGGGCTCGAGCACGACTTGGGGGCCTTCCAGCGAGAGCTGCCCGGGGGCGCCCAGGCGCGGGGCGAGCTCGGTGCGGATGATCTCCTCGAGCGGGCAGCCCTCCATCTGGCGCTTGGCGAGCAGGTCGTGGGCCTTGGCGATGGCGCTCAGGCGCGCGTTGAAGTCCTTGGCGAAGGCCCGGGGGTCGGGCGAGCGCCGCTGGGTCTGCGTGGCGATGGAGCCAACGACGGCCAGGGTGTTCTTGACGCGGTGGTTGAGCTCGTCGAGGATGGTCTGGACGTAGCGCTCCTGGGCCTTGCGCTCGGTGATGTCCAGGTTGACGCCGATCATCCGCACGGGACGGTCGTGCCCGTCGCGCTCGATCCACGCGCGGGCCTCCAGCCAGCGCACCTCGCCGCCGGGCAGCACGATGCGCCACTCGCCCTCGAAGTCGCCGTCGGCCCCGTCCTCGAAGGCTCGCTGGGCGCCGGCCGCCGCCCGCTCGCGGTCGTCGGGGTGCACCAGCTCGAGCCAGGCGTCGTAGGTGCCCGCGAAGGCGCCCGGCGACAGGCCGTAGAGGGCCTCCAGCTCGGGCGACCAGTGGTTGACGCCCGTGGCGATGTCGAACTCGAAGGTGCCCACGCCGCCGATGTGCTGGGCCAGGCTGGAACGCCGCTCGGCGTCGCGCACGGCCCGCTCGGCCTCGAACAGCTCGGTGGTGTCCACCGCGGCCACGCGGACGCCGGTGACGGCGCCCGCGGGGTCGTGCACCGGCTCGGCGTAGAGGTCGAAGCGGCGGGGCGTACCGTCGATCACGGGCTCGAATTGCCGGTACGCGGGCTGGCCGTCGTCCAGTACCAGTCGTTTGAAGCCGGCAAGCTCCTGGGCCTGCCCGGCGGGCAGCAGGTCCTCGTCGCGCTGGCCGATGATGTCGGCCGAATCGAAGCCCTCCATGGGGTTCACGATCCAGGTGTAGCGAAGCTCTCGGTCGCACTCGTAGAGCGAGATGGGCGAGTTCTCGACCGCCAGACGGAGCCGCTCGGCCATCTCGCGCGCGGCCGCCTGCGCCTGCACGCCGTCGTGGATATCAGTGGCGGTGCCGAACCAGCGGGCGCGTCCGTCATCCTCCTCGACGCGGTAGGCCCGGCTGAGGTGCCAGCGCCACTGGCCGTCGGCCATGCGCACGCGGTGCTGGCACTCGTAGGTCTGGCCCGATCCGATGGCCGCATTCCATCGGCGCACGGTCTCGTCCAGCTCGTCGGGGTGGACCACCGGCTGCCAGTCCCACGAGCCGTCGGGCTTGCGGCGGATGCCGTCGTAGCGGCTGGCCTGGGCGTTGTAGTACTCCACCGAGGCCTCGCCGCTGGCCACCCAGACGAGCTGGGGCACGGCGTCGGCCAGGGCGTGGAAGCGCCGCTCGCTCTCGCGCAGGGCCCGCTCGATGTCCTCCCGTGGGGTGTCGAGTTCGATCTTGCGCCACACGGCAAGGAACCCGTCGCCGTGCTTTTGCACGTCGATGTCGAAGGCGTGCGTGGCGAGCCGGTCGCCATAGACGTCGGTGTACTCGAACGAGCGGCGTTGCAGCGGCTGGCCGGTGTCGACGACCTTGCAGTAGGCGGCGAACAGGCCGCTCTCGCGGTGGCCGGGCAGGAGGTCATTGAGGCGCTTGCCGACCTGCTGCTCGCTCGTGAGCTTGTTGTTCACGCAGGCCGCGTGGTTGACGTAGAGGACCTCGAAGTCGATGATGCGGCCGCGATCATCGCGCAGGGCGGCATAGAGGCCCACGCACTGGGGCAGGCGGTCGAAGAGCTCTCGCCATTGGCTAGTCGTGGACGGCTCGCCCGAGCCCGGGCGGTGCTCGTCACGTGCCTCATCCGGCATCGAATCTTCCCCCCTCGCTTCCCGCCAAAAAGTCCGGCGAGCCCCCCGTTATTGTACCCGGTGGCGTGACCGACCCGCAATTGCATGCGCTCCGCACTCTGGGCACGCCGCGTGGGGATCAAGACCCTCCCGCTCATAGCCGCACCGAACACACCGCCCACGCCGCCGACGCAGCGCGCGGCGCAGCACGCCCGGCAACCGCCACGCGCCGAACAGCAGCAGGGCGTAGAACAGCGTGTTTATAAGAAAGCCGGGCCAGAGGGGGAGCAGGGGGAGGGCGAAGCGGTGGAGGGGGCGGTAGGGGATGGGCCGGGCGGTCCCCGTGGCAATCCGCGGGTACGGCTCGTGCCACAGCTCGATGCCGCCACGCAGCGACACCGCTGGCGGGGCCGCGAGTTGCTCCACCCGCGCAAACAGCGGCGGCGGCGAACGTCCTGGGGGCGTGGGCGGATGGTTCTCGATGACCTGCGCGTAGTGCGCGCCCGCCGACACCGCGTGCAGCGGCCACCCGGCGTGCAAGACGAAGAGCCGCTCGTCGACGAGGCCGCGCGGGGGCTCGACCACCTCGTTCAGCAGGGAGGTCTCGCTCCCCAGGATGCGCCAGCCGAGCTTCCGGGGATAAGGCTCGAACATCCGATACGGGAACGGGTACCCCGGCAACGGACCAAGCCGGGGCTCTGCGCTCCGGTAGCGGCGCCAGGCGGCATCGGCGTTGACGTCCATGGCCGTCGCGATGCCGTGGTTCTTGTTGAGCTCTTCCTCCGGTGCGAACTGATAGAACCCCTGCGAGGTGTCAATACCGATGCCGCCGGGCGCGATCGTCGTGTCGATCATCATGCCTTCCGCAATCGCCGTGTCGACGGGCCAGTAGATCGGGATGGCGGTGATGTGCGGGAGCATCCCGCTCGCGCGCCACCGCAGGAACTGCACCGCATGGATCGCCCACGACGACAGCACCGTCGCGACCGCCCCCAGCAGAAGGAACACGAGCAGCGTGCGGATGGCCCGGCGGCGACGCATGGCCAGAGCCTACGTCGCGGCGGCGGGCCAGGTTGCCATGCGAGCGCTCGCCTGCGTTCCGCACTCGGGGCACGCCGCGTCGGGGTCGAGGCCGCTGCGGTCGTAGCCGCAGCGGATGCAGCGCCCGCGCCGCCGGCGCAAGGCGCGGCGCACCGCGCGCGGAATGCGTGCGGGGACGAACAGGAGGAGAGCGTAAAGAAGAGTGTTGAGAAGGAAGCCGGGCCAGATCGGCAACACGGCCAGCGTGGTGCGCTCGAAGCAGTCGTACCTGGGGTAGAGTTGCAACGGGCGGTTGATCGGGCCCGCCCGCCAGGGCATCACCAGCAGCCCGCCGCGCAGCGAGACTGGCCCGGTGCGCGTCTCGACGCGATTCGTGGGGCCGTCGTAGAAGTAGCCGGTGTACGAGCCGTGCGCCATCGCGAGGCGGGGCCACCCCGACTCGAACCACGCCATCCGCTCCTGGCTCCGCCCGGTAGCGCCATTGCCCGGCCCGGGCACCGTGATACCCTCGACGTGCGCGCGCCAGCCCGGGGCCGACCAGTCCGAGCGGTATTGGAATTGGGCGTGCGGGGCGCGGGCCCACGCGAAGCCGTCCGGGGTGCGGCGCAGGCCCGCCCAGGTCGGGGCGGTGAGATCCACCCGCGGACCGGCGGCCCTTGGGTACTCACGATGGGCGGGGATGTGCCAGGCCGCGTGGGACTGGGACTGGTTGGTGCGCCAGCGCTGCACCGCGTGGATCGCCCACGACGAGAGCACCGTCGTAACCGCCCCCAGCAGGACGAATACGAGCAGCGTGCGGATGGCGCGGCCCCAACGCATCGCAAGAGCCTACGTCGCGGCGGCGGGCCCGGTCGCCGCGCGAGCGCCCACCCCCGCCCCGCACTCCGGGCACGCCGCGTCGGGGTCGAGCCCATCGCGGCTATACCCGCACCGCTCGCACCGCCCACGCCGCCGCCGCACCGCGCGACGCAGCACGCCCGGCAATCGCCACGCGATGAACAGCAGCAGGGCATAGAAGACAGTGTTGATGGCGAAGCCGGGCCAGAGGGGGAGCAGGGGGAGGGCGAAGCGGTCGAAGCTGATGTGAGCACTGGTGGAGTGGACTCCTTTCTTCGGGGCTGGCGCGACGACCTGCCACAACCGGAGCCCGCTGGCGAAGCTCACGGCGGGAGTTGGCCTGTGCACCGCTACGCCTCTTGGCCCACCGAAAGCTGTTCGCCCTTCCAGCAGGCGGTCGGGGATCCGATGTCGGGCGGCCTGGTGGGAACCGATCTCGAGTGATGCATACGGCCAGCCTGCGTGGACGACTTGGATCGATTCTCGCGTGTACTCTGCACCCCGGTCGAGCGCGCCGTCGATGACCATCGCCTCGCTCATCAGGATGCGCCAGCCCCGAGAAGAAGCAGGATGCTCGAAGAGCGCGTAGGGAAAGGGGTAATCCGGCGTCCGCGGCGAGATGTCGTCGACCGAACGGTGTCGGCGCCATACCGCGTCGGCGTTGAGGTCGAACGCGGCGGGGAGCGACGCGTCCGCGAAGAACTCGTTGTCCAGAAGGAGCTGCCAGTACGCTGCCTCGCGGTCGAGCGCGATCTCGCCGGAGCGTGCGTCGGGATCAATATGAAACTCACGCGCGACGGCGAAATCGAGAGGCCAGATGATGCTCGGCAGGTATCCCCACGAAGGAGCCTGCGACTGTCGAAGTTGCCGGAACTGCACCGCATGGATCGCCCACGACGACAGCACCGTTGCGACCGCCCCCAGCAGGAGGAACACGAGCAGCGTGCGGATGGCCCGGCGGGAGCGCATGGCGGGAGTGTACCGCGCGGGCGGTGACGGGATTCAGCGAAGGCCCTGGAGGATCGGCCCGATGGCCCGCCCCTCGCCCACCGCTTCCATCAGCGCCGAGCCCACGATCACGCCGTCGCACGATTCCCGCAGGGTGTCGACGTGCTGCTTCGAGCGGATGCCGAAGCCGGCGCACACGGGGATGGTCGCGGCGGATGTGACTTTGTGAAGATACTCGACGATGCTGGATTGATCGGAGCGGTGCTGGCCCGTGACGCCCACGCTCGTGACGGCGTACACGAAGCCGGTCGCGCGCTCGACGATGCGCGCGAGGCGGGCGTCGCTCGTCACCGGGCTGACCATGCCAATGGTTGCCAGGCCGGCGTCGGTCAGGGGCTCGGCCATGCCGAGCGCTTCGAGGGGCAGGTCGGGCACGATCACGCCGTGCACGCCGGCGGCCTGGGCATCGTCGGCGAGCCGATCGAGCCCGTACGCCAAGAGCGGGTTGAGGTAGCCCATCAGCAGCAGCGGGGCGGCTAGCGTGCCGTCGAGCTCGCGCAGCGTGTGCATGATCTTGTTCATGGTGGCACCCGCCTTGAGCGCCGCGCGGGCGGTCTCCTGGAGTGAGCCACCATCGGCGATGGGGTTGCTGAAGGGGATGCCCACTTCGACGACGTCGGCGTGCGCGCACGCATCGGCGAGGATGGCGGGGAAGGCGTCCATGCTCGGATAGCCGGCCGTGACGTACGCGACCAGGGCGATGCCGTGCGTATCGCGGCCGTCGGTGATGGCTTGCGAGATGACCTCGTGCGCGCGCATGGCTTACGTGTTCCCCTCTTCGGCCAGCCGCGTCAGGATCGGCATGTCCTTGTCCCCGCGCCCGCAGACGTTGACCAGCACGGTGGGGTCATCGCGCCCCTCGCACAGACGCCTGGCCAGCGCCAGCGCGTGCGCGGGCTCGACGGCGGGCAATATGCCCTCGAGCCGGCACAGCTCGTCCAGCGCCGCGATGGCGTCGTGGTCCCGGACGGCGTGGTAGTGAACACGCCCGACGTGCGCGAGCAGCGCGTGCTCGGGGCCGATGGCGGGGTAATCCAGCCCGGCCGAGACGCTTTGCGTGTCGCTCACCTGGCCGTCGCCATCTTGCAGCAGCATGGAGCGCGAGCCGTGCAATACACCCGGCGTGCCGCCCGACATGGTCGCCGCGTGCTGGCCAACCGCGGGGCCAATCCCGCCCGCCTCCGCGCCGTGCAGCTCGACTTCGGCGTCGCCCAGGAATCCGTGATAGAAGCCGATGGCGTTGCTGCCCCCGCCCACGCACGCGACGGCGATGTCCGGCAGCTTCCATGCCTGCTCGAGCATCTGTCTCCGCGATTCCACGCCGATGACCTTCTGGAACTCGCGCACGATCCAGGGGAACGGGTGGGGCCCCACGGCGCTGCCCAAGATGTAGTGCGTGCCCTGCGGGTCGCCAACCCAGTGACGGATCGCCTCGTCGACGGCCGCCCGCAGCGTCGCGTCGCCCGTCGAAACGGGCCGCACCTCCGCGCCCATGCGCCGCATGCGCACGACGTTGGGGGCTTGGCGTTCGACGTCCTTCGCGCCCATATAGACAATGCACGGCAGGCCCACCCGCGCGCACGCCGCGGCCGTCGCCACGCCGTGCTGGCCCGCGCCCGTCTCGGCGACGACGCGCTGGGCCCCGATTCTCTTAGCGATCAGCGCCTGGCCGAGCGCGTTGTTGATCTTGTGGGCCCCGGTGTGGGCCAGGTCCTCGCGCTTCAGCCACACCTGGGCCTTCCACGCTTCGCTGAGGCGCGGGGCGTACATCAACGGCGTCGGGCGGCCAACCCAGGTCTCCTGGTGCTGGCGCAGTTCGGTCTTGAAGGCCCCGTCCTTGAGCGCCTCGCGGGCGCCGCGCTCGAAGCGCTCGAGCGCGGGCACCAGCGTCTCGGGCACGAAGCGGCCGCCGAAGGGGCCGAAGAAGCCGCGCTCGTCGGGCAGTTCGCCGTCGATGAGCTGCTGGAGCAGGTTGCTGGTGTCGGTGGTCATCCCCGCTCCCCTTCTCTCACCGCCGCGATGAACTCGCGCACCATGCCGGCGTCCTTGATTCCCGGCTCGCGCTCCACGCCCGAGGATACGTCCACCGCGAACGGCCGGAGCGTGCGCACGACCTCGCCCACGTTCTCGATGCTCAGCCCGCCGGCCAACACGACGCGGCAGCGGGGGATCCACGGCCCCGCTTCGTGCCACGGTGCTGCCTCGCCCGATCCCGAGTCCTGACCCTCGATCAGCACCATGCGCCGCTCGTGGCGGGCGATGTCACGCTCGAACGAAGCGCCCAGGCGCACGACCGGCACGCGGCGATCGAGCGCAACCGCGGCGAGCGTGCCGTCGAAGTCGCTCGCGTCGGACTGGTGGAGGATCCATGGGGGCAGTGCCTCGAGCGCCCGCGAGACCAACGACGCATCGGGGTGCCGGTACACCGCCACGCCCGTGACGTAGCCGGGAAGTTCGCGGATCAGTTCCGCAGCCCGCTCGGGCGTCACCCGTCGCCTGGACGGGCTCAAGACCACGCCCACGGCATCGACGCCCGCATCCACGCACGTCGAGACCATGTCGGGCGTGGTCAGCCCGCAGACCTTAATTCGCACGCGATCAGGCACGGGCCTTCCTTCCCGCTTCGAGCATCCCGGCCGCCAGCGCGGCGGGGTTGTCCGAGCGCATCAGGGCCGTGCCGACGAGCGCACCGTCGTAGCCAAGCCGAGCCACGGCCGCGGCGTCCTGCGGCGTGGCGATGCCGGACTCGGCGATCTTGATGGACCCAGCGGGGAAGCACGCGGACAGCGACTCGAAGCGTGAGACGTCTTCCTCCAGCGTCGCGAGGTTCCGGCAGTTCAGCCCAAGGAGCACGTTGGTCCGGTTGGTGATCGCGCGGGCCGAGCGGTCGACATCCGCTCGGTCAAACGCCTCGAGCAGGGCGATGAGCCCCATCGCCTCGCACGCGTCGAGCATCACCGAAAGCCGATCATCGTCCAGAATGCGCGCGATCAGGAGAACCGCTGACGCCCCCCATGCCCGCGCCTCGAACACCTGGTAAGGCTCCACCAGAAAGTCCTTCCGCATCGCTGGCGTGTCGATGCGGCTTGCAATCTGCCGAAGGTCCTCGCTGCTTCCGCCGAATCGGTCCGGTTCGGTCAGCACCGAGATCAATGCAGCGCCGGCGTTGGCGTACGCACGAGCTTGTGCGACGACGTCGAGTTGTTCCCCAGCCAATCGACCCTGGCTCGGGCTTGTGCGCTTCACTTCGGCGATGAGGTCGAAGGCGGACCATGTCGGCGCAACCGGCGGCGGCGTGTCGAGCGCCATGCCACGCATCGTGTCCAGCGGCGTCTGCGCTTCTGCCGCGGTTGCACGTCGGGCTGATGCGTCGGCCATCTGCTGGAGAAAATCACCCGGCATCACGATGGCCCGCCTGCGAGACGGTGCAGGAGGCGGCCTGCTCGCCCGTCGGTGATCGCCGCGGCTGCCATGGTGATGCCCTGGGCCAGACTGGCTGCCTTGCCCGAGACCTCGAGCGCGAGCCCCGCCGTCAGCACCAACGCATCTCGGTGAGGGCCTGTGTCCTCGCCATGCAATACCCGAGCGAGTGCAGCGGCGTTCTCCCCGGGCGTGCCCCCCTTCAGTTGCTCGGGGTTGCAACGCTCGAGGCCCACCTCTGCCGGATCACGCTCGGTGCGCTCGACCCGATCCCTGCGAACGTCGAACAACAGAAACGGTCCGCACGGCGTCGCCTCATCCCACCCCGGTTCGCCGTGGACGACGAATGCTCGCTCGATTCCCATCCCCGCCAGAGCGTTCGACATGAGTTCGGCCGCCGCCGGCGAGTACGCCCCGATGACCGCGAATGGCGGGCGGCCCGGGTTGGTTAAGGGCCCCAGAATGTTGAATACCGTGCGCACCCCCATGGCCTTGCGGATGGGCGCGATCTGCGCCATCGCGGGGTGATAGGCTGGCGCATGCAGGTAGACGAAGCCAGTCTCTCGGAGGCAGTTACTCGCATCGGGCATCGGTATGCCAATACCGAGCGCCGAGAGCAGGTCGGCCGCGCCGGAGCGTGAACTGATGGATCGATTGCCGTGCTTGATGATCGTGGCGCCGGCTGCGGTTGCGAGCAGTGCCGCGCCGGTAGAGATGTTGTAGCTGTTGCTTCCATCGCCCCCGGTGCCCACCAGGTCGCAGGCATCGCTGGGCGTCTCAAACTCGGGTGTCCGGGCGAGCTCGCGCAGACCTCGAGCCAGGCCGCGGACTTCCTCGGCCGATTCGCCCTTGGCCCGCAAGGCCGCCAGCAGTGCGCCGGCCATGGCGGGCTCGACAGCACCTTCGGCCAGGGCGTGTGCCAGCAGCATCGCCTCGTCTTCTTGCAGCGAGGTGCCGGCTAACAGGGAGTCGAGTGCGTGCGAGGCATCGAGTGTCATGGCCGCACCTCCGCGGTGGGCGCATAGACCCGCGTCGGGTACGGCGGCCGGACTTCGCGATCATGTACGCCGAGGAAGTTCGCCACCATCCGGCCTCCCCACGGTGTGAGCACCGACTCGGGATGAAACTGGACGGCCTCGATCGGCAGCGACCGGTGCCGCAAGCCCATCAGTTCACCACCGTCGACATCACGAGACGTCGGGATCAAGTCTGCGTGAAGGTCCTGCTCATGCACCCCGAGCGAGTGGTATCGCCCGACGGGCGTCCCCTGGGGCACGCCCGCGTACACGCCGTGTCCGTCGTGCTCGATGTCCGATGGCTTGCCATGCATCAAGCACGCGGCATGCCGGATTGGCGCTCCCCACACGGCGGCAATGGCCTGGAAGCCCAGGCACACGCCAAGGATCGGAACTGTCTCGGCGAACGCCTCGATCATGGACATGGTGACGCCTGCGCCTTCGGGCCGCCCAGGACCGGGGGAGATCATCAGGTGCGTCGGCTGCAGCGCACGCGCCTCGTCTACCGTCAAGGCGTCGTTGCGGTGCGTCAGCACGTCGGCGCCCAGTTCGCGCATGTACTGCACGAGGTTAAACGTGAACGAGTCGTAGTTGTCGATCATGAGCACCCGCGGCATCTCACCAGCCCCCCTCGGCCAACTCGAGGGCCTTTTCGAGCACCGCCACCTTCGAGCGCACTTCCTGGTACTCGGCTTCGGGCGAGGAATCGGCCACGATGCCCGCACCGGCCTGGTATGCATACTGCCCATCCTGGAACACGAGCGTGCGGATGCAGATCGCCTTGTCGGCGCTGGCCGGCCCGTCGTCCACCGGCTTGGCGAAGTAGCCCACCGCCCCGGCATAGAACCCCCGCCCGACCGGCTCGTACCCATCGATCAGTTGCATGGCCCGAACCTTCGGCGTGCCCACCAGCGTGCCGGCGGGGAATGAGGCGGCCATCAGGTCCATGGCGTCAACGCCCGCATCAAGTTCGCCACGTACGCCGCTTACAAGATGCATGACGTGGGAGTATCGCTCGATGACGCGGAACGGATCGACGCGGATCGAGCCAGGCCGAGCCACCCGACCGAGGTCGTTGCGAGCCAGGTCGACAAGCATGACGTGCTCGGCGGCCTCCTTCGGGTCGGCGGCGAGTTCGGCTTCGAGCGCCCGATCCTCGTCCTCGCTCTGGCCTCGTTTGCGGGTGCCCGCGATTGGTCGGAGCATGGCCTGGCCTCCCTGGCATCGGAACAAGGCCTCGGGTGAAGCGCCCACCACACGTGTCCCCTCGATGTCGAGGAAATACATGTACGCAGACGGATTGAGCATTCGAAGGGCTCGATAGACCTGGAAGGGCTCGGTGTGTACCTCGCCGCAGCTGCGAATGCTGAGCACGAGTTGGAAGACCTCGCCGTTGTAGATGTCCTGCTTGGCCGAGGCGACCCGTTCGAGGAACTCGGGCTGGCACAGGCTGTGCTGCGCTGGCGCGTGGCCGCTCCGTACTGGCTCGGCCGGGTGCGCGCCGCGCATGGCATGCAGCATCTCCCGCTTCAGCGAAGCGCGTTCCCACTCCTCGCCAGCGTGAAGCAGGGCCATGCGTCGTGTAAGGTGATCAAATACGAGCAGGCTTCGGGGCGCACAGTACAATGCGATCGGGGCCACATCCGCTCGGCCCGCCGGTGCGGGCAAGGGCTCGAAGAACCGCACGGCGTCGTATCCGCTTACACCCACGATACCGCCTGCGAACGGCACCCCAGCGGGCACGGGCGCAAGCGATGGCGCGCGGTCCCGCAGCAATCTGAGCATTTGGAGGAAACCCTCGGTATCCGTCGGTGCCGGGCCTTCTTCGAGGCCTTGAGAAGAGCGGATCTGCAACGGCGAGCCGTCACTCGGCAGGCGGGCAGTAAACGCCGGATCCAGGCCGATGAACGAGTATCGCGCCAGCCGGGTGCCGCTCTCGGCCGATTCCAACAGGAAGCAGGGCGAGAACTCGGCCAACTTGCGATAGACCGACACCGGCGTGTCGAGGTCGGCAGGAATGTCGAAGGGAGCTTGCATGGCCGAACCAGTGTCCTCGGGGCGGCTGTCGATGTCTTATCGACTCGTCCAAGGGGTTCAGCCAAACACCCCCGGGCGAGAAACGCGTGGGGGCGGCGGCAGATGCGGGTCTAAATGACCCGCAGGAGACCGACAGGACCTCGCCCCATGTGCCAACGCCACCACCAGCCGCAACTGCGGATGGCTTTGGAGGCAGATTTGGGGTTCGGACCGCTCATGACTGCGATTATGCCAAGATTCGCGTACCCGGTCAAGGCCATTTCTGCATTCCTCACTTGGATTCTCGATATCGGCCGTCCAATGAGGAGATCCGCTATCTCCGTCGAGAGCGGGGAATCATCGCGGTGATCACGGGGATCATTGGGGGTATGACCACCCTCGATACCAGCGTCGCGACACTCCTCTCGCCCCTCCAAGCCGGCCAGATCGACGCGAGGACCCGCGTCTGGATGGCTCCGCTCACTCGGAGCCGGAGCAAGCAGCCCGGTGACGTTCCATGGGAGCTCAATGCCGAGTACTACGGGCAGCGGGCCGATCCGCTCAAGGGTGCCGCCGTCATCATCTCCGAGGCCACCCAGGTCAGCCCGCAGGGCAAGGGCTACGCCTTCACGCCGGGCATCTACAGCGAAGAGCAAGTGAAGGGTTGGAAGCTCGTTACCGATGCCGTGCACGATAAGGGGGGGCTCATCCTCGCCCAGCTCTGGCACGTCGGGCGCATCAGCCACGTCGACCTGCAACCGAACGGCCAGATGCCAGTCGCTCCCTCGGCCATCCGCGCCGACAGCAAGACCTACACCAGCAAAGAGAGTGGCATGGTGCCCACCAGCCAGCCGCGGGCTCTCGACACTGACGAGATCCCCGGCGTGGTTGATCAGTTCCGCCAGGCTGCTCGCAACGCCAAGGCCGCGGGCTTCGACGGCGTCGAAATTCATGGCGCCAATGGCTACCTGCTCCAGCAGTTTCTCCGCCGATCGACCAATCATCGCGATGATGCATATGGCGGATCGCTCGAGAACCGCGCGAGATTCTGTCTGGAAGTGACGCGAGCGGTGCTGGAGTCCTGGGAAACCGGCCGCGTGGGCTATCGGATCAGCCCGATGGCCGAGGGCGACGAGGATCCTCAGGACCAGCCGACGGACACCTATGCCTACCTCGCCGGCGAGCTTGGTCGGATGGGTTTGTCGTACATCCACGTCGTCGAGGCCTTCCGCGCATCCGAGCGGGACGAGAAGAGCGAGCGCGTCTTTGCCGCCATCCGTCAGGCGTTCCGCGATGCTGGCGGCTCGGCCTACGTTGGCAACGGCGAATACACCGCCGAGGCTGCCGCTCGACGTATCGACCAGGACAAGGCCGACGCCGTGGCATTCGGCAAGCCCTTCATCAGCAATCCCGATCTCGCCGAACGATTCCGTCGGAAAGCCCCGCTGAATGACTGGGACCAGTCGACGTTCTATGGGGGAGGCCCGGAAGGCTACACGGATTACCCGGCCCTGGAGAGCTGACGGGTACCGTCGAATACAGCGTCTCTTTCCACAGTTAAGTCCGTAAGGCTTCACCCAGACATGCGACTATCCTCTGGAGGAACGATGATGAGGCAAGGATCCATGGCCGTCCGGATGCTCTCCATCGCAACGATCGCGCTGGTGGCCGCCACCGTGGCGTTCGCCAGCGTACTGCGGCCGATGCCGCGTACCACCAGCAATGCTTCAACGGAAGGCTTCGCAATGACGACGATGCAGTCGACCACGAGCAACACAACGCCCCTGAAGGTCTTCGACGTGAATGGCAACCTCGTTGGACCGTTTTCGTTGCCTCGCGTCGAACTCACAGAGTCGCAATGGAAGGATCGGCTGAGCCCCGAGGCCTTCAAGATCCTCCGCAATGCTGGTACGGAGGCGCCCTTCTGCGGCACGCTCTTGGACAACAAGAAGGATGGCGTGTATGCCTGTGCCGGCTGCCAACTGCCGCTGTTCGCCAGCGACGCCAAGTTCACCAGCGGCACGGGATGGCCCAGCTTCTTCAAGCCGGTTGCGACCGAGAACATCAACATCAAGGAAGACACCAGCCACGGCATGATTCGTACCGAGATCCTGTGTGCCCGCTGCGATGGCCACCTGGGCCACGTGTTCAACGATGGGCCGGCGCCCACGGGCATGCGGTTCTGCGTGAACAGCGAGAGCTTGGAGTTTACCGAAGCCGATGATCTCCAGAGTCTTGGGGAAGTCGGTGTTGCCTACTTCGCCGGCGGATGTTTCTGGTGCGTGGAGGGCGTGTTCGAGCAGCTTCAGGGTGTCTACGACGTAACCAGCGGATACACGGGTGGCCATGAGAACCCCGAGGTCCTGCCGGTCACATATAAGCAGGTTACCACCGGCGCCACGGGCCATGCCGAGTCGGTCCGCATCGTGTACGACCCCGAGGTCATCTCGTACGAGGCCCTGCTCGAAGTCCACTTCGCCACACACGACCCGACCACCCTCAACCGCCAGGGGGGCGACGTCGGCACGCACTACCGCAGCGCAATCTTCTTTGCAAACGAGCAGGAGAAGAAAATCGCGCAGGCCTTCATCGACAATCTCGGGAAGAAGGGCGAGTTCAAGGATCCGATCGTCACCACGCTCGAGCCTCTGAACGGATTCCAGGTGGCCGAAGACTACCACCAGAACTACGCCGAGTTGAATCCTGATCAGCCCTATATCTGCAACGTGGCCCTGCCCAAGATCGAGAAGGTCAAGAGGAAGTTTCCCCAGAAGGTCCGCTAGCGGAAGGTCCGCGAGCCAGCGGCGTCCTGTCCGCGTTCTAAGAAGGCGAGGCCCGGCGCTCTTTTTGGCGCGCGACAGGCAGCCCGCTGCCGGCTACCCCGCGGCTGGTTCCCGGACGATCGATGGCCCGACGGGCCGTGTGTGGCCGGCCCGCGCACCAGTGTTGCCGTCGCCCGCACCAGTGTGGCCGCCACGCGCCCTAGTGCTGGCGGTCCGCGTACCTGTGCTGGCCGCTCGCGCACCGGGGCTGGCGTCGCGCGCACTGGTGCGGCTGGCTCCCGCATTGGTGTTGGTCGCTCCTGCACTGGTGCGCGTGGTTCGCGCACTGGTGTTGGCGGCTCCCGCACCGGTGCGCGCGCCACCCGCAGGCCTGCGATTCTCAACAACACCCCTGCGATTCTCAACCGCACCGCCTGCGATACGGACGATGTTTGGGCTCTTCCCCGCGTCCCGGTTCGCGAGCGATGCTAACCCGAGAAGTGACCGAACGGGATATGCGGACGCCGGTGCTCGGCGTCCTTCGGAGGCCGCGGCTACGTTGTTCTCGGGCGTCGATCGGCCTCCGGGCCGGCAGGGATCAGTGCCCGGCCCCTCGCATTACCGACCTCTGACGAACCCCGTGGTGACGCGGGGGGCCCCTGTCCCGGCGACGAGACGCCGGTAGCTGCTCGGCTTGAAGGAGCCGCTGGCGTGGGCCAGCGGACTGGGCGTCCCCGTGGCCTGTACGTCGACCCGGCCGTGATACTTGCCCCCTCGCTCCGCGATCCGGAGGTGGGGGGCACGCTGGCCGGGCACCTGGCGGGCTGGGCGGGACGGCGGCTGCGGGTGCCCGAGCGGTTCGAGCCGGATGGGGAGGCGGTGCGGTGGCATCGGGGGAGGGCTTTAGGGTGGCCAGCCTCATCGGCGAGAACTGCCCGAGCCCCCACTGAGGATTGATCAGGGATGCATGCTCGTAGACAGAAGCGATCATCGCACGCGTAGGGACCCTCCTTGGGCCGCGAGGTGGAGCGGTGCGAAGCGAGGTGCGCGTCCGCGCGGCCCGGGCGCAGATCCGTGCGCTCGGGGTCCACGTGACGCCCTCCCAGTCCCTTCTCCTTGTGGCACGCGGATTGCCAACACGGATCTGGGAACAACGGAGACGCCACCATGCACGACCTTGATCGCATCCAGGCAGAATTCGAAGACGACTCGCCATTCGATGGCGGCAACGCGTTTGACGATGGGTTCGAGGATGAATTCGAATCGGATGACTTCGACGACGAGCCACTCGCTGAAGAACGCGACGACGACTCGGACCTATATGACGAGGACCACGACCTCGAAATGTCGGATGAATTCGATCGTGGGTATGAAATGAATGGATTCGACACCGCTTCGGCGGACGACGACGACCTGCCGCTGGACGAAGACATGGAGATGGAGCTGGCCTCCGAGCTTCTCGCCGCCACGGATGACGATCAGCTCGAACGCACTATGCAACGGATCGTCCACGCGCGCACCCGTCGTCGTCGTCCGCCGCAGCCTTCCTTCGAAGAGGTTGACGACGAGTTCGATGACTTGGACCTGGACGACGGCGAAGACGACGAGCGTCGTCGCCGACGGCGCCGTCGTCGCCGTCGGCGAAATCGGCGCCGGGGCCTGCTTGGCAAGGCGCTCAAGGGCATCGCCAAGAAGGCCCTCCCCATCGTCGGAGGGGCGATCGGCTCGGCGGTCCCGATCATCGGCACGGCCGCGGGCGCGGGTATCGCAAGCCGAGCCGGAAAGGCCTTCGGGCTCGAACTGGAGGGCCTAAGCCCCGAGGACCAAGAGTTCGAACTGGCGAGGCGCATCGTTCGCCTGGGAGCCGAAGCCGCCGCGGAGGCCGATGCCATCGATGACGCGGTCGACGACGAAACCGCAGCCAAGGTCGGCATGATCCGTGCCGCGGGCAAGCACGCCCCGGGCGTTATGCCCAGGCCCGACGCAGCGGGCCGTCGTCCCGAGATGCGTCAACGCCCTCGACGTTCTCCCGGCGCGAGCGGGGGCGGTGGCGATGGACAGACCGGTCGCTGGGTGCGTCGCAACGGGCGCATCGTCCTTCTGGACCTCTAAGGAAGGGGCCGACGCGTGCCACTGTCTCCACCAGTCCGGGCCCATCTGCTGCAAGAGGCCGCGACGCTCCGCGAGCGCGTCCGCACCCTGATGCCCTTTGACTTGCACATGACTACGCTACCGGCCGCGAGCATCTCCGTGACGGCTCGCCATCTCATCGATGCGTTCATCGAGCGTGGCCGCCGCGATGTGCTCGAGCAGCTCGCCGCATTCACGGCCACCCTTCGACAGAACATGCTCGATGACGCCGAAGCGCAGCGTCGATTGACGATGATCCGCCTGCGAACGGGGACGATGCTCTCGCGATTCGATCTGTACGCGGACGTGTTGACCCAGCGAAGCGAGCACCGCGTGGGCATCTGGCTGGCCGGGCTCGAAGCGGCGGCCGAGGACGGCCTGGTCATTGAAGGTGTGTCCTCGCCACCGGTCGTGTGCTACCTCGATCGCGGCGGCGGCGCCGCGATCCGTCGGGCTCGCACGCGTCTGCCCGGGGGGGAAGTCAATCCGGTCGCCCTCGTGCGCATCCCCCGGGAACGCATGATCGGCAGCGGCGTCGCCTCCTCGCTCATCCACGAGGCCGGCCACCAGGGCATGGAACTCCTCGATCTCGTGCCGTCAATCCGGCCGGTGCTTGAGGGGTTCGAAGCGCACCGCCCACAGGTCTGGTCGCTGTGGAAGACCTGGATCAGCGAGATCCTGGCCGACTTCTGGTCCGTGGCTCGCCTCGGGCCGGCCGCCGTGCTCGGCGTCATGTCGGTCGTCAGTTTACCACGAGCCTTCGTCTTTCGGATCGGCGTCGACGACCCGCATCCGTTCCCCTACATCCGCGTCCGGCTCGGGTGCGCGATGGCGCGGGAGTTGTACCCGCACCAGCAATGGGACCAGCTCGACGCGATCTGGCGGCGCTTATACCCACTGGAAGGGCTCGATGCTCCGAGCCAGCGCATCATCGCCGGCCTCTCCGAGACCTTGCCCGCGCTTGCCAGGCTGATCTCCGAGCACCGCCCGCCCAGGCTCGGTGGACGCAGCCTCCGCCAGGTCCTGGCCTGCCCGTGCAAGGGCCCCGAACGGCTGCGAAGAACGGTGGTCGGGATGCGGAGCGGCAGCACGAAGCTCGACGACCAGTCGCCCTGCCGCGCGCTCGCGGTCCTCGGCCAGGCGAAGCTCGACAAGCGGCTCGCCGCCGCGAAGGAGACCCGCATCCTCGAGCGGCTGCTGACACACTGGGCGCTGACACGCACCCGCAACGAAGTGAACACCTGCGCCGCCCCCGCGGCGTAGATGGAAGGAGTCCGACCATGACGCAAGTGTTGCCCGACAAGACCAATGACCAGGCCCTTTGGGTTGCCATCCGCAATCGGAGCGAAGCGATCCAGTTCGACCGCTACGCGGCGTTCATCAAGGCCGTCTTTTGCGGTAACGAAGAGCAGACCGATCGTAGCGAACGGCCGACCAGTCCATGCGCAACCATCCAGGGACTAAACAAGGAGAAGGACGAACTCGAGAACATCGGGTACGGCACGAAGGCCTATCAGACGCTCAAGGCGGCCACCGAGGCCTTCCTGCTGTTCAACACCGGTGTCTACATCCACAAGGGAGACAAAGACAGCACATACCTCCCCCCTCCGCGCGACGATCAATTCACGAGGACCGAACTTTCCGAGGCAGACGAACCTTACATACCGAAGACGCCTTGCCCGAAGGAGGGCAAGTGCCAGGATGCGGGCAACATCGGTGGGGAAGCCGCGCTGTACAACCAGGAGCTCGAGGCAGGCCGCATGGCCAACCGCTCTGACACCAGCCTGGACGAACTGCGTGAGAAGTTAGACACCTACCTCACGAGCTCCCAGCTTCTCCTGCCATACCTCGATCGCATCACAAGGGCGCTTGACCTCTCCGTTGAGCCCGCGGGCAACGCCCTGTGCGCTGATCTGCTCACCAAAAGGGTAGAGTGCCCCCTCATGATCGAGCTGATCTGGAACTACTGGCACGAAGCCGGCGGCCAGATCCAGACCATGAAGGCCATCACGCGCCGCTTCCAGAACCGACGCGCCTGCGATGCGCGCGACCCGCTGGCCGACCTGGACATCGATCCCCTGCGGCCGCTCGGCAACATTCTCTGGGGCTACGTCCAGGACGAGAGCAACCAGCTCAGCGTGCTGCGACGCGTCTACGAGTACGACCACCACTACGGCATGTCGCTCCGTGGCAAGGCCATCCCCCGGATGTGCACGGCCGACAGCCGCTCGAAGTTCATCGCCGGCTTCCACAACCTGCTCCGCATGGCCCTGGCCTACTACAAGGCCGCCGAGGACACGCAGGTCATCCCCGACACCTTCCCGATGCTCAACAGCCTCAAGGAGGTCCACCTGCTGCTGGCCGAGGGCGCCGGCAACCAGTTTGGCGACCTGCCGCACCAGTCGCGCATCGAAATGCTCGTCGAACAGTGGATCCTCGGCCGAGAAGAGATGCGCGAGTTCCTGCGCGGCCGCGTGATGGTGCCCTACCCGGCGGCGTTCATGGGCCGCGTCGACACCATGCGCAAGCTCCAGGGCTGGGGCGACACGTCGTTCCGCTACTTCTACGAGCTGGCCACGTTCGGCGAGCGTCTGCTGCTCTCGATCCGATTCGGCGACTGGAGCGTCGTGTCCAACGCCGCGAGCGCCGCCAACTGGGCCAACTACTGGCGAGAGGAGATCCAGGCCTACGTCCACGCCTACCGCGTCGTCACGGGCGTGGACCTTTCGGACACCAAAGCGGACCCGGCGACGCTGCGGCGGATTGTGACGCCGCCGCAGGAGTTGATGGCAATGAATGGCGAAGGCGTACGAACGAGCGCGGCGGCACGGACATAACTGTACGGCATCACATAAAGGGAGGCTCACAATGACCTGTACTTGCCCCAGTCGGCAAAGCACCCCGGTTGACGATCCGGAGATGGCCATCGATTGGGATGGCGACACGATGGAGAAGTTTTTCTCATTCGTGAAGAAGCGAACCTCGCTTGATATCGAAGTTGACTCTATAAACACCGTCAACGAGGCCCTTGCTCTTTGCAGCGATGCTCGCAAGAGACGAGACTTGTTTCGGCGTTTGCCAAAGAGCAGCCTGTTGAGTCCAGGAGCATTCGCTCGTCGATTCCTGAAGCATATCGCTGTTGGTACGTACAAGACCCTGTCATACGACCAGAAGCTTGGATACCTGATTGGTGCAAGCTATGGAGCTATCGCCAAGGCAACATCTGCGTCAACTGATGCTTCGAACTATCCTCAGTCAACGAAGGGGTCTAGCGCTGCGCAACAGAGCTGGCGTACTGGCTTCCGTGACGCCTACAGGCAAGGGTCACGACTCCAACGTCGAATTGAACTTGGTTCTATGTCGCCGGAAACGGCCCTTCGGATCACGTTTGCCTTGCTGGCCGTAGATGAATTCTGCACCGATGGTGGCGTGGCGTGGATGTCCGCGGAACACCTCGCACGCGACCTTCGTTGGCCGTACTCAGCAACGAGCAATGAGGCGGCCGACGTGACCAGGATCCCATGGGATCTCCCGCAGGTCAACTCTGAGCGCGATGATCCAGCATCAGACTTTGTTCGAACCGGAAAGGAGGAGGCTGTTGTAGCGGCGGAGATTCGCAAAGGAAACCGCAACGAGAACACCCTAACAAACAGGATTTTTTTTGCACGCCATCCTGGCCGTCGAGGCAAGCTGCTCTCGCGTTCTGAACCACAGTACGCGGCTTTGAGTGCCGAGTGGCTCTCGATTCGCAATGACATTGTTCGCCCGGCCTTGATGAAGCAGAACCGCACGACGCGAGCGGGAATCCCCGACGACATCGTGACAGTCGAAGGCATACAGGTGCATCGGTCAATTGCGAGCAATGTGCAGCGAATGGTTCGAGACGCTCGACGGGACGGCGTTGAGCTTAGGGGGGGAGGCTATCGGTCGCCCGACTCCCAGATTGCGCTACGACGCAAGAATTGCGCGACCCGCCCAGGAGCGCCGACGGACTACGACATCTTTAAGAAGCCATCGTCGCAATGTACACCGCCAACTGCTCGTCCAGGGAGTTCCAATCACGAAAAGGGACTCGCCATCGACTTCGACTTCGGAAGCAATAGGAGTAGCTCCGGTTTTCGTTGGTTATCCAAGCACGCGAGCAAATATGGTCTCAAGAACTTTTCCAAGGAGCCATGGCACTGGTCTGTCGATGGCCGCTGATCATCTGGACCTCCGCATCTGCACCGCCCGCTCACTCACTCCCAGCACCTCGGCCGCTCGCCGAGAGTTCCCATCGGCGTCCTCGAGCGCGACGCGGAGGGCCAGCGCCTCCGCGTCGCGTCCGATCGCCTTCATGCCGTGTCCTTGCGCCAGGCCGCGACGGACCGTATCTTCGAACTGCTCGTCGGGCCAGTCCGCCCGGCGTGCATCCGACCGGTCCTCGGGCGGGATGTCACCGAGCGTGATCGGCCCGCCCCCCACGTGTCGGGTCATGACGCGGACCATGAGCTGGCGGAGCTCGCGAAGGTTGCCCGGGTACGCCCGCTGCACGAGCTGCCGCTCGACGGCCGGACAGAGCTCCACGGGCTCGGACCTGCCAGCGGCCATGGCGGCGAAGTGGCGTGCGAGGAGGGGGATGTCCTCGCTTCGCTCCCGCAGGCTCGGGAGGTGGACGTGCCACCCGATGGCCCGGTGGTAGAGGTCGAGCCTGAAGCGGCCCTCGCCCACGTCGTCGTCGAGGTTGCGATTGGTGGCGCACACCAGGCGGAAGTTGGCCCGCTTCCACTGGATGGCGCCCACGGGCTTGTAGGCCCCGTCCTCGAGGGCCCGGAGCATCTGGGCCTGGATCGACATCGGCAATTCACCGAACTCGTCGAGGAACAGCGTGCCGCCATCCGCGAGGGCAACCGCGCCCTCGCGCTCGGCGATGGCGCCGGTGTAGGCCCCGCGCACGTGCCCAAACAGCTCGCTCCCGGCCAACTCCGGCGACACGGTGCCGCAGTCGAGCACGACGAAGGGCCCGCGCTTGGGACGGCCGTCGAGCGCATGGATGAGTCTGGCGGCCAGTTCCTTGCCCGTGCCGCTCTCGCCGGTAATCAATACGTTGGCGTCGCTGAAGCGCGCGATCTCAACGATGCGTCGAAGGCACGATTTCCAGACCCGGCTAACGCCAAGGACCGATTCGCGGACGTGCCGCGACGCCATGAGGCTCGCGATCTCATGGATCCTCTTGGCACGCGCCGCAACGACGAAGGCGGCCTCGTCGAAACTCATTCCGTCGATGACATCGCTGGCGCCCGCGGCGAGCCAAGCCGAAACGCGTAGGGGAGAGAGCGATCGCTCGCAAACCACGACGCAGGGACCCGGTATGGCTTCAAAGGGCGTGCCGTTGGCACCAGGCGAATCGGCGATCAATACTCGGAGGCAGTCCGCATCACCGCCTGGAGGCGTAATCGCAATACCCCCAGCCTCGAGCAAATGCTCGAACCGTTCGACGAGTATCGGCGGCCCCTCGCACCGCACCCACACGCAGTCCATCGCGAGCCCCCTGGTGCAGCCTCCACCCGGCGGCCACAGTCCTCGCGATGAATTCTATGCGGCGAACCATGGGTCTGGTGCAGGCCGGCGCGCACATTGCGCGAAGCGACCTTTCATGTCGCAGCGTTTGGCAGGCAAAAGCTAGTGATCAGGCCGGGAATTGAGAAGTAGCGACAGAGTCTACAAGAGCTTGGCCGGTTCTGCAAGGCAAGGCCCGGCCCAAGCAGCGCACCCTCAGCCCCGCGGCGAACCGTCGTCCATCGGAAGCCTCGCCCGCAGCTCGGAGATCTGCCTGGACATCTCCTGCAGCCCCCGCTCCATCGAGGCGAGCTGCGCGTCCAGGCCGTCGCCCTCGCCCTGCGCGCGGAGCATTGCCCTGGCGTTCTCGGCCTGGGCCTCGGTCATCGAGTTGATCACCACGCCGATGAACAGGTTGAGCACGATCATCGTGCCGATGATCACGAAGCTGGCAAAGTACACCGTCGCGATGATGGGCATGGCCCTGGGCTCCGGCCCGGGCCCGGGGGCCCCCTCGATGCCGTAGCGGTCGCTGCCCATCGCCTGGATGTAGTACAGGTCGGTCCAGTCCTCGAGCGTCACCGTGCGCAGCAGGCTGAACATGCTGCGGTGCAGCGTGCCGAAGTGCATCGGGTCGTTGCCGGCGAACAGCACCGTGCCCATGACGGCGTACACATAGAACAGGATGAACAGCAGGATGGCCACATAGCTGATGCTGGGGATCGCGTGCAGCAGTGCCATCACCAGCACCCGCAGCCGGGGGACGGCGGTGAGCAGGCGCAGCACACGCAGCACGCGGGCGAGCCGGAGCACCGCCGCGTACGGCCCGCCCATCGGCAGCAGGCACACGGCAACGATCACAAAGTCGAAGACGTTCCAGCCGCTGAGAAAGAACCGCCAGGGCCGGGGCCAGTGGGCCCCGATGCGGATGGCCAGCTCGACCACGAAGATGCCGATGATGATCTTGTCCAGCCCCAGCAGCAGCGGGCCGATTCGCTCCATGATCAGCGGATAGGTCTCCAGCCCAACGTTGATCGCCGCGACCAGGATGACGCCGACGACGAACGCGTGGAACCACCCAGCGCCCGCGATCTGCCTCAGACGGTGCACTAGCGAGCCCGGCCGGGCTTCGCCCACGTACTGGTCGGTCGCTTCCATCGAGCTATGCGATCCTCGGATCGACCCAGCGATAGAGTACGTCGACCGCCAGATTGAACAAGACCAGCATCGTCGCGAACACCAGCACAACGCCGATGATCAGGAACAGGTCCTTGTTCTGCACGCCGTTGACGAAGTGCTGGCCCATTCCCGGCACGTTGAACACACGCTCGACGATAAACGAGCCGGTCATGGCCAGCGCAGCCGCTGGTCCCAGGTAGCTCAGTACGGGCAAAAACGCGTTCTTCAGCGCATGCCGCAGCAGGACGAGGTTCTCGCTGACGCCCTTCGCTCGGGCCGTACGGACATAATCGGTGCTCAGGGCGTCGATCATCCCCATCCGCGTCAGCCGGGCGATGTACGCCGCGAATGGCAGGCTGAGTGTTATGGCCGGCAGCAGCATGTCCAGCGGTCCGGCACTGGAGCCCACCTCGCCGATGCCAAGCCACACGGGGAAGATCAAGAGCAGTACCGTGCCAATGACGAAGCTCGGCAGGCTGATGCCGATGAGCGCCACGACCAGGGTGCCCAGATCAACCAGCGAGTTTGGCTTCACCGCCCCGGCGATGCCCGCGACCACGCCTACGCCCAGCGCGATCAGGATCGCGATCGCGCCCAGCGTGATCGATACGGGTAGGGAGTCGCGAACGATCTCGTTAACCGTCCAGTCCTCGTACTGCAGGCTCGGCCCGAAGTCGAACACGTACCGCCTGGGGGGGGCCTGCCCTTCGGCCGTCGCTCGCTCGCGTTCCCGCTCCAACTCGCCGCTGAGCGCATCACTGGCATACGCCACGCCCGTCGCGTTGGCCAGGTACGACCAGTAGAAGTTCGGGAAGCTGTCCAGGTTGTACTGCCGCTTCATCGCCTCGATGACTTCGGGCTTGGGCTGGCGGCCCTCTGGGTTCTCGAGCGGATTGCCCGGAATAGCCCACGCCAGCGCGAGCGTCAGCGTGTAGATCACCAGCACGATGATCGGAAGCTGCACGAGCCGTCGGATGATCAGTCCAAGCATGCGTTCAGTTCTCGTCCGAGGGCTTGGTCCGCAGCGCGAACAGGTCGTCCCGATCCAGGATGGCCGTCTCGACTCCACGTGGGTCGAGTGCGGTGGTCGGCGAAGCCGGTGGCAGCAGCGGCATCGTGCGCACCTCGTCGGTCCCCTTGCCGTCGCCCAGCACGTCGAACAGGTACACGTTCTGCTCGGTCCTGGGGTGAGGATTCAGCCCGCTGAGTTCATCCGGGTCGAAGAGGTACACGGTCATGTAGTGGAACAGTGGGACCATCGGCAGGTCCTCGTCCATCGTGATCCGTTCGGCCTCGCTCAGCATGGCCATCCGCTTCTCTGGATCGAGTTCCACGGCTGCCTCGTCCAGGAGCTGCTCGTACCGCGGGTTGTGGTACTTGCGATCGTTGTTGCCGTCGTCGAAGCGGTTGATGTCCAGGAACGTGGTCGGGTCGCCGTAATCGCCGTACCAGCCCGCCCGGCTGACCATGTACCGCTGCTTTTTGAGGTCATCGCGGAAGACCTTGATCTCCTTCTGGGCCAGCCGAACGCTCACGCCCAGGTGCTCCTGCCAGTTCTTCATCACCACCTGGGCGATGAGGTCGTGCCCGCCGTCCTTATTGAACAGGATCTCGATGGTGGGCAGGTCTCCGGGCGTGGCGTACCCCGCGTCACGCAAGAGCTGCCGGGCCTCTTCGATGATCGCCCGCTTCCGTTCTTCCGTCTGGGCATCGCTGATGCAGTCCAGTCCCGCCGGGCTCTCGTATCCGCCGATGGAGCCCTTGGGGATGATCGTCCGCGCGACCGGGTTGCCCAGTCGCTGCACGTCGTCCACGATGCTCTGCTTGTCGATGGTCATCGCGAACGCCCGCCGCACGCGGGCGTCGGAGAACGGGTTCTTCCGTCCGTCGGGCAGCGTGGGCAGGCAGTTGAAGTTGTACCAGTACGTGCCGAAGGCGGGCACGGCATGGATGTCCTTCCGCGGATCATCGGGCAACCGGCGATCGATCTCGAACATGTCGTAGCCCTGGGCCTTCAGCCGCTCGTATTCCTCGAAGTTCTCCCGGTAGAACGCCATCTTGTCGGCCAGCATGTCGGCCCGGTACGCTGGCGTCACGTCGCTGACCCAGTCGACCACGCCCGAGGTGTACGCCAGCACCGCTGCGTTGGGGTCGTTGATCGAGGGCGTACTGATCGTCTCCAGGTTCAGCGCGTCGCGATTCCAGTAGTGGGGGTTCTGCTCAAAGCGCATATCGCGCTTGAATCGCCAGCTCGTGAGCATGAAGGGCCCGTTACTGACCAGCTCGGGCGGCTTGGTCCAACCCGTCTTGGCCTGGATCAGCCCGGTCTGCATGTCCACGCTCTCGTACTGGCGCACCAGCGGCGGATACACCGGGTAGAACACCGCGAAGGCCAACAAATCGAGGAAGTACGGCGTGGGCAGCTTCAGCTTCACCCACAGCGTTCGGTCGTCCACGGCCCGCAGCGCCACCATCTCGTCGAACTTCGCCTGCGCCTCGGTCCACGCCGCATCGGCAGCCAGGCGACGCTCCTCGCCGGTTAGCGGGCTCTCGGCGAACGCGTCGAGTTGGTCCTGCCGCCAGTCGGCAAACGCCGTTGCCCCGTCGATGAGCTGGAACAGCTTGGTGTAGTCTGCCGCCGTGTCGGGCAGGATCGCCCGCCGCCAGCTATACACGAAGTCGCTCGCCTTGACCGGCTCGCCATTGCTCCAGCGCGCGTCCTCGCGGATGTGGAAGGTGTACTCGAGTCCGTCGTCGCTCAGTTCCCACCGATCGGCCGCCGCCGGGATGATGGCGTAGTCGTGCGTGAACACGTCGTTGGCGACGAGGCCTTCGAACAGGATCCTCGCCACGCGAAGGTCCTGCATCCAGCTCATCTTCTGAAGGTCCAGCGTGTTCACGTCGCCCCGGTTCACGAACGCGAAGTCGGCGCGAGGCATCGGGCGGTCGGTCACCAGCGTGGCGGCGACCACCAGCACCAGCAGGATCACGGGCGCGAGGATCTTCAGCATCGCAGACTGTACGACGCCAGAGCCGGCTCCGTTGGGCCGGATCCCTCGATCAGTTGTCGAGGTTGAAGCGGTCGCGGCTCAGGCCGAAGTCTCCGTCCAAGAGCCTGATCAGGTCGTTGGTGGCCCGCTGGTAGCCGCTTCCGCCATCCTGCGCGGCCCTGGCGAAGTTGGATGCAAGATCCAGGGCACGCAGGCGATCCTGCACGCCACGATCAAGCGCCAGCAGCGTCGGCATGGTTCCCGAGACCCGCAAGGCGGTTTCGACGGTCGTACGGACGCTCTCGGCCTGTGCCCCGCCGAGCGCACCGGATCGCTCGGCTCGGACATACCGGAAACCTAATGCTCCGGCCTGCCCCAGCATCTGCATGAGCGCGTTCCGCCAACTCTGGGAAACATTGCCACGACGTTGCGTGACCTGCGTACGGATGTCGCCCATGCCCCGGATCAAGGGACGAAGGCGATCACCCAGGTGCTCATCGATGGGGAGGCTGTTTAAACGTACACCCACGGCCGACGTGAGCGTTTCCGCGGACCGGGCGCCGAAGCCCGAAATGGCCTGGTCGGGAACCGACATGGCCTCGATCAACGACTTGACCGACGCGTCCAGCAGGCTTTGGTTATCCGCCGATTCCAGCACGTCCGCGAGTGCATCGACCGCGGCATTCCCAACCTGCGCCTGGAATGCCACCGGACCGATGCCCGCGACGCGGAAGGCATATCCCAGGCCCGAAACCGATGCAAAGCGGATGGCGACCTTCTCGCTCTCCAATTCCTGTGTCAGCGCACGAACGGAGCGATCGGTGCCGATCCAACCCGAAAGCAGGGCGGCGTTCACGCCTCGGAAGACGTCGTCGCCGTTCATAGCGGCCTGCAGTTGGTCGGCCAGGGCACGATCCATTGCCAGGCGGAAGCCCGCGGACGTCTCGGCCGAAAGCAATGGCGCCACCAGGCGGCGGCGGGCTTCCCGAGATTCCACGGGTGCATCGGCCGAAATCATCGACCAGTTGCCCGTGGCCCAATCGGCGATCGATTGCTCCTCTGATGGGCTGAGGCTCGACTTGGTGGTGAGGCCATCGGGCAGATCGCCCTGACCAAACGCCGCCACGCCGGGCATGACCGCCAGCACGACCGCCAAGATCCGCGGCAGGGTTCCTCGCAAGGGCTGGCTCCTTTACGCCAAACGCAATCCAGAAAGCGGGGCCAGCACGGCCCGGGCACAGATCGGCTCGAACAGCTGGCAGAGGCTGTCCGGTACGCCAACCCCGGGCCTCACGGTTCCAGGGGGCCCCAAACCTAGTCGAACTGGGGCGCGCCGTCAATACGATGGCAACCGAGCCGATCGCTTCGCACCCAATCAAAAACCTTCCGAACTTACCTAATACACCTCAAGGAACATCCGCCTGGTGGGCTTCACCTGACGGTGCACCATCTTTCGTGTCCATGAGTCAACATCGTCCGCGACCTCGGGGGCGATCGTCAGGTACCGATCCACCCATTCGGGCGGCAGAGACTTGGCGATGCCTTGAACGATGCCCAGATCCATGCCAAGAAGCCCGCAGACATAGACCAGCCCTCGCTCGCTGCACAGCAATTCACTCAGCGTACCGCGATCTCGCTCCAGGCGATCCTGGACGTAGCAGCCCGGCGAAGCGTCTCGATGGGCGTGCCGGCTCACGGTTGGCAGATACGTAAATCGCTCGTGCTTCTTCGCCAACTCCGCGAACATCTCGTCATACAGCAGGTCAGTCTCATACGGTGCGCCCATGACCAGGGCAATCCGGCTTTGCGGTGCAGACTTGATCAGGTCCAACACCATGCCCCTGAACGGCGCAATACCCGTTCCCGTGGCGAAGAACACGTAGTCGTGCTCATCGGGCCTGGCGGGCAAGACGAATCGCTTGCCGTTCGGGCCACTCAGCCGAAGTTCATCACCCGGCCTGAGGTCGCAAAGGTAGTTGCTGGTGACGCCGACATGAAGCCCGGGCCCCTCCGCATTCTCGTCGATCAATCGCTTCACGGTCGTGGCGATGACGCCTCCGGCACCATCCTCACCTTGGCTGGGCGATGCGATCGAATACAGCCTCAGCGCATGCGGGCGGCCCCGATCATCGGTGCCGGGCGCGTGCACGCCGAAACTCTGCCCCGGCACGAAGGAGCCGGCCAGGGCAGTCTGAGATACATCGACTTCGATGTGGCGGACGAAACCGGCCGCTCGTCGCCCGGCCGTGCAACGCTCGTTGCGCGTCACGATACCAACGGCCGGCTCCCGGGGGCCAGCCACGTGCATCTTCACCGGAGCGAGTTCTGGGCCTGGGTCGGCGTCGGTCACGTTTGCTGCTGTTTCAACGGTTGCCATGGACCACAATCATAGGGTGAATGGCGTCGTTCGCACGGCTTTTGGCCCATGGAGCCACCGAATTAGACGGGTCGCTCAGCCTTGGTCATCCGTGCCGGATTGCTCATCTTCGGCTGCACCGCCGTCTTGGTCCACCGGTTCGGCTTCGCCGCTTCCGCCGCCAAGCCGGGCGATCGCAGCCTCGATGTCGTCGGCGGCCTTCTGGAGGGCGTCACGCGTCGAACCCTGGGCCCGTACGCGGCGCAACCCACTCACCGCCGACTCGTACGCGGAGATCGCGTCGTCCCGCAGCGTGTCGGCTCGCTGGGACAACTCGCCCGCCAGGCCGCTCAGACGCCGTGCCTGTTCGCCGTCGCCCCGCTGGGCCAGCCCCGAGAACACGCTGGCGGTCTGTTCCAAGCTGGCAGCCCGACGGGCCAGCAGATCACCCAACGAACGGGAGGCGCCCGCGGCAACCAGGGTGCCATCGACGACCTCGGCACTGGCTCGACGGCCGGAAGAGGCGGCCTTCTCGAGGGCCTGACGCGCGCTCTCCAGAGCGGACTGGGCCTCGTCCTGATGGAGGGCCGAGACCTCGCTGGCCAGAGCAACGAGTTCGGCTGCGAATTCCTGGGCCATCTCGCGAGCTTCGCGAGCCTCCATCGTGGACCGCTGGGCCTGTGCCGTCACGGCCTCACGGGCCTCGCTCAGGATCGCCAGGCGGGCGTTGATCGCATCGATCCGCACGTTGAGGGCTTCGATCTGCGGTCCGAGCACCGATCGCCGAGCATCGAGGTTGCTTGCCTGAACCTCCAAGCCGTCGGCCCGTCGGCCAACCTCTCGGGCTTCGATCGAGGTCTGAGCGGCTGCGATCGGCTCTTCACGCATCGCCCGATCGCGCAAGGCGCTCTCCTGGCCGCGGATCGTCGAGACCTGGCTCTCCAAGTCTGAGATCTGCGCATCCAGCGAGCGGACCTGCTCGGTCAGGCGCTGCTCCTCGGCCTGGGCATCGGCCAACTGCTGCTGCAACTGGGAGGCTTGCTGATCAATGGCGGTTCGCTCTGCGGAGGGGTCGTACGAGCCCAGGGCCTCAGCGGTCTGCTGGGCCGAAACGCGCGCGGTCTCCAGCGAGGTCATCCGCGTGAGCTTCATCCCAATCTGGTGCTCGAGTTCCGCCAGACGGGTCATTTCGGGGCGGGCGTTGCCGACCGCGATCTCTGCAGTCAGGATTGCGGCGATCGCCTTCTGGGCGTCGCTGCCGTCCCGGCTCGCGAGGTCCAACTTGCCAGAGGCAGTGCGGTACTTCGCCGTGGCAAATTCGTCGTTCGTCGGAGGAACCGAGCCCGGCGAGATCGTGCGGATCTGGATGGCGGCATCGGAGAGCGCGGTGGCGCTGGGGTCCTCCTGCTCGCAGCCACTCAGCAGCGTTGTGCCGGCGAGGCCTGCCAGGGCCAGAAAAGCTGCAATTCGGCTTCCGCCGGAACGATCTGCCACGCGACCTGCCATTCAAACGCCTCCAATTCCTGCTCGTGGGATTCCCACAATGTACGAGCGACATGCCCGGTGAGCCCGTCCGCCGTCTGTTCGCCCGGCAGACCCGGACGGTTCTGGGCGGGCAGTCTAGGGCGGGCCCTCATTCGTCGCCGCCGCAGGAGGCCCACCCGTGGGCTCGGGGTTCCCTGCGGCCTCGGCCGGCGCGGGAGGATATTCAATGGGATATTCGGGACGGGGCTGGTACAGCGATCGGATCCAGGCAGTCGTCGCTCGCCACCGTGCATCTTCGGGCCGCGAGAACACCTCACGCCATGCGTCGCCGTTGCCCTCATCGATGGGGACCTCGGGGTGCGGGTACCGGGAGCCCTCTCGCCGCAACCCGAGATGCAGCAGCGGGCTGTCGTCGGGTTCCTCCAGGTTTAACAACGGCGTTCCATCGGCCAGCGTGGACCGGGTCAGGATGAGGAAGTTGGTGTAGGCCTGCGCCTCGCCGCGTGCATTGCGATACGCCAGTCGCAACGACCCGGCTTCGACCCCGCCGTGGCACTGCGATGTCGCACATCCTGCCACCAGCCAGGCGGTCACGTCCCGCCTGAAGCGTTTCACCGTGTCCGGGTCATCCAGCACCCGGACCTTGTCGTAGTACTCCCGGGCCTTGAGCTCGAACATCAATCGCAGCACGTCGATCGGATCGCCGGCGATCATCGCCTGGCGGCCTTCGGGCGTCTGGGGCACCCTCGGGTCGTCGCGATAGGCCAGGAGGAAGTCCTGGATGTCGCGCGGCGAGATGCGCACCCGCGGCGGGTCGAGCAGATCCAGTTCGTAGACCCGGATGAGGTTCACCTGGTCGCGCGAAAGCAGCGGTAGGGGCTTGTCGCTCTCGCGTGGTTCACGAGGCACCCCCTGGCCTCGCTGGTCGAACAACTCGGCCATGCCGCGCATCCGGCGCAAGAGTGCGTCGACCCTGGGGTCGCGCGGACGATTGACCGCGAGCTTTGCCGCCTCGTAGTGCGCCACGTGGTACAACTCTTCGCCAGCCAGCCACTGGATGAGCTGCTCGATGTGACCAACGTCGCTATCTTCGATCTCGCTGCGCCACTCCTGGTACCGGGTTGCCAGATCTGGCAGCCGCACCAGTCGCTCGATGCGAGCCTGCCCGAACGTGGTGCTGATGCCGGCGATCTTCAGTGTGACGTCTTCGGCGGTCTCGGAAACGAGTTCGCCATCGACGAACTCGCCAGTACGAAAGATCAGCCTGACCGGAGAGCGCAGTCCCTCGGCGCCCGCCAGTTGCTCCCTGGCCTTCTGTCGCAGCGATTCAAGATCTGTCCCCTCCTGCAAACCCGCTGGCGACAGCGATTGCCGCAATACGCCGGGCAAGGGCATGCCGACGAAGGCCGGATATCCGGCGGCCAGCACGAGGGTCAGGCTCAGCGCCAGGCTCCGCTTAGTGCGACATGAGCGAGCGGGCTTGTGGGTGGGTGCGTAGGTCAAGAGTCCTCACCGAAGCTTGATCGATGCCAGCGCCAGTACCAGCAGCAACACCCCAATGATCCACAGTCGGACAACCACCTTGGGCTCGGCCAGCCCGCTCAGGTGCAGGTGGTGGTGGAAGGGCGCACACAGGAAGATCCGTTTGCCCTGACCCGAGCGCTTCGTCCACTTGAAATACCCGACTTGCAGCACGACGGATGCAATCTCGAGCAGAAACACCCCGCACATCAGCAGAACGACCGCTTCCTGCCGGGTGACAATCGCGACATACCCGAACAGGCCGCCAATCGCAAGAGAACCGGTGTCACCCATGAACACCTGTGCTGGATATCCATTCCACCATAGGAACCCAAGGCACGCTCCGAGCAAAGCCCCGGCGAGCACGCCCAGTTCCTGCGCCCCCGGCACGTAGGGCACGAGCAACTCCTGGGCCGTCGCTTGCCATCCCGCGATCATCGCCAGCACCACGATGCCAGCGGCTGCAATGGCGCTCAGCCCACCGGCCAGCCCATCCATGCCGTCGGTCATGTTCGTGGCATTGCTCAGGCCGGCAATCATCAATGTGCCCAGCACCACGAACACGCCCATGGGCAGGAAGAGCACGCCGGGGTTCACCTGTCCGCTGCCAGGAAGGGTCGTTCGCTGGAACGGCAGATTGAGCACGTGGGCAAAGTCCTGCCCCGACCCGTGCCGGTAGACGAAGTACGTGATGAGCGCACCCACGCCGAGCTGGAACAGCAGCTTCTCCCAGCTGTGCAGTCCCTGCCGTCCGCCCTCGCGACGCGACGCGAGCATTTTCAGAACGTCGTCGGCGGCGCCCACGGCCGTCAGACTCACCATCAGGAGTAAGCCCGCGTTGACGTAGAAGTTGCTGAGGTCTCCCAGGAGGATCGTGGACAGAACCACAGCCGCGCTCGTCAGCACACCGCCCATCGTGGGCGTGTTCTTCTTGGAGGCCGCCCCCCGTCGCAGCGCTTCAGCGTCGGTCAGGCCCGAGTCTCCGATCTTGAACTTCACGAGCTGGGCGATCGTGGGCTTGCCGAAGATCAGCACGAGCGCGAAAGAAAGCACCGCGGCTGCAAGGGCCCGAAACTGCTCCTGATAGAAGATTCGGAGCACCGCCATCATCCACTCGGGCAGGGCGCCGTCCAGCAGATTGGTCAACCAGTACAGCACGCCCTAGGCCACCGCTGCCTGTTGCATCGCTTCGAGCAGCGACTCGAGCTTCATGCCCCGAGAAGCCTTCAGCAGCAGGACGGACCCGGGCCGTGCTAGCTGCCCGGCAGCACATGCAGCCTCTGCAACAGTCGCGAACCAGGCCCCCGTGCCTGCGGCTTCGAACGCAGCCCGTGCCGATGGACCCACGAAGATGCACGTGTCGGCGCACGCGGCAGCCAACGCACCGATCTCGCGATGCCAGGCGAGCGAATCCGTGCCGAGTTCGAGCATGTCTCCGATGATCGCGACCTTGTGGCTGTCCTTGCCTACTCCTGCGAGCGTGTGCAGTGCCGCGGCCATGGAATCCGGGTTTGCGTTGTAACAGTCGACCAGCACGGACGCTCCGCCGATCTCGCGAACAGCCAGCCGCATCTCGGCGGGCTCGAACGCATCCAGCCCTGCGGCAATGGATGCGTCCGGGACCCCCAGGCCCCGTGCCACCGCAATGACTGCCGACGCATTGGATGCGTTGTGGAGCCCGACCACCGGCACCGACCACGTGCTTCCGTCAGCGAGTTCCAGGTGCGTTCGGCCTTCAGTGTGCCAGGCGCGCGTGATCCCGAAGGTTGTTCGACAGGGTGCGTGGAGCCAGGAAAGCTCATCGGGTACGAAGGCCTCGGCGTGCGACGCCATCGCGGCAAGTGCATCGGAGAATTCGCGCTGTACCGCCTCCATGCCACCCAGTTCGCCGACGTGCGCCCGTCCCACGCTGGTCACCACTGCCATGTCGGGCTTGGCCAGCCCCGTGTATCGGGCCAACGCACCGGGCTCGCCTTCTCCTAACTCACACACCAGGGCTTCGGCCTCCGACGAGCAATTCAGCAGCGTCAGGGGCAGACCCAGCGCATTGTTGAACGATCGGGCCGACGCGTGTGCGTGCATGGATTGGTTCAGGACGGAAGCCATCATCCGAACGGTGGTGGTCTTGCCATTGCTGCCCATGACGGCGATCACGCGGGCCGTCAGCCTTGCACGATACCACTCGGCCAGATTCCATAGTGCAGTCCTGGTGCTGCTGACCAGCAGCACCGCCAAGCCTTCGGGCGGGGTGACCTCCCGCTCGACGATCGCTACGCCCGCACCCGCGTCGGTAGCCCGATCCAGGAATGCATGACCGTCGACGCGGGCGCCCGACATCGCGAAGAACGCCTGACCAGCAGCCAACGTGCGTGTGTCGATGCTCGCTCCGCGCAACGTACCAACGCCTGACGATAGCCAGCGGCCACCCAGCACTTCGGGGAGCACCTCGGTCGGGATCATCGGGCGCCTCCGATGGCGCCGGACCGTGCAAGCAATGCCGCCCGGGCCACCAGACGATCATCGAAGTCTCGCTTGTGGGTCTCTCCGGAAGCGGCTCGGACGATCTGGTAGTCTTCGTGGCCCTTGCCGGCGATGACGATCACGTCTTCTGGGTCGGCCTGGGCGATGACGGCGTGAATCGCTGATTCTCGATCGGGGTCGCTGGCGTGCCAGACGCCGGTCGTGATGCCAGCAACCACTTCTCGAACGATGGCCGCCGGTTCCTCGGTTCGCGGGTTGTCGCTCGTCACGAACACACGATCGGCCAGGCGTGCAGCCACCGCGCCCATCCGTGGTCGCTTGGTGCGGTCTCGATCACCGCCGCAGCCAAACACGACCCATAGCTTGCCATCGCCCTTTCGACCGGCCACCGCCAGTAGGGCCTTCTCCAACGCGTCGTCGGTGTGGGCATAGTCAACCAGCACCCGCGGCCCGGACACGCCGTCGATCGTCACCGGTTCGAGCCGCCCCGGTGGTGGACGGAGCGCTGGCAAGGCGCGCTCGATCGCCTCGGGGGACAGGCCAAGAGCGTGGGCCGCCGCAACGGCCTGGAGCGCGTTCATCGCGTTGTGGTCGCCCACGAGCGAGAGGGAGGCGGTCATCTCGCCCCAAGGACCGATCAACTCAACGCGGCTCTCAAGTCCTTCGGCCGAGACTCGAACCGTCGCATCTGCCTCGCTGCCGAGCGAGCAACGCAGGACTCGAGCCCCACAGTCGCGCACCATGCGTTCGCTGGCATCGTCGTCGGCGTTCACGATGGCAAGGCCTTCGTGCGGTAGTCCCGCAAACAGCAGGGCCTTCGCATCCGCATAAGCGTCCATCGAGCCGTGATAGTCCAGATGGTCACCGCTCAAATTCGTGAATATGCCCACGCGGAAGGCAAGGCCCGCCACGCGGTGCTGGTGGAGCGCGTGGCTGGACGCTTCCATGACCGCGAAATCGCATCCGTGGCCGATCATCCGAGCGAGTGATCCGCTGAGATCCTCGGCGGCAGGCGTGGTGAGGCTCGCAGGCTTGGACCCGGCCCCTTCATCGATCTCGATCGTGCCGATGAGCCCGCACTTGCGGCCCCCAAGGACAAGCAACTGACGCAGCAGCCACGCCACGGTGGTCTTGCCGTTCGTGCCCGTTACCCCGACAAGCCCCAGACGCCGCGATGGCGTGCCGTGCCATCGCTCTGCAAGGATGGCTCCCACCCGTGCCGGCTGCTGGCAAACCAGCGAGACCGGCGCCCCGACGCGATCGCCAGCGAGGACTGCGGCGGCGCCACGCTCGATGGCCTGCGTGATGAAGGCCTGCCCGTCGTGCTTCTTGCCCGGCCGGGCCGCGAACAACCAGCCCCCTTCGATCCGCCGACTGTCCTCCGAGACGCCACGAATCCGAACATCGGCCGAGCCATGAACGGTGACGGGGAGATCGTGGATGAGATCGCTCAGCAGCATGGAATTCTCGACGGTACGGCTGCTAGTGCATCGGTAAAGACCGGCCAAGACGCGGAGATTTCACGCGGGCGGATCACGGCAGCACCAGCATGGCGTCGCCGTACGAGTAGAACCGGTACCGGGCTGCGATGGCCGCGGCATACACCGCTTGCAACTGCTCCAGTCCGCCCGGCAGCAGGGCGGCCACCATGGCCATGAGCGTGGAACGGGGCAGGTGGAAGTTGGTGATCAAGCCGTTGACCAATTGCCATTCGAATCCCGGCGTAATGAGCAGATCGGTCTCGATCCACTCGCCCGCGATCGCGGCACTTGCTTCGAGGGTTCGAGCCGCCGTTGTCCCTACGGCAATCACGCGGCTTCCCTTTTGACGAGCCGCCCGGAGATCGCTGATCACGTCGGCTGAGGCGAAGCATAACTCGCGATGCATTGGATGGTCTTCGACGATCTCGGTTTCGACCTCCCGGAACGTTCCCGCACCTACATGCAGGGTTACGTCCCGGCGGACCACACCGAGCTTGGATAGGGCTTGCAGCACTGAGGGCGTGAAGTGCAGCCCAGCGGTGGGGGCTGCGACCGAACCGGACGAGGCGGGGTCGGCGTAGACGGTCTGGTAGCGGTCGACGTCCTCTCCCCATTCATCGGCCTGGCCGCCCTCACGTCGTGCGCTGCGTATGTATGGCGGCAGCGGAACGTGCCCAACATCGGCCAGCACGGCCATGCTTGCTGCCTTGAATTGATCGGGGTCGTCCCGGTCGCTCCCCGCGAGCGCGACGACCCACGCCCCGGGGATCTCGCCAGAGCGTTCGATCAGTTCGATGGCGTGGGGCGATGGGCTGCCATCGCGTCCATGCAGCGTGATCCGCGCCCCGGCCCTGAAACGCCTTGCCTTGACCATGCACAGCCACTGCCCGATCTCCGGTCCGAACGCCAGGAACAGGCCCTCGACCTTGCCGCCCGTGTCGTCCCGCCGACCGACGAGCCTGGCGGGTATGACCCGGCTCGTGTTCACCACCACTCGGTCTCCCCGATCGAGAAACGCAGGCAGGTCCCGGAACGTCGCGTGTTCCGGCTCGGCCTGACCACGCACCACGAGCAGCCGGGCGCTGTCCCGCGGCTCGGCCGGCGTGGTCGCGATCAGTTCGCGTGGCAGGTGGTATTCGAGGTCTCGAGTTCGCAGCATGTCGCCCTCACGCAACGCCGTGATGTTGCGAGGCGGCATCATTGCATCGGCTTCGCGCCCTGACGCCCCGGCCTGACAGCATTGCAATGGCGACAGGGACGATATTATCGGGCCTTTAGCCAGTAGTGGGCTGGCATGCCGGTTTCAAGGTGTTCAGCGTGTCAGGCGTGGTCCATAGCACGAGCGGCTTCGATGCGGCGGCTTCTCAGCCGCTCCGATTCGGCGAGTTTCTTGCCCGAATCAACCGCGCTGAACAGATCGAGCGGGCGGCCGGGCGACGCAGCGTCGTGGCCACCGAAGGGGAGGGTTGCCGCCACGGATGCAGCGCCCCGGCCGCCTCGCAGGCCGATAGGCCGACGCTCGGCGAGGTCCGTCCGATCCCCGCGGCCTACGACCTTCCTATCCGCGCGACGCCACAGATCACGATCCAGCAGTTGCTGCCGATCGGCTCGATCATCGACGTGACGATCTGACTCGTCAGAGAACTGAAGCCTTTCAGGCTTGCCCGGCTAAACTGGGCCGGTGGTTGTCTTCCCGCCCGAAATTCGCCCATTGCCAACCTCGAAACGGGGGTCAGGTTGCGCCAGGCCCGCGGTCTTCTTCGACCGCGACGACACGCTTATCGAAAACCGGACGCTGCCCGCCGAAGCCATGGCCGGCAAGGCCGGCGACCTGGCCGATCCAGCGTGGGTTCGCCCGCTGCCCGGCGCCAGAGAGGCGTGCCAATGCGCTGTGCGGTTGGGCTACGCCGTGATCATTGTCACGAATCAGGGCGTCGCTGCCCGCGGCGGAGCCACGCTCGAGCAGGTGGAAGCGACGTGCCGACGCACCATCGAATTGCTCGGACCGGGCATCGAGGCGTGCCTGGCCTGCCCGTTCCATCCGCAGGGAATCGGGCCAATGAGTTTGCGGCGGGAGCATGCCTGGCGGAAGCCCCAGCCGGGAATGCTGTTGGCTGCTGCGGACCTGTTTGGCCTTGATCTGAAGCGCTCGTGGATGGTGGGCGATGCACCCCGAGACGTGCAGGCGGGCGTTGCGGCGGGGCTGCCTCCGGAGCGTTGCCTCAAAGTAGGGGTGAAGTTCGGACTTGGTCAGGCGATGGAAGTGATTTCGCAACGCACGGCGGGAGCACATGGATAACCAATTGTTCCACGGGGACCGGCGACTGTTGATCGTTCTGCCGTCCTGGGTGGGTGACGCCGTGATGGCGACCCCTGCGCTGCGGTTGATCCGTCAGACGCTTCCGGGGTGGTACATCGGTGCCATATGCCGCCCGGGCGTCGATCAGGTGCTGGCCGGACTGGAAACGCTCGACGAAGTGCACGTCGCACCCATGACCGGTGTCCTGGGACCCAAGCGCGTTGCAGCGCAGCTCAGGCCCAGACGCTATCGCGCAGCGCTGTTGCTCACGAACTCGTTCTCCACGGCACTCGCCACTCGCATTGCCGGCGTACCGCTCCGCCTGGGCTATGAGCGCGACGGTCGGGGCGTGCTGCTGACGCATCGCCTCGCCGTACCCCGACGTCCCGGTGGGGGGTGGGCCGTGGTTCCCGCCGCGGCGTACTACTACCACGCCGCGCAGGCCCTGCTCGATGTCCTGGCTGATCGAACCGTCGATGCAAGGGCGCCCATCGATCCATTGCCCGCAGGGTGCCGCCTCGAACTCTCCGTCACCACCGATGACGAGCAGAGGGCAGCGCAGGTCCTGGAAAGCGCGGGCGTGCGATCCGAGGCGCCCCTCGCGGTGCTGAACCCCGGGGGCAACAACCCCGCGAAGCGGTGGCCCGCCGATCGGTTTGGCCAATTGGCCGACTGGCTGCTTGAGGCCCACGGCCTGCACAGCGTCGTGAACGCCTCGCCCGCCGAAGCCGAGATCGCGGCGGCGGTCAGGTCCAGCGCCGCGTGCGGGCCCCCGAGCCTGGCCGAGCACGGCGGTTCGCTCGGCTCGCTGAAGGGTGTCCTCGCCCGGGCGCAACTGATGGTGACCAACGACACCGGACCCCGACACATGGCTGCGGCGCTGGGCGTGCCCGTTGTGAGCCTGTTCGGGCCGACCGATCACCGCTGGACCACGATCCCCGCACCGGCGGGCGAGCGTCTGGTTCTGGCGGATCCGGACCTTCCCGAGGGCCAGACGGCCAACGACGATCCCCAGCGGAGCAACGTTGAGCGGATTACCCTCGACCGCGTCCAGCGGGCCGTCGATGCGGTCCTCAACCGGGATCGCGCGCAAGCCGATGATGGTGGACTGGCCACGGGGCACTGAGGCTGTTACTATCGTGGCCCTGCACGGGCGGCCCTAGCCGGTCCGGGCGACAATCAGGCAACTGTCGGGGGCGTAGCTCAGTTTTGGTAGAGCGCTTCCATGGCATGGAAGAGGTCGTCGGTTCGAGTCCGGTCGCCTCCACTCGACAGCCGGGTCCGTTTGGGCCCGGTTTTGTCTTGGGCCGATGGAATGGCGTTAACGTCGCCGCTGGGCGTCCCAACGCGCCTGGGTCTGGGCCAGCCGTTCCTCGAAGAGCGCATCGATGCGCTCCATGTACTCGTCCATCACGGCCATCTTGCACTCGACGTCGTCGCCGCAGGCCTCGGTCTGGGCGACTCGCCACTGGTCGAGTTCGTCGAGCCTGGCGTCCCACTGGGCGTCGGTCATCACCTCGGGTAGCGGCTCGGCCGTTTGGCAGCCCGAGACGCTCATCGCTCCCACCACTAGCAGCATCGCGACGGTTCGCATGAGCGAGCCTACGCCATCGCCAGCAGCACGCCTACGTACACCACCCACAGGCACACGAGCACCGCCCCCTCGCCCCGGCTGATCCGCTTGCCGGTGGAGGCGAAGACGGCCAGCGCCAGGACCAGGCCCAGCATCAGCGGCGTATCGAGCCAGAGCGTCTGGGGGGCAATTCCCTGTGGCGTGATGATCGTTGCGACGCCCAGGATGCCCAGCAGGTTGAAGATGTTCGAACCCAGCACGTTGCCAAGGGCCAGCTCGGCGTGACCCTTGAGGGCCGCCACCACGCTGGTGACCAGCTCGGGCAGAGAGGTGCCCACCGCCACGATCGTCAGGCCGATGACCAGCTCGCTCAGCCCCGCGGCCCGGGCGATCTCGACCGACGCGTCGACCAGCATCTTCGCGCCGCCCACCAGAAGCACCAGGCCGGCGATGCTGCCGATGATTCCCAAGACCAGGCTCCGGCCCGGCTCGACTTCCTCGGCCATGGCCTCGCCCAGCTTGGTCTCGGCGTCGTCCACCTTGCCGTGCCGGAACGATCGCACGACGAAGGCCGCCAGACCCAGCAACATGAGCCCGCCCATCCACCGCGGCAACTCACCGCCGGCGAGCATCGAGAGCCAGGGGATCACGCTGACCGCGATGGCGACGGCCAGGTCGAAGCGGATGGCCCTGGGGTCGGTCTTGATCGGCCGGATCACCGCCGCCACGCCCAGCACCACGGCGACGTTGAAGATGTTCGAGCCCACGACGTTGCCCACGGCGATGTCGCTGGCCCCGCGCAGGGCGGCGACGGTCGAGGCGCTCAGCTCGGGCGTGCTGGTGCCGAAGCCCACGATGATGGCGCCGATGACGAAGGGCGAGATGCCGATGCGCCGGGCCAGGCCGGCCGACGAGCGCACCAGCATCTCGGCGCCCATGGTCAGCAGGCCCAGTGAGAGGACGATCGGGAAGATGGTCGACATCGGCGGGCCCTACTTGCCCCAGTCGATCTTCGCCACGCGGTCGAACGCCTCGGCGATTCTTTCGGCCTCCACGGTCATGGCGATGCGGAACCAGAATTTTCCGTCCTCACCGAAGCCCGCCCCGGGCACCAGGCTCACGCCGGCCTCGTCGATGCAGCGCATGGCGAAGTCCCAGCTCTCCATGGGCGCGCCGCCCTTGCCCGCCGGGCACTGGGCCCACACGAACAGCCCCGCCCTGGGCCGCTCGGCCCTGGCACCGATCTTCTTCACGCCCTCCATGGTCGCGTCGAGGCGCTGCACGTACATGGCCCGCAGGGCGTCCATGTCGTCGTGGTCGTAGTTCTCCAGCGCCACGATGCCGGCTTCCTGCACGGCCGTGAACGCGCCGCTGTCGATGGGGCCCTTGGCCTTGGCCAGCGCATCGATCACCGCCTGGTTCCCGACGGCGAAGCCGATGCGCCAGCCGGTCATGTTGAAGCCCTTGCTCAGGCTGTGGAACTCGATGAAGGGGTCGCGCTCGATGTCCGTCCCGTCCGCCTTCCACAGGCTGTCGGGCGTGTCCTTTTCGTAGTAGAGCTCGCTGTACGCCTGGTCGCTGGCCAGGATGATGCCGTTGTCGCGGGCGAACGTCGCCGCCTGCGAATAGAAGTCCAGCGGCACCGATGCGCCGGTGGGGTTGTTCGGATAGTTCACCCACATCAGCGCCGCGTTCTCGACGTCGGCGGGCGCGACCTCCTCCCACAGGGGCGTCCACCCGCTGGCGGCCCGCATGGGCATGCTCACCGGCTTGGCATCGGCCAGGATCGCCCCGGCGTGGTACACCGGGTAGCCCAGGCTCGGGCACAGGACCGCCCGCCCGGGGTCGACGACCGCCAGGGGCAGGTGGGCGATGCCCTCCTTGGAGCCGATGCACGCCAGCACGTGCCGGTCGGCGTCGACCTGCACGCCGAAGCGCCGCTCCATGAACCGGGCGGCCGCCTCGCGGAACTTCTCGCTGCCCTTGCTGGCGGGGTAGCGGTGGGTCGTGGGGTCCTTCACGGCCTGGCGCAGGGCGCTGACGATGAAGTCCGGGGTTGGCCGGTCGGGGTCGCCCACGCCCAGGTCGATCAGGGGCTCGCCCGGTCCGCGGGCGCGGTAGTCGGCCTTGGCCTTGTCCAGGCGGTGGAAGAGGTACGTGGGCAGCGCGGCGAGGCGCTGAGACTGGATGCTGGCAAGCGTGGGGGTGGTGGGGGAGGCGGCGGGGTCGGTGGCTGTCATGGCGCGGGCATCGTAGGGTGGGAGATTCGCCGTGCCCCGCGTACCGCTTCCTAAGGAGAGCCCCTGCATGTCCGAAGCCCCCAAGACCATCCGCGCCGAGAAGCTCCTCGCCGAGCTCAACCGCCTGCGCCAGGACCTGGACAAGGACCCCGCCGACCTCGAGTGGGTCACCCTGCACCACGCCTTCTGCTTCATCAGCTACAAGACCGGCGAGTTCCAGAAGTACCTGGACGAGGAGGCGAAGAAGGGGGCGTTCGACGAGCTGGAGTAGTAGCTATGGGCAGCCGGCGTCGAATCGATTCTGGAACACCAGAAAGTCGAAGATCGTCAGCTCGCCGTCGCCGTCCAGGTCGGCCCGTGCGTCGCCCGCGTCGAACTGGTTCTGGTACTCGAGGAAGTCGAAGATGGTCAATTCGCCATCGCCGTCGCGGTCGGCGGCGCAGATGACGATCAGGACCGAGTCGCCCGTGTACACGACGTGCGCGGGGCCGATTGCGCCCACCGGCTCGATGCTCGTGCTGGCGAACGTGCCGCCGACGGCCGCCGCGCGGATGATCTCGAAGCGGTCGCGGCCATCGGGCGCGTAGTCGTGGGCGAAGCCGACCTCGAGGCTGCCGTCGAGCTCGATGACGGCGGTGACGGGATCGGGGAAGACCTCGGCGCCCTCGAGGCGGTCGAACTGGTCCTCGCCGGTTCCCGCCAGGTCGATCTGGAGGCGCGAGCGCGGCGTGAGCGTGAGCGCGGGCCCGGTGAATTCGACAAGGCCAACGGGGCTGGTCGCGTCGCCCGGGGAGATCGTTGCCCCGGTGGTCCACGAGCCGCTGAGCTTGCCGTTGGCGCCCGTGATGATCGCGTCGGGCCCGAGCGCGTGGGTGTCGCCGAGCCCGATGATCTCGCTGCCCTCGGTGCCCGCCAGGCGGATCGGGAAGTTGAGCGTCACGCCGTTCACGACGTAGAGCTGGGTCGCGGCGGCGACGCCGGGCGCGTTGATCGTCAGGCTGTCCTGTACCTGCACGCCGAAGTCGAACGTGAGGCGCTGGCCGCTCACGAGGGTGTAATCGCCCACGATGGTGGTGTCCGACACGGTGGTGTCGCGCGTCGTGCGGAAGCTGCCGCCCGGCCCGGCCTCGATGGTGGCGTTGATGATCGTGGCGCCGGCGATGTCCAGCCGCCCGCCGTTGCTGGCGTGCAGCGTGCCGCCGACGATGTTGAGGCCCGAGAGGCCGAAGCCGCCCGGCCCATCCTTGATGATCGTCGCCTCGCTGGTCCACGGCCCGACGATCGCCCCGCGCTCGCCGGTGATGACCGCATCGGGCCCCAGGAAATGCTCGTCGCCCAGCCCGATGATCTGCCCGCCCGTGGTTGCGCCTTCCAGCCGGATGGGGCCGCTCAGCGTCACGCGATCCTCGACGAAGAGCCGGGCATTGCCGCTGCCGCCGGGGTCGTTGATGATCAGGCCGTCTGTCAGGAAGACGCCGCCGCCGAATGTGATGTCCTGCCCGCCGCGGATCGTGAACTCGCCCTCGAAGGTCGAGGCCGAGACGACCGTGCCCTGGTTGGTCACGAACCGGGAATCGGGCTCGACCTCGAAGGTCGCGCCGGTTACGGTCGCGTTGCCGAGGATCAGCAGCCCGCCGTCGGTGCTGCGCAGCGTACCGCCGATGATGTCCAGCCCGCTGGCGTTCAGCGTGCCGGGCCCATCCTTGATGATCGTCGCCTGGCTGGTCCACGGCCCGACGATGGAGCCGCTCTCCCCGCTCGCGGCGGTGATCACCGCGTTGCGGCCGAGGGTGTGCGACGAGCCGAGCCCGCGGATCCGGGCCCGGTCCGTCCTCGTTCCGCCAAGGCGGATGCTTATGTCGATGGTCGCGCTGTCCTCAACCAGCAATTCGGCGCTGCTGGTGCTCGTGCCGTCGCTGATGCGCAGCTCCCCTGCGCCCCTCAGCCCGCCAACGGTGAGCGATGCGCCGGGCCGGATCAGCAGTGACGCTTCGCGATTCTCCAGCAGAATTTCGCCAACCGGCGTCGGCGCACTGACGGTCACCGAGTACGGTCCGAAGCCGGCAAGCACAGCAGTGTCCATCGACCCCGGCACGGCCATTGGCAGCCAATTGCTGGCGACGGCGAAATCGCCATCGACGGGGTTGGCCCACTGGAAAGTGCTCTGTGCGAAAGAGGACGGGGCGGCGGCGAAGGCCCCCATGCCAGCGACGGCCATCAGAGCGAGCGGCGTGCGCGCACGGATCGCTGGTGCGGTTGGGAATTGCGGCATGTCTCTCTCCCCTTCTATGGCTGTACGAACGGATCCAGGGACCGGGCGTGAAGCCATCGAGCGTTGTCGGTCGAGCACCGACGCACATCGTTAGAATGCATACTCGACATACCGACGGTTCGTCCCGCTGCAGACGGCGGATCCACAGGAGTCCGATAGGGAAGTTGGTAGAGCTATGAGGGCGTCTCTGGATGTGGACGGGATTTCGGGCGGGATCGCGGACCCATGGCGTGGTTCGCCCCTTTCTCTTGCCGATTGCCCAGTACCGGATGCCGTCGGGAACCCGCGTCACCGACTCAGCGTACAAGCACATGCTTCCGCGAAGCGCACGCCGCGGGGCACGGGACCAAGGCCCGTGCCTTCCGGCGAGAGCGGCCGCGGCGACTGGCCGGTGTACGTCGGTCAGGCGGTGTGCCCGGGGTGTCGATCCCGGGGGAAGAGTCCGGCGGTGGTGTTGCTTCAACCCTGAAGGGCAAGCACCATGGCGGCCGGGCGGGTCGGCCCGAAGGGGCCCGTGCACAAAGGAGGTGGTCCAGTGATGAATCTCAGTCAGGACTTCGTGATGGAGTCCAACGACGGATTACTGCGCTGACGACGGACCCGACGGGGTCCGGACCGCGCGGTAGTCGCGCGGGAACGGCTCCTGCGGAAGCACAGGACGCGTATCCCAACGGCCGGCGCTCCTCGGAGCGCCGGCCTTTTTCGTGCGCGCCAGCGTATCCTCGGGCATGCCCGTGACCCATGAGGGATCGAAGCCGGACATGTCCCTGGCCGATGCCGTCACCTTCGAAGACGTGCGCGCGGCGGCCGAGCGCATCGCCGGCCGCGTGCGGCGGACGCCGGTGCTCGACCGCACGCCGCTGGACGACGTGCTGGCCCGCCAACTGAAGGGCGCGCCGGCCCGGGTCTTCCTCAAGTGCGAGGGCCTGCAGCACACCGGGGCCTTCAAGCTGCGCGGGGCGACGAATGCCTTGCTGCAACTGGAGCCGGGTACGCGCGGGGTGCTGACGTACAGCAGCGGCAACCACGCCCAGGCGATTGCTCGCGCTGGGGCGGACCTTGGCGTCCCGACCGTGATCGTCATGCCGAGCAACGCGCCGAGGATCAAGCTGGAGGCAACCCAGCGGGAGGTCCGGCGGGGACACGGGCAGTCGAGGATCGTCCAGTACGACCCGGCGACGCAGGTCCGCGAGGAGGTCGGCGGCGCGATCGCACAGGCCGAGGGGCTGACGATCATCCCGCCCTACGACCACCCGCACGTCATCGCCGGCCAGGGGACGGCGGCGCTCGAACTGTTCGAGGAGGTTGGCGAGCTGGACCTGCTGCTGACCCCCTGCGGCGGCGGGGGCTTGCTCAGCGGCTCGGCGATCGCGGCCAGGGCCGTGAACCCCGGCTGCCAGGTGATCGGCGTCGAGCCCGCGGCCGCCGACGACGCGGCGCGGAGCTTCCGAAGCGGCGTGCTGCACGCGGTGCGCAACCCCGACACCATCGCCGACGGGACGCGCACGCCATCGCTGGGTCGCTACACCTTCCCGCTGGTGCTCGCCAGCGTCGACCGCTTCGTGACGGTCGAGGAAGACGAGATCCTCGCGGCGATGCGGCTGTGCCTGGAGCGGTTCAAGCTGGTCGTCGAGCCCTCGGGCGCCCTAGGCGTCGCTGGCCTGCTCCGGCTCGCGCACGATGAGCCGGGCGCGGTCGCCGGGCGTCGCATCGGCGTCATCCTGAGCGGGGGCAACGTTGACCTGGGCTCGCTGGATCTCTGAGAGGCGGGGGGCGCGGCGCCTGAGCGTGGATTCACAACGCGTTCATGGGGGGATCACCGTCGCCAGATAGCGTGGTGGGATTACCAACTGATTGGAGTTCCACCATGGCGACCGCGACGATGAGCGCCCACGGGGCGAGCGAGCACAAGAACAGCCTCGAGATGGCCGCCCGGCTGGGGTACGCGGCACACGGTCTGGTGTACGCCCTGATCGCGGTCTTCGCGATCGACGCGGCCCTCGGCGGCGGAGGCGAGCAAGCCCAGGGGGCCAAGGGCTCGATCTCGGCGATCGCCGGCACCGCCTGGGGCACGGCGCTGCTGGTGATCCTGGCGATCGGGCTGGCGGCGTACGCGGCGATGAGGTTGTGGCAGGGGCTGGCCGACCCGGCGAACCACGGCACCGATGCGAAGGGCCTGGGGAAGCGTGCCGGCCGGGTGGGCAGCGGGCTGATGGAACTCGGCCTGGCGTTCTACGCGCTGAGCATCGCCTTCGGCTGGTTCGGTGGCGGTGGCAGCGGGGGTGCCCAGGGGCTCTCGGCCAAGGTCATGTCCTGGCCCGGCGGCACGTGGCTTGTCGGGCTCATCGGCGTTGGCATCGCCATCGGCGGTTTCGTGCAACTCAAGAAGGCCATCACCGCGGACTTCATGGACGAGCTGTCTCCAAAGGCCAAGGACAAGTCGTGGGTCGAGCCCACCGGGCGCGCGGGCTTTGCCGCACGCTTCGTGGTGTTCCTGATCGTGGGCGTCTTCCTGGTCATAGCCGCCGTGCAGAGCAATCCCGACCAAGCCCGCGGCCTGGGCGGCGCGCTGCAGACGCTCCGCGAGCAGCCGTTCGGTCCATGGCTTCTGGGCCTGGTCGCACTCGGGTTGCTGGCCTTTGCGGTGACCCGCGGCATCTTCGCGTGGTACAAGCAACTGCCGATCGAAGACAACTGACGGCGCTGCAGTGTTCAAGGGTCTCAAGAGCCGGCTGGAATCGATGATGGAGTCAGAGCACGCCGGCAAGGGCGTGTTTCTGGCTTCGCTGGCCGAGTCGACGTTCGTGCCGATCCCGCTCGAGGTCGTGCTGCTTCCGGTCATGATCAGCCAGCGGCAGAAGGCGTGGAAATATGCTGCCCTCGCTCTGGCCGGCTGCCTGCTGGGCGCCTCACTCGGCTACTTCGTCGGTTTGCTGGCGTACGAAACCGTGGGTGAGTGGTTCGTTGGCGCCATGGGCCTGCAAGACCGGATGGACGATGTGCAGGCCCGCATCGAGGATCGCGGCTTCTGGTACGTACTCTTCGTCGCCGTCTCGCCGGTGCCATTCCAACTGGGATATCTCGGAGCCGGCCTCACCGGCTATTCGTTCGGCATGTTCCTGCTTGCCTCCGCGATCGGGCGCGGGGTGCGATACTTCGGCCTGGTCGTGCTCGTGCTCGCCTTTGGTAAGGCGGCGGGCCCGTTGCTCAAGGAGCACCAGACCGAGATCGCCGTCGGTGTGACGGTGGCGTTCATCGCGATCTATGTCGCGGTGTCGCTGTTCGTGTAGCCCTACCGCTTTCTTGTCGCGGTTCTTGTTCCGGTCTTCTTCGACGCCGGCTTCCGTACGGTCTTTATCGATACCTGCTGTGCGGTCTTCTTCGCGGCTGGCTTCTTCACGCCGACGCCCTGCGGGCCATCGGGCCGCACGCTGTCGTACTGGGCGATGAATGGCTTGGCCTTCATCTTCTTGATCGCCTTGCTCAGCACGTCTAGCGGTACGTCCTCAAGCTTCTTGACACGGATGCAACTCTTGCCCATGTCGAGCTTCTTGCCCGTGGCCTTCCAGGCGTCAACGAACCAGTCCCGCAGTTCGGAATCCTGGTAGATGCAGAACAGGTAGATGCCCACGTGGTTCTTCTGGCTCGCCACGCTTGCAAACGGCAATGGCTGCTTCGGATCACAGTGGTAGCCTGCCGGATAGATCGCATGCGGCACGTACCAGGCGGGCATGTTGTACTGCATGCCCTCTTCAAACAACGGATCGAGGTTCGCATTGACCGCATCGCGGATGGCCTGAACCATCTCGCGGCGCTCGGGTGAAAGAGACTTCATGTATGCGGCGATGTTTGTCGGCGCTGCGGTCTTGGTTGGCATGAATGGTCCCTCTTGCTGCCGAGCAGCCGATCGTGCCCGGCCCACGCTGCGAAACGCTACGCTTGAGCAAGCACCCTGGCCATGATCGACCCCGTCGCGATGCTCGAAAGGACCGCTATGCACGACGCCAGTTCGAAATCACAAGCCGAGAGCCCGCCGGCGCCCGATGCACGCCTGCGCAAGCTCAGGCACGACATGCTGAACGTCATCGGCGTCGTGCAACTGGAAATGCACATGCTCAAGCGTCATGCCGGCGATCAGGGTGCGCAGGTCGCGCAATCGATCCAGGAACAGGTCGACATGCTCCAGCCCATGCTCGACGAACTGTGCGATGAAGCCCGCGAGATGGCAAGGCGGGCTTCCACGGGTGACTAATCGGCCTCGGTCTTGGGGTCGTCGCCGGAGTCTTGGGACAGCCGCGCGACGTCGATGCGTTGGCGCGGCAACCAGCGACCATCTTCGACCTTCTGCAGCCATTCGATCATCTGCTCACGGATCCGACAGTGCAGATCCCAAGCCGTGCCGGGGTTCTTGGCGGCGCACGTCAGGCGAACGATCAGTGACTCTTCCTTGGCCTCGTAGGCGAGCACCGTTGGTTCGTCGCGATCGCTCGCCCACGCCTCGTCGGCTTCCACGAGTTCGATGAACTTCTGCCGAATGGCGTCGATGCTGGCGCTGTAGTCAACGTGCAGGTAGATGGGCTTGGCGAGGAAGGCGTCCCGCAGGCTCCAATTCTCGAACCAATTGGCGATGAAGTACCGGATGGGAATGACCATGCGGCGGTAGTCCCACGTACGAACGATGACATAGGTGTACGTGATATCTTCGATCGTGCCGTAGTTGTCCTCGATATAGACCGAGTCGCCGAGCGTAAAGGGTTGGGTCAGGGCAATCTGGAGCCCGGCGATCAGGTTGCCAAGTACGGCGTGCCCCGCGATGCCCACGATGAGCGCGACGGCCCCGGCGGAGGAAAGCAGCGCGATGCCGATCGAACGAAAGCCGCTCAGTTGCGAGAGCACGATGCCCAGTGCGGCGGCCGCGATCACGAGGATCAGCACGTGTCGGACGATGGTGATCGTGGTCAGGACGCTCTGCTGAGCGGCCTCGTCGTCGTGGGAGTGCCGTACGGCGCGCTTGGCGACGTTCTCGACCACGAAATTCATGGCGCGCATGGCGATCCACGCGCCCGTTGCGGCGATCAGGAGCAGCACCAGCGGGTCAACGATGGTCGCAATATTCCCCGGGAGCGACAGGCCCACGCTGAAGGCCAGCGAGATGAGGATCGCCGCGATGAAGCACGTGACCGGCCAGTGCAGCGCGTCGTAGATCCCAATTGATGGCACGGGGCTTCGCTTGAGAACCCACTTGAGGCACCAGGTGCCGGCCCATGCCATTGCCGGTGCGAGCAGGAACGCCAGGATCATGGCGATCAGTTGCCAGACCATCACGCCGCCCCAGCCGCGCACGCGGGCCCACTCGGGCATGCGATCGTCCAGCCAGCCCGGGCCGTGGGCTTCGTACATCGCTTCGATGTGCTGGACGGTGAATGGCGAGATCAGCCAGCGTGGGGTCTCGCCCTGGGCGTCGGTGGTGACGCGTTGCAGGCGCAGCGTTACTTCCCGACTGCCGAGATCGATCGAGCCGATCGGGATGCTCTTGCGGGCCCGGCCGATCATTGGCCCTGAACCGTTCAGCGGGGCGCTGTCGTCCATGCCGTCGGGTCGATCGGGAAGCGATTCCCAGTCGATCCAGAGTTCCTGGTTGATGACGAAGAAGAGTTGCTCGGCAAGCCGGGCGGCCTCGTCGGGCGAGACCTGCGGATTCAGCCGGAAGTTGAGGGCGTGCGCGGCGCGACCGAAGTCGTCGTCTTCGCATGCCAACATGAAGAACTCGAAGGCCGACTGCGGCGTCTCGAGCACCGGCGGCGGATCGAGCCGACCGAGCATCGGGTTGATCTGATCCTGAACGTAGACCGGCTCGGACGAATCGGACGACTGGGCGTGCGCCATGCTCGCCAGCGCGAGAAGCACGGCCAGGAACCAGGCCGCCGGACGCGATGGCAGCGTCTCAGGCGAGAACACGCCTGATCTCGGCCTCGTCGGTCATGCCCTTGGCCGCCTTCATCTTCGCGTCCTCGATCATGGGCTTGAAGCCGGCGCGCTTGGCGGCTTCCATGAGCAGCACGCCGTCGGCACGCTGGGCAGTCAGGGTGCGCAGCTCATCGTTCATGCGCATGAGTTCGTAGACGCCCATTCGTCCCTTGTAGGTCTGGCCGGTCTCCTCACGTTCCTCGGGCGTCGCCAGGCGACGCACCAGCCGCTGGGCCATCACGCCCAGGAGCGAACTGGTCACCAGGAATGGCTCGATGCCGATGTCCAGCAATCGAGGGATGGCGCTCGGTGCATCGTTGGTGTGCAATGTCGCCAGCACGAGGTGGCCGGTCAGGCTGGCCTGGACGGCGAGCTGAGCCGTTTCGTGGTCGCGCACCTCGCCCACGAGGATCACGTCGGGGTCCTGCCGCAGCAGGCTGCGCAGGCCGGCGGCGAAGGTGACGCCGCGCTTGACGTTGACCTGCATCTGACTGATGCCTTCGAGCCGGTATTCGACCGGGTCCTCGATGGTCATGACATTTCGCGAGTTGCGGTCGACCATGCCCAGGGCCGAGTAGAGCGTGGTGGTCTTGCCCGAGCCGGTGGGGCCGGTGACCAGCAGCATGCCGTTGGGCCGGTCGACCGTGTCCTTGAGCTCCTGCTGCATCTCCTGGGTCATCCCCAGAGTGTCCAGGCTCAGCTTGTTCTGGCCCTGGTCGAGCAAGCGCATCACGAGGCGTTCGCCGTGCACGGTCGGGATGACGCTCAGACGGATATCGACCTTGTGGCTGCCCACGCGGACGGTGGTCTGGCCGTCCTGCGGGCTGTGGCGGTTGGCGATGTCCAGCTCGGTCATGACCTTCAGGCGGCTGCTGATCGCCGGGGCCAGACTGAGCGGCGGGCTGAAGGCATCCACCAGCATGCCATCGACGCGCAGGCGGATGTTGAGCCGCGTCTCCTCGGGGTGCACATGGACGTCGCTCGCTCGCCGGCGCAGCGCCTCGAAGAGGATCATATTCACCAGCCGGATGACCGGTCCCTGGCGCGCGAGCGCGAGCAGGTCATTGCCGCTGCCGATCGAGCCGGCCGCGCTGGCGATAGCCCCCTCGTCGAGGGGCATTTCCTCGATGATCTCGGTGACAAGGTCCTGCCGCTTCTCGTAGCCGCGGTTGACCAGGCTCTGCACGACGGCCCGGGGCGTGAGCACCAGCCGCAGCGGCATGCCCAGGTGCTCTTCGAGCTGGGCGAAGAACGCCGGCTGCATGGGCTGGGCGGTGGCGACCGTCATCGTGCGCCCGTCGCTCTCGACCCCGCCCACGTGCCGCTCACGCGCCACGTTCGGGGGGACCAACTCGTAGAAACGCAGGGCGCTCTCGTTCAGCCTGGGCTCGGCGACGAACGGAAGGCCGGTGCGCTCGGCCAACAGCTTGAGCGAGCTCTGCTCGTCGGTGGCCATCGCGCTGATGAGCATGTCCCAGGGCTCGGTGTCCGAGCCAGGCATCTCGCGGAACGCGCGCAAGGCGTCGGCGGTCAGGCGCGGAACGCGGAGGGCCCGAGCCACGCCGGGCAGCGCATCGCCCGACGCACGTGCATTGATTGCATCGGCGGTGGCGCCGTCCTTCTTCGAGCCGCTCTTGTTGCCCCGCAGGGTCAGCTTGCTCATGGCTTACAGGCCCTGGCTCTCGGGCTCGATGATCTCGATGCCGTACTCGTCCGCCGGCGTGCGCTCGCTCGTGCCCTCGGCGAACTCCTTGGGCACCATGACGCGAAGCATGAAGGTCTCGAGCTCCGGCACGTCGTCGTCGAGTTCGGCGACGCGACGCGGGCCCTCGGTCAGCAGTTCATAGTCGGTAATGGTGGGTTCGTAGAGCACCTTGGGCGTGATGAATACGTACAGGGTCGTCTTGGCGTCGTTCCAGTTCGTGTCGGCGAACAGGTAGCCAAGGATGGGGATGCTCCCCAGGAGCGGCACGCGGACCTGCGTCTTGCCATCGTTCTCGATCGTGATGCCACCGACGATGATCGTCGAATCGCTGGGGATCGTGACCGACTCGCTCGTGACGGTCCGCTCCTGGCGGGGCGGGGGAATGCCGTCGCTGCCCGAGCCCACGAAGTTCGAGAGCGTCAGGTCGTACTCGAGGGTCACGAACCCGCCCGGGTTGATGCGTGGGCGAACGGTGAGCTGCGGACCGGCGTCCTCGAAGCCGCCAAAGCCCGTCTGCGTGCTGGTGCCGTCCTGGCTGGTGGTCTGGAAGGGCTGGCTCTCGACGCTGGCGATGGTCGACTCGGTGTTGTTGTCCACCAGCAGCTGCGGGCTGGCCAGGATGCGACCGTTCACGTTGCGCTGGAAGGCGTTGATCACGATCGGCACGTAGTTGCTGCGGATGACCGCCGAGGTAAAGCCAAGCAGGCCGTCATCGACGATGTTGGGGTCCGTCGCGTCGCCGCTGGGCTCGGTCAGCCCGAAGTTGGTCTGGAAGAGCCCATCGCTGCCGCCGGAGTTGATGATCTGGCTCTCGAAGGCCAGCCGCATGTCGTCGGTCCAGGTGACCGCTAGGATCTTGGCCTCGATGAACACCTGCGGGCGGCGCTTGTCGATGGTCTCGATGATGCGGCGGAATTCCGCCTGCATGTTCAAGGGCGCTCGGACCATGACCTGGTTGGTGGCCTCGTCGAAGGTCACGAACGCCTCGGGGCTCTGGATGTCGCCAAAGGCGTCATCGGGCGTCGCGAACTGGTCCGGCGTGCGCGGCTGCCGGGCCGTGGCCTGGCGGCCCGTCTGGCCCGACCCGGGAAGCAGGTCTCCCGTCGCCGCGGCCGACGCGCCCTCGATCAATTCGGTCAGCAGGGTCGAGACCTCTTCGGCCTTTGCCCAGTCGAGCTCGTAGCTGCGGATGACCACCTGTTCGTCGCCCGGGTCGTACTCGTTCACCAGCGCGGCAAACTGCTCGTGCTGCTGGGGCGTGCCGTAGAAGACGATGCTCTGGCCCACCTCGTCGACCACGATCGCCGACCCGCCCTGCACCTGCGGCTGCTGCTGCAAGCCACCTGCCTGGCCGGGGAACTGGGTTCCCTGCCGGCCGCCGAAGCTGCCGAGCCCGCCCTGGTCGTTCATGCTCGAGAACTGGATGACGCTGCCCAGGCCCCGCTGCTCGGCCAGCGCCGCCACGTTGGCCGTCGCCGAGCCCGTGCGATAGCGCGTGGGCTGGAGGTCGTCCTTGACGTCGACGATGCTGATGAGCTCCGCGACGCGGTCGGCCTCGTCCTCGGTGCCGCGGAAGAGCAGCCGGTTGCCCGAGGGCGCCACGATGAGTCGCTGGCCCAGGTTGCTGAGCGCCGTCGCGACGAACGATCCGCCGCCCTCGGGCTGGCCGCCGCGGGCCCTGGGGTCGGGGACGCCGGGGGTGGCCGAATCCTCGAGCACGCCGGCAAGGCGGAGCACCTGGTCGCGGCCTGCGCCCGCGGCGATATGCGTCAACTCGAAGGGAATCAGCTTCTGCTCGTCGCGCTCGGCCAGGATGCGGTTGACCAAGTCGCGGATCTCCATCGCGGTGCCGGGCGAGGCGGTGACGATGAGCACGCCCAGTTCGTCCAGCGCGGCGATGCGGGAGCCGTCAGTCGACGTCTGGCTGACGATGGCCTGCTGGAGCACGCTGGGCTTGGTGTTGGGCGTGCGGATCACCAGCGTGGTGGCCAGGTCGCCGCCCGGCTTGGCGGGCACGCTGGCCTTGGGTACGACCTGGTAGAACCCGTCGATGGCCCCGGGCACCATCGCGAAGCCGTTCTGCTCCAGGAAGGAGTTGAGCAGCCGTAGGTATTGCTCGGGCGGAATGCGCAGCTCCTGGGTGATCATCACGCTGCCGGTCAGGCTCGTATCGACCGCCAACTGCACGCCCAGGCGCGCCACGGCGATATCCAGCAGCGTGCGCAGCTGCACGGGCTCGGCGAAGGGCCCGATGATGATCGGCTCGTCGGACTGGGTCGCGCCGCCCTGCTGGCCGTCCTGTCCGCCGCCTTCGGCCCCCGGCTCGGGCACGAGCGCGGGCGAGCGTTCGCCGGCGGGGCTGCCCTGGGGTTGGTTCTGGGCCATGGCGGCGGCGGTGGCGAGCGAGATCGCCAGTCCGGCGGCCATGCCCAGCAGCAGGCCTGGGCGGGTGTCGTGTGTGCTCGGTTTCCGCTGGGGCATTGGTCCAATCTCCTGCCGGCCGCTCGTGCCGCTGTAGGCCCTCGGGGGAGGGGCTAGGGTTGTATGAGCTTCGCGCCGCCGAAGCCACCGTTCGCGTGGGCCCGCGGCCCCGCGCAGAGCCCTTCCAGCCGCCGACCGGCACGGCCATCGGGGGGCTCATCGGCCCGATGGGGCTCGATCGTGCAGCCGGACTCCATCGAGAGGGCCTCGACCGCCATGCGAATCGTCAGCCTGCTGCCCTCGGCCACCGAGATCCTCTGCCTGGTGGGCGGGGGCGACCTGCTGGTCGGCCGCAGCCACGAGTGCGACTATCCCGAGGGCCTGGACCACCTGCCCGTGCTGACCGCCGCCCGGACCGCCTACGCCGGTGGTCCAGGTTCCGTTGGGGCGGCGGCCGACGTCGATCGGCAGGTCCGCGAAACGCTGTCTGATTCGTCCTCGCTGTACGAGTTGGACACGGAGATGCTCGAGTCGCTGCGGCCCGACATCATCCTCACGCAAAACCTCTGCGACGTGTGCTCGATCGCCTTACCGGAAGTGCAGGCGGCGGCCCGGCGCATCGGCGAGAAGACGGGAACCGAGCCCACCGTCATCAGCCTCGACCCCCACACGCTCGAGCAGGTCTACGACGACTGCCTGACGATCGGTGCGGCCATCGGCAAGGAAGACGGAGCCACGCACGCCGTGGCCACGCTCCGTGAGCGCTTCTATGCAGCCGCGGAGATCGTGCCGAGCTTCGCGTATGCGCCTGTTGTTGGCTTCCTGGAGTGGACCGACCCGCTCTTCATCGCCGGCCACTGGACGGTGCAGCTCATCGAACGCGCCGGCGGGCGGCACCCCCTGAACGAGACCATCGCCAAGGACGACGCCGGCGCCGCGGCCGGCGCCATGCACAGCGAGCGCGTGGCGGGCAAGTCCATCGCCGTCCCGCCCGAGGTCTTCGTCGCCACCGCCCCCGAGGCGCTCGTGATCGCTCCGTGCGGACTCAACCTCGAGCAGACCCGCCACGCGACCGCCGAGATCGCCGGGCAGGACTGGTTCCGCTCGCTCCCCGCCGTCCAGAACGGCAAGGTCGCGCTCGTCGACGGCAACCAGTACTTCAACCGGCCGGGGCCGAGGCTGGTCGACGCGTTCGAGTGGCTGGTGGCGTGGTTGCATGGGCGGGAGGATCGGATGCCGGATGGGTTCGCCTGGGAGCGATGGAAAGAGTCTTGATCGCATCCGGCGGCACTACCATTTGGAGCGATGACGCGATGCCCGAAGTGCCGTTACGACGCCGCCATCCCGGACGCCACGTCCCGGGTTGTGTGCCCGGAGTGTGGCTTCGAGTACCTGCCCGCGGAGTCGTCGGATGCCATATCAAGCACGAATCGATCCGCGTTGGCCGCGATGCTGTTCACGGTCGTGTTGGCCGCGACGGCTGGCCTTGGCGCCTTGGCGTGGCTCCTGAACGACGACGTGTTCGCGCGTGACAGGATGCCGTGGTGGTACGCCGCCGTTCCGGCAAGCATCGTCGCGGCTTATGCGCTGATCGTCCGCGTGTTTTCTGACCTGTTCAACAAGTGCTGGCCGAGACCAAACCCCGGGCTCATCGTGTACTTGTTGTTTGCCACTGGTTCCTACGCCGTGATCGCGATCGGGTTGCTCTGGCTCCGCGGCGTCGCGGCGCAGTCGTAGCAGCAAGTGAAACACGAGCCGGCGTCAGGCGCACGTGCAGCGCGCGACCGAGCTGGGCGCGAGCGTGCTGGTGCCCGCGCAGGACTTGCCCGAGGGCGAGCGGATGGCCGTGCTGCGAGACCCCGAGGGTGTGCCCTTCGTCGTCATGCAGCCGGCGCCCCGGGGCTGAGGGGCGGCGGGGGGTCTTCGGCGAGCAGCGCTGCGGCCGGGCAACGGGGGCCTCCCGTCCCGTCTGCCATCACGCCGCCCATCCCGGCTGCATTGCCAGCGGCCCGCCCCGGCCCAGGAGCCGCTCTCGGAACGCCCGCCGCGACCGAGGGCGTGGACGACGGCCCGGAGGACGCGTCCGGGCATGCCGCGAACGCGTCCTGGAGCCCCGCAAACGCGTTCTGGGGGCGCCGGAACGCTGTCCCGGCACTCGGGACAGCGTTCCGAGGGGCTCGGACCGCGTTCTGGGGGCGTGCGAACACGGGCCGGGCGTGGCCGGACGCGTCCGGGGGCGACCAGGACGCCCGCCGGGCGGTCCATCGCGGACTGTGAATCGTTGCTCAGCGGCCCTCGAGGGCGGCCCGGGTCTCCACGGCCAGGGCCGAGGCACGCTCGATGCAGTCGCGGGCCTCCTCGTCCACCGCGTCGGCGGCGGCCGACCAGGCCCGGTTGACTTGGCGTTCCATGGCGGCGAAGCGGTCCATGATGGCCGCGTAGCCCGAGAGCCCGTGGGCCGAGACGATCCGCTCACGGGTGTCCACGAAGGCCGGCACGTGCACGGCCTGCACCTCGCCCAGCCGCTCGATGATGGCGGCCTCGCGGTCGTGCTCGGTGGTCATGTGCGGCAGGTCGCGCCGCAGGCCCTCGATCGCGTCGATGATCGCCGCCAGCGAGGCCTCGGGCGAGTTCGTGCCGGGTGTCAGGCCCTCGCCCTCTCGTGATGCGGCCAGGCGCTGGCGCATGTCCATCCGCACGAGCGCCGCGCCCGCCAGCAGGCCGACCACCGCCAGCAGGAACCACCACCGGCCCGTCCAGCGCCCGAAGGCGAACTCCTTGACGCGGACGCGCTCGACGCCGGCGGCGCGGAGCTCGGCCAGCAGTTCGGCGGTCAGCTCGGTGTTCGCCGTCGCGATGGGCTCGCCCGGGGCCGCGGGATCGGCCGGCGGTTCGGCGGGCGTGGTCTCGCCCGCGGGCGCATTGAGCGTCAGGCCGACGAGCTGCTCGTCGGGCAGGTCCAGCGGCGGCACGTACGCGGTTGGCGCGAAGGACACGCCCAACACGAGGGCGGCGGTGATGATGAGGAAGCCGAGGATCTTCATGGCTGTGCTCCTCACGAGCGTGTGGTGGGGGTTAGCCGATCGCCAGGACGGTGAGGTTGATCATCAGCGCGAGGATGGCCTCGCCCACGACCAGGCCGGCGGCGAACGGCACGCCCCAGTCCTCGCTCCACCGCTTGCCCTTGAGCTTAACGACGAACATGTTGATCAGGCAGCCAAGGCCGTACGTGCTGATGTAGATGAACGGCAGGTACATGCTCAGGCCGACCAGCACGCCCAGGCCGGGGAACGCGCCCAGGCCCAGCAGTGCGCCCAGCAGGGCCCCGAAGCCGTAGAGGGCGTAGGGCATCTCGCCGCCCTGCACGCCGGTGATGACCGCCTGGAGCGCCTGGGCCTGGGGCGCGACGGTGGGGGTGCCCGGGCCAATGGGGATGCCCGTGGACTTCACGTTCACCGCGACGATCGTGGCCAGCACCAGCATGCACACGATCGGGCCAAGGCCGGTGGAGACCAGCTCGACGATCTGCTGGCGCTTGGGCTGGCTGCCCACGAGGTAGCCGGTCTTCAAGTCGCCCATCATGTCGGCGGCGCAGGTGATGGCCACGCACAGGGCCGCGCCGAGGAGCACCGCCCCGACGACCGCGCCCGAGCCCGACAGCAGCAGCACGAGCACGACCGTCAGCAACGCCATGCCGCTGATGGGCGACCAGTCGGTCATGCCCGTGCACTGGGCGATGATGATGCCGGCGAACCAGATCCACGCCGCGCCAACAAGCGCGATGACCAGGGCCCGAAGGTGGGGGTTCATCCAGGCCAGCCAGCCGGGCTTGAGGTCGTTGGCGGCCATGTACTGGTCGCGCTGCTCGGGCGTCCAGGCGTTCCACGCATCGAGCGTGTCCTGCCCGGCGAACGCGAGCGTGTAGCCCTTGTAGCTGGTGGTCGGCTGGTCGGCGGGCGCATCCGCGCCGGCAAGCTCGACCTCGCTGATGGGGTCGGCCAGGTTCACGGGTTTGTTGCCCACGAAGTCGGCGGCAAGGAACAGCAGCAGCAACGCCGCGAGCACGCTGACGACCAGGACCTTCAGGCCCAGCTCGTCCGAACCGCCCTTCTTGCCGCCGAAGCTGGCGCTGGCGATGCTCTTCATGGCCTCCTTGATGGCCGGCAGGGCGAAGACCACGCCCATGAGCGCCCCGCCCAGCAGCAGGCCGATGCCCAGCGGCCGGTTGAACGCCCCGAACGCGTACCCGGGGGCCTCGTGGGCCCGGACGGTCTCGGGAACCCAGCCCATCGAGTAGACCAGCGGATTGATGATGAAGTACGCCAGGATGCCCCCGGCCAGCACCATCAGCCCCGCCCGGCCCGTGATAAACCCCGCCCCGATGGCGAAGGGCGCGATGGCGAAGACGAGCTGGAACTGGTCGGGCAGGCCCAGCAGGCGGCCCAGGTCGAATGCCGTGTTGGTGAGGATCGCGTCGGGCTCGCCGTTGCGGTCGCGGTCGACGCGCAGGGTCAGGTCGCTGGGCGGCGTGTCGCCTTCGGGCGCGCCCGCGGCGGCGAGCGCCTCGGGCGGCAATGTCTCGGCCGGAAGCGTCCACCCGATGCTGCCGTAGCCGGGCCCGCCAAGGTCGGGCATGCCCACGGGCAGGTAGATCAGCGCCCCCAGCAGGATGCCCGCGACGAGCACGATGGACTTCTTCGCTCCCGCGCCGGGGCTCTTGAGAATGACCGCGACGCCCGTGGGGCTTGGGAATCGCAGGCGGTCGATGTCGATCATCTGCTTGCGCAGCGGGATGATGAACGCGCAGCCGAGAACGGCGCCCGCGACGCAGGCCAGGGTGATCAGCCAGAAGTCCAGGCCCTTGACCGAGAGGTCGTAGCCCAGCAGGAAGAGCACCGGCACGGTGAAGATGACGCCCGAGTTGGGCGTGTTCACCGCGCTGGCGATGGTCTGGCCGATGTTGGTCTCCAGGATCGTGCCCTTGCGGAGGATGCCGCGCAAGACGCCGAAGCCCAGCACCGCCGCGATGGCGCTGCCGACGATCGTGAAGCCGATCTTCAGGCCCGCGTACGTGATGGCCGCGTTCATGATCGCGCCGACGATCAGGCCGAAGATGATCGAGGCGACCGTGACCTCGCGATACCGAGGGTCGAACAGGCCGCCCGAGTGCTCGGGCGGATCGGCCGGAGGATGGTCCGCGGGCGGCGAGGCGCCCGGGCCGGGCGGATCGGCCATGGCGTCGGGGTTGACGCCGGCGGTCGTCTGGCCGGATTGGCCGGGCGAACCTGGTTGCCTCGGGTCACGGCTGTCGGGCGTATCGCTCATCAGCGGCCTCCACGGGAATCTCCAAACGTACGCCGCCCGGAACGCCAAGAAAAACTTGATGCGGCGCAAACCGAACGGCCCCGGGCCCGGTCTAATCCATCAGGACGCCCGCATGACCATCGACCGATCGCCAATCGAGGCCGCAGAGAACGCCCACGCCCACGCCGACGTGGGAGTGAGCGACGAACGTTTGCTCGCCCGATTCGCCCGCGATCGTGGCGACTCGAGCGCGGCCCTGCAGGAACTCGCCCGCCGCCACGAGCGCCGGCTGCTGGGCCTGTCGCTGGGCTTGTGCAACGGACGCGAGGACCTGACACGCGAGGCCGTGCAGGAGACCTGGGTGCGCGTCATCCGGCACGCCGGCACGTTCAAGGGCAAGAGCAGCTTCGCGACGTGGGTGTACCGCATCGCGGTGCATCGGTGCCGCGACGTGATGGCCAGGGAGCGGGCGCTGGCTCGCCGTGGGGGCCGCGCGAGCGAGCCGCCCACGGTCCGAGCGTCCGACGCAGACCTCGCGTGGACACGGAGCGTGGTCGGCGGCCTGCCGCAGCATGAACGGGAAGTCGTGCTGCTGTGCCACATGCGCGGCATGACCCACGAGCAGGCGGCGGCCGTGCTGGGCATCCCGCCGGGCACGCTCAAGACGCGGATGACTCGGGCGATGGGGCGGCTGCGCGACGTGATGGGCGAAGATCGGGGAGGCGACGCGTGAACGAGCGACCAAACGAACTGGAAGACCGCCTCGCCTCGCTGACCGAGTGGCGCGCCGAGCACGAGCCGGCGCTCTGGGAGAGCGCGCTCCGGCAGTCCAAGGAGCCCCCGGCCGACGAGCCGCGGACGCTGCGCATCGCACCGAAGCACGTGGCGGGCATCGCGGCCGCGCTCACGATCGCGGCGGTGGGGCTGTGGGCGTCGATGGGGGTGCTCGGTCAGTCCAGATCGGCGGCGCCCGGCTTGGCGCCTGCCTTGTCGCGAGCACCGAGTGCGATGGATCTCGCCGAGTCGCGTGCATTTCCCGCCGGCGAGCGCGCCTTTGCGATGGGCCAGGACATGCACGCGTTCGACCTCGAACCACGCGCCATCCAACGCTCGGCCGCGATGGAACTCACAACCGACGCCGTCCGCCCGCTGTTCGATCGCGTCACCGCGCTCATCGATCCCGGCCTGGGCGAGTTCGTCGAGAATGCCTCGGCGGGCGAGGGCCGTGCCGACGCGACGCTGCGGGTCTCGGCCCAGCGTTTGGAAGCCGTCATGCGATCCATTCGCGACATGGACGGCGTGGCCGAGGTGGTGCGCGAGGAGCTGTCGGCGGTCGACGCGACGGATCGGCGGGCCGACCTCACAGCGCGGCTGGCAAACGAGCGTCGCATCGAGGTCGAGCTGCTCGAGCTCATCGACACGCGGCCCGACGCCCCGCTGGCCGACGTGCTGCGTGTGCGCGATGCACTGCGCGAGGTCCGGCTGAACATCGAACGCCTCGACGCCCAGCGCGCGACGCTCAACGAGCGGGTGGAGCTGGCGACGCTGCGCGTGAGCATCGTGCAGCTCGACGAGGAAGACCAGCCCGAGCCCGACGCCAGCGGCTTCCTGGACGACCTGGGCGACGCGTTCGTCCGCGGCGGCCGCACGCTGGCCGGCTCGGCGGCGTGGATCGTCGAAGCGTTGATCGGCGGCTTGATCGCGTGGGTGATCCTGGCCGCCGCTGGCGTGTGGGCCTACCGAACGCTGCGCTGGCGGGCGACGTGGGCGTAGGCCTTGGGGCCGGGTTCATACACCACTCAACCGTCCGGTGATTCGCCCGAGGGCCGCAAGTACGACTCGTCGAGCACGTAGAAACCCGGCTCGAGCATCTCCAGCGGGCGTGCCGAGGGCAACATGCCACGCCGCGGGGATTCGCTTGTCGTGTCTTCCCTGGCGCTATCGTTGCCAGCGGGCTTCAGCCCATCGCGGATCACCATGATCATGTCCGACAACGCCGCGGGGTGCTCGAAGAGGTAGGCGTGCGTGCTCACGCCGCCCACGCGGCACTCGACGATCTCGATGCCCGGCAGGTCGTTGATGAGCGACCGGCTGATCGGGTCGAAGTCGTCCAGCTGCGCATCGCCCAGGCGGCCGCGGCTGGCGAAGAACAGGCGGGCGAGCCCCAGGGCGCCGTCCTCCTTCGACGTGTACACGACGACCCGCCGCGCGATGCGCATGACCCGTTCGGATAGGAACCGCTGGGTGAAGATGTCCAGGTCCAGGTCGGGCGCCACGAGCACGAGCGTCTCGAGCTTGAGCACGTCCGAGGGCCGCAACCCTTCGGCGAACGATGGCTCGACGAACTCGACCCGCTCGCCCAGGGTCTGGTGCGTGCGCTGGCTGAAGAACGTCCGGCCCTGGGCCGCCTCGATCTCGGCGGCGATCTCGCGCAGCGCCGTCGTCGTCACGTCGGTGCCGCGGCTGTGGGCGACCAAGTGGATGCGGTCGATGTCCTCGTTGGCGGCCAGGGCCATCAGCAGCGTCTTGAGCTGCAGCACGCTGAACTCGCCCGACTCGCGGTCGTGGTTGTACGCCACGGGCTTGAAGAACGCGTCGAAGCCGGCCGGCCACGTGAACGCGATCGGGACGCCCTGCCGCCCCGCCGCGTGCCAGGTCTGGCCCAGGCGCAGGATGGCGTCATCGAAGGTGTTGTTGAACCCGTGCACGAAGACGATCGCCGCGTTGCCCTCTGGCCCATCGGTCAGGAAGGGCGCCAGCGTCGCGCGAAAGTCGGCCAGGTCCTGGGCGAAGGCGGCCGACGCCCCGGCGGGGTAGACCACCTCGCCGCCCTCGACGCGCAGCCGCCCCTCAAGCGACGCGATGGTGCCGGTCCGCTCGACCGACTCGACGCGCAGGGTGTAGTCACGGGGCCGGTCCGCGCTCGTGCTGTCGTCGACCAGTTGCTCCCAGGTCGGCTCGGGCAGCAGGCCAACCCGCGCCACGCCGAAGTTGATGTCCTGGCTGCGCTGGCTGCCGTAGTCGGGCATCGCGAAGGGGTCGTCGCTGTCGAGCGTGCGATCGCGGCGATCGGTGAAGTAGACGACCGGGATGTCGGGCGTCCGCAGGTGCTCGGGCACGGCCGAGTACACCTGCCCGCCGCGCTCGCCGACCATCACGCGCGGCGTATCGACCAGGCGCGTCTCGTGCCGGCAGCCGACGCCGGCGACGACGAGCGTGCACGCGAGCATCCAGAAGATGGCGGGGTAGTTGGCGGGAACGGCGAGGCGGCGCGGTCGTCTCGTCATGGGCAAGCCTAGCGATGGCTACGCGCCCGCGCGGATAAACCACGTGGCCATGAATACCAGCGCGAAGGCCGTCCAGAACGCGATCCCCGCCCAGCTCAGCACGATGAGCCACCGGGCCGGCTTGTGCTCGGCGGGCACGGCGGTGCTCGTCATCGCGCGGTGGTTGAAGTACGCGATCGCCGGCGTGCCAAGGAAGCTCAGGGTCGTCGCGAGATCGACCATGTCCGACAGCGATCGCAGGAACACCGCGAGGATCACGATTGCCCCGGCCGCGAGCACGGCCAGCCAGACCCAGTAGCCGCGGTTGCCCTTTGGCTCAACGCCGCGGAACTCGCCAAACAGCGCCGACATGGTGCGCGGGATGGCGTCGAGCACGGTAATGGTCGTGCTGAACATGACGGCGATGGCGCAGGTGGCGATGAGCGGGCGGGACCATTGGCCCAGCGAATCGGTATACAGCCCGATGAGCTGGTTGGCAAAGCCGCCCGCGCCCGCCGCCGGCTCGACGCCCGTGCCGTAGAGCAGGGCCGCCCCGAGCACGACGAAGGCCAGCGCCAGCACGACGCACAGCGCAAAGCCGATATAAAAATCCAGCTCGCACTCGCGCTTGCTGGCGGCGTGGCCGGTCTGCCTGTTCCTGGCCAGGCTCCAGAGCGAATGCCACACGGTGATGTCCAGCGGCGCGGGCATCCAGCCCACCAGGGCGACCGCGAACACGAGCAAGGCCAGGTTCCACTGCGTCGGCCACACGGGCGTCGCGCCCAGGTCCAGGTTGGGCACTTGCATCGCCGCGGCGAAGACGGTGCTGACCGCCATCACGAGCATGAGCGCCTTCACCACGCGGTCGAGCCATTTGAAACCGCCGCAAGCCAGCAGCCCGATGCACACAAGCAAGATGCCCGCGGCGACGACCCAGAGCGGCGCCCCGGACTCGGCAATGCCAGCTCGCGCCAGCAGCGGATCGACGACCAGGGGCTTGACGAGCGCCGCCGTCACGGCCGTGACCGCCGCCTGGATGGTGAACATCGTGCCCACCTGGATGGCCGCGAATGCCCCCAGCGTCGCCGGCCCCTGGGCCCGGTAGGCGTGCAGCAGCGAACGTCCCGTCGCCGCGGCGTACCTGGGCCCGAACAGCATCGCCGGGAGTTTCATGAGGTGGGCCAGAACAACCAGCAGCACCAGCGACAGCCCATAGACCGCGCCCGCCCGCGTCGACTGCACGAGATGGCTGACGCCGATGGCCGCCCCGGCGAAGAGGATGCCCGGGCCGAGGGCCTTGAGGAAATTCGGCGTCGCCGGGGTAGGAGGGGGCATGACCGTCAGGGTAGCGGGGCGTTCGGTGCCGCCGGGCGGCCCTCCTTGATCCAGAGCTTCTGCCTACAGAGTCTCTTGATCCCGCCCTTCTCGGTCCAGAGCTTCTCGGTCCACGAGAACCACGGCCCGGCCAGATTCTCCACCAGTATCGCCGGTTTCAGCCCCAACGCGGACGTGCGGCGGGGTTCGGGCGGCGGCGTTTTTCTGATCAGGTCTGGAGCATCTCCCGCTTCCTGAGGAGCATCTCCGATCAGGTCTGGAGCATTTCCTGCTTCCGGCGGAGCATCTCCGATCGGGTTTAGAGCATTTCCTGCTTCCGGCAGAGCATCTCCGATCGGGTTTGGAACATTTCCTGCTTCCGGCAGAGCATCTCTGATGGGGTTTGGAGCATCTCCTGCTTCCCGCGGGCGTCCGGGAACGCGCCGGGGGCTTCTCGGACTGTGCCTAAGACAGGCTCGCCATGTCGATCACGAAGCGGTACTTCACGTCGCTCTTGAGCATCCGTTCGTACGCCTCGTTGATCTGGTCCATGCGGATCATCTCGATCTCGCACTGGATGTTCTCTTTGCCGCAGAAGTCGAGCATCTCCTGGGTCTCGGCGATGCCGCCGATGAGCGAGCCGGCGAGCGTGCGGCGCGGGGCGACCAGGCCGAAGACCGCGACCGGCTGGGGGTTGGGCGGGATACCGACGAGGACCAGCGTGCCGTCGAGCTTGAGCTGGTTGAGGTACATGTTCAGGTCATGGTCGGCGCTGACGGTGTCGAGGATCAGGTCGAAGCTGCCGGCGTGGGCCTGCATTTCTTCTTCGTTCCTGGAGATCACCACCTCGTCAGCGCCCAGCTTCTTGCCGTCGGCGACCTTGCCCGGGCTGGTAGTGAACAGCACGGTGTGCGCGCCCATGGCGTGGGCGAACTTGACGCCCATGTGGCCCAGGCCACCGAGACCAACCACGCCCACCTTCTTGCCCTTGCCGGCGCCCCAGCGCTTCAGCGGCGAGTACGTCGTGATGCCCGCGCACAGCAGCGGGGCGGCGGCGGCGGGGTCGAGGTTCTTTGGGACCTGGAGCGTGAACTTCTCGTCGCACACCACGCGCTGCGAGTAGCCGCCGTAGGTCATGCCGCCGAGGTGCTTGTCGGGTCCGTTGTAGGTAAAGATCGCGCCCTGCTCGCAGTACTGCTCCTCGTCCTGCTTGCAGTTGGCGCACGTGCCGCACGAGTCGACCATGCAGCCCACCGCCGCCAGGTCGCCCTCCTTGAAGCGCGTGACCTTCGAGCCCACGCGCGTGACGCGGCCGAGGATCTCGTGGCCCGGCACCACGGGGTAGGTCGTGCCGCCCCATTCGTTGCGGGCGAAGTGCAGGTCGCTGTGGCACACCCCGCAGTAGAGGATCTCGATCTCGACGTCCGTCGGCGTCGGCTCGCGACGCTGGATGTCGAAGGGGCCTAGCGGGCTGGTGGCGGACTGGGCGGCGTAGGCCTTCGTGGGGGTGGTGGGGGTGGTCATGGCGTCAGGATAGAACCCTGACAGCGGGCGAGTCCGACCACCCCCCGGACCTGAATTGCGAATCAGCACATCGTCAGCCCGCCGTCCACGCAGATGACCTGCCCGGTCAGGAACCCCGCCTCGTCGCTGCTGGCATAGCTGACGGCCGCGGCGATGTCCTCGGGGGCGCCCAGGCGGGGAACGCTCATGGCCTTCAGAACCGTCTGGCCGACCTCCTCGGGCAGGCCGCTGGTCATGTCGGTCTCGATGAAGCCCGGGGCGATCACGTTGGCGGTCACGCCCTTGGAGCCAAGCTCCCTCGCGAGGGTGCGCGTGAGGCCGATCAGGCCGGCCTTGGCCGCCGCGTAGTTGGCCTGGCCGGCGTTGCCGACGACGCCCGACGTGCTGGCGATGTTCACGATGCGGCCGAAGCGGTTCTTCATCATCGGCCGGGCGGCGGCGCGGCAGGCGGCGAAAGCACTGGTGAGGTTCACATTGATCACCTCGTCCCACTGCTCGTCGGTCATGCGCATCAGCAGGCCGTCACGCGTGATGCCGGCGTTGTTAACCAGGACGTCCAGCCGGCCCAGGTCCTTGATCACGCCCTCGATGGCGCTGGCGAAGGAAGCGCGGTCGCCCACGTCGACGGCCAGCGTCGTGGCCTGGCCACCCTTGCCTTCGATCTCGCTCTTGAGCTCGTCTAACGGGCCCTGCGAGCGGGCGGCGAGCACCACGTGGCGGCCGTCGGCGGCCAGGCGGGTGGCGATGGCGCGGCCGATGCCGCGGCTGGCGCCGGTGACGAGGGCAACTCGAGGAGGCGTGTCGGACATGGGAGCGTTCTCCAGAGCAGGAAAGAAAGCGGGGCGCTCGCCGCGCCCCGTGGGAGTGTCTTAGTTTAGCGAATCGAGAGCCAACTCGCCTTAGCCGCCACCGGGAATCGTGATCGGCCCGCGGGGCGTGCGACGCACGGTGTCCTTGGGCTCCTCTTCCTCTTCTCCCTCGGGCTCGGGCTCGTCCATCGCCACCGGCAGCGTGCTGCGATCGATCGCGTCCGACCGGCCCAGTGCCGAGAAGTCGATGGTAAAGTTGTTCGGCCCGATCTGCCCATCGAGTTCCGAGGCGCGAGCGACGGTCGGCGCACTCGTGGGAGCGCCACCGAAGACGTACGACCCACCCGCCGGAATGATCGACCAGCCAAGCACGTAGGCCTCGCCGGGCGTTTGGATGGCGATCGCCAGGGCTCCCGGCGTGTCGTCGCCCGAGGCAAACGTGGATCGCGGCGCGCTCGCGGCACCTGCGCCCCCGGTTTCCTGCATGGCCGTGAACATCTTCTGGGCGCCCGAGGCCATCTGCTTGATCGCATCGGGGGCCTCGTCCGACGCCTGGATCGCCTCGAACAGGCGGTTCATGACCGCAAGGGTCTGCTCATCCATGTCCTGGTTCTGGCCGCCGTCCATGGCCTCAAGCTGCTGAAGCACCGTAGCCGGGTCGATCTCCCCCTCCAGCCCCATCGCGCGGCCCAGGTCGGTCGCCAGCTGCGGGTCGTCCTCGAGCACGGCGGTGATCGCGCCGGTGAACTCCGCGTCCAGTCGCGATTGGTCGCCGCCGTAGGCCTGCATGGCGCCCATCATCTCGGCGAAGCCTTCCATGACGCCCGGAGGCATGGCGTCCATCATCTGCTGGCCCATGCCCTGAGCGAGCGCGTCCATCGAGCCGGCGTCGAAGGAACCGGCGGCGCTCATGGCCCCCATGGCCCCCAGCGACGCGGCCGACGCGACCTCGATGCCCTCACCCGGTGCGTCGGCGGTCATGTAGACGATGCGCACCTGTTCGATGTTCTCGACCGCGTCGTACCACTGTCCCCCGAAGCGCAGGTCGTCGAGGATGGTCCGTGCGTCGGCGCTGAGCATGCCTTCCAGTTCAAGGTCATCGCCCTTGGCGATCGCGTCGGCGAACTGGATCGCGGCCCGCACCATGGGCTCATCCTCTTCCAGCACGCTGAGGTTGTTCGCGGTCTGCACGCGGGCATCCACGCCTTCCATCGAGGCCAGAACCTGCTGCACGTCGACCCTCGCCGGCGGCGGGGGTGGTGGTGGCGGCGGGGGTGGTGGCGGCGGGGGTGGCGGTTCCTTGCAGGCGGTCAGCACTACCGGGATGGCCAGCAGCGACAGCTTCACTGCCTTTCGCGCGAACGTGCGACTCTTCATGCGTAGCTCCGTCTGAGTGGAATCCCGGGCACCTGCGAGCGGGTTTCGAGCCCGCAGAGTGATTCGTACGCCCGATCCGGATGGTTCGGTGGCTCTTATCTCAGGCTAGGGCGTTGGTTGTGCCCACGTTACCCGGCTCGGCAGGGCATATCAGGGCGCGTCGTGCATCGAGACGCCCACCGAGCGATCGATCCGCTTCATCATGCCCGTCAGGCTCTTACCCGGCGCCAATTCGTGCCAGGTAGCGTCCTCGCCCAGGCCGTCCGCGACCATGTTCTGGCAGCCCTGGGCCCAGCGCACCGGGTGGGTTAACTGCTCGGCAAGTCGCGCGCGGATGCTCTGGGCGTCGTGTTCGTGCGGCTTGGCGGTGACGTTCGAGTACACCGGGCACGCGCTCAGGGCCTCGGCATTGATCGGGGTGTTGGCCAGAGCCTGGGCGAGACGGTCGGCAGCGGGCTCCATCAGCGGGCTATGGAACGCCCCGGCGACCGGCAGCGGCGTGGCCCTCAGGCCGGCATCCTTCGCTGCGGTCTCTGCACGCCCGATGGCGTCGGCATCGCCGCTGAGTACGACCTGGCCCGGTGCATTGAAGTTGGCGCAGACGAGAACGCCACCCTCTCGGGCCGCGTCGCACACGTCGTTTGCCTGCGCCTCTTCGCACCCGATGAGCGCCAGCATGCCCCCAGGAATCGCTTCGGCGGCGTCCTGCATCGCCCGGCCGCGCAGGGTCACCAGCCGCAGGCCTTCCTCGAAGCTCAGCACACCGGCCAGGTGCAGCGCCGTGTATTCGCCAAGGCTCAGGCCCGCTGCCGCCCGAAGCGTGGGGACGTTTCCACGAGTTTCGGACAACCCGCGCCACGATGCGACCGAGCACGCGTAGATGGCCGGCTGGCTGACATCGGTTCGGTTCAGGGTCTCGGCGGGGCCGTCGAAGCACAAGGCGCTCAGCGGGGCGCCCAGTTCGCCCGCGAGGATCTTGTCGGCTTCCTCAAAAGTACGGCGGGCGGCCTCGCTCGCGTCGGCCCACGCGCGCCCCATGCCAACGGTCTGTGCGCCCTGGCCGGGACAAAGGACAATCACGCGCTCGCTCATGGGCAGGGCTCCGAAAGGATCGATCCGAGAATGTTCAAAGACGCCAGAGGCTGCTGCCCCAGGTCAGGCCGGCGCCAAAACCAAGGAACATGACGAGCTGACCGGGCTTGATGCGGCCGGCGGCCTTGAGCTCCGCGAAGCACAGGGCCACGGAGGCGGCGACGGTGTTGCCGTAGCGGTCGATGTTGATGTGCAGCTTTTCTTCGGGCAGGCCGAAGCGTTCGCGGGCCGCGTCGAGGATCCGCTTGTTGGACTGATGGCAGACATAGTGGTCCACGTCTTCCGGACGCAGGCCGACCTTGTCGAGCGTCTCCTGGATGAGATCGCTGAAGGTGCTGACGGCGAACTTGAAGACCGCCCGGCCATTCATGTGCAGGCAGCTCATCTCGACCCCGTCGGCATCGGGATCGAAGTCGGACGGATAGTCCTCCTCGACGCGAGGGATGAACAGATCGACCCACCGGCTTCCGTCGGTGTGCATGGCGCGGGCAAGCACGCCGGTATCCGGATCATCGCTGCCGGAGACGACAAACGCGCCCGCGCCATCGCCGAAGAGGATGCTCGTGCCGCGGCCCCGGTTGGAGTAGTCCACGTGGCGGGTGATGATGTCGGCGCCCACGACGCCGACGTTCCTGGCGTTGCCCGAACGGATGAGCGCGTCGACGGTATTGAGCGCGAACACGAATCCCGAGCACGCCGCGTTCAGGTCAAAGGCCGCGATGTTGCCCGCGCCAAGGTTCGACGCGATCTGGCATGCGGCCGACGGCGTCGGCATGTCGGCCGTCAACGTGGCGACGACGATCTGGTCCAGATCGGTCGGTTGCATGCCGGCATCGTCCAGCGCTGCCTGCAGCGCTCGCGTGCCCAGTGCTGCCGTTGTTTCGCCCAGATCGCGCTTGGCGATCCGCCGCTGCACGATGCCCGTCCGCTGGCGGATCCACTCGTCGCTCGTATCCATCAGGCGTTCGAGATCGGCGTTGCTCAGCACCGTCTTGGGCAGCGCCATGCCCGCGCCGCGAATGGTGGCGCCCACGCAGGCGCCTCCGGCGGTGTGGACCGAAGACTTATCGACCCGACCGTGTGTGTTCTGATCATTCATGCTCTGACAGACTCGCGCAGCAGGTCCGAATCGATCGAGGATTCGACGTCGGCGATGCGTTGCATCAACACGTCGTTGAGGCCAAGCCGCAGGTATTCGAATCCATTCCGAATACTCGCACAAATCGTCTTTGCCTTGCTCGAGCCGTGGGCGATGATGTACGTGCCGTTGACCCCCAGCAGCGGTGCGCCGCCCAACTCCTCGTAGTCGCTCTTGGCGTACAACGCCTTGATCGCCGGCTCGATCCGCAGCGCCAGTTCCGCGTCCTCGGCAAAGATTGCCTGCGCGATGGCCCCAAACAGGCTGCGGGCCAGGCCTTCGGCCATCTTCAGCACCGTGTTGCCCACGAAGCCGTCGGTCACCACGACGTCGGCGGCGCCGTCAAAGAAATCTCGTCCCTCGATGTAGCCTGTGAAGTTAATGCCCGGCGTCGCGGCCAGCAGGTCGCGGGTCTTCTGGATGAGATCCGTGCCCTTGCCCTCTTCGGCGCCGATGTTCATCAGGGCCACGCGCGGCTTGTCGATGTGCAGCACCGTTCGGGCGTATGCCTCGGCCATCACGCCGTATTGCCACAGGTGCGTCGGCTGCGGCTCAGGGTTGGCGCCGGCGTCGCACAGGATGATCGGGCCCTGGAAGCCCGGGATCGTCACCGCGATGCCCGGGCGATGTACGCCGGGGAGCCGCTTGAGGTGCATGATCGCCGCCGATACGCAGGCGCCGGTGTTGCCCGCGCTCAGAATGGCATCGACGTGCTCGGGCGTGCCGGCCGCCTTGGGTGAACCCATGCGCGCCGATCGCACGATGGACGAATCGGCCTTGGATCGCACCGCCTTGGCGGGGCTTTCGCCCATGGCGATCACTTCTGTCGTGGGAACCAGGTCAAAGGTTGAAGGGTCGACCCCGTGTTCACGTGCGACGTCCAGAATGGCGGCCTCGTCGCCGACCAGCACCAGGCGCCCGCCCTCGGGAATGGCGCCGCTGGAAGGGTCGAGTGCACGAAAGCAACCGGCCAGAATCGCATCGGGCGCGTGGTCGCCGCCCATCACGTCGACGGCAAGGCGCATTACGCCGCTCCTCGGCGAAGTGTGCTCAACCGAGAAACAATGCTGAAGCTGGGGATGGAATAAGCCTCAGTCACGCTCGACGCCGATCCCGAGCTTGGGAACGACGATGGTCAGGCCGGGGCGGTAGTACCCCGACTGGCGGCACGCGCGATGGTGGTTCTTGGGCATGCTCGTGACCGGGCACAGGGTGACCGTCAGGCCCTTCAGCGAGTCGTGGGCCCGGCGGCGGCGCGTCCGACCGTGCGACTGGCGATGCGTAGGAAGCATGTCAATTCACCCTTTCGAAGGAGCAAATCGGCGTCGGCCGAGCCCCGTTGGCCATGTGTTGTGCATACCAGATGCCGGACGATGGAGCGGTCCGCCCATCCAGGAACGAATCCAGACCCTCACGATAAGCGCCAAGCCCCGTCGCGTCAACGAACTCCGGCGTGCGTGAGGCCGCAAGCATAGGCTCCGTGCGTGCCTGACGGAACCTGTACATCTACCCAACCCGGACTCCCCGAAGAGGCGATGGCGGCCCTGCGTCGAGTCTGGGGTTTTGACGCCCTTCGGCCCATGCAGGCCGCGGCCGTCCGAGCCGCCCTTAACGGCCGCGATGCCCTCGTCGTCTTGCCCACCGGCGGCGGAAAGAGCCTGTGCTACCAACTCCCGCCCCTGGTCAGTGGTAAGGCCACCGTGGTCGTCAGCCCCTTGATCGCGCTCATGCGAGATCAGGTCCGGGGGCTCGAGCTCAACGGCTATCCGGCCGCCGCTCTGCACTCGGCCGTCGAGTTCGAGGACGCCCGGCAGATCGAAGCCCAGCTGGTCTCGGGCGAGATCAACTTGCTGCTGGCTGCTCCAGAACGCATGGTCACCGCCAGCTTCCGGGGGCTGCTGGCCCGCCTGGCCGACGCGGGCCGCTTGGGCGCGATCGCCGTCGACGAGGCCCACTGCATCAGCCAGTGGGGCCATGATTTCCGGCCCGAGTACCGCCGCCTTGCCGAGCTCCGTGAGGTCGTCCCGGGCACGCCCATGCAGGCCTTCACCGCCACTGCCACGCCGCGGGTTCGCCAGGACATCATTAACCAACTTGGCCTGCACGATCCTGAATTGCTGGTAGGGACGTTTGACCGACCAAATCTGACCTATCGCGTCCGCGCCCGCCAGCCGGGTGGCCGTGCCATCGATCAAGCCGCCGAGGCCATCCGCAAGCACATCGACGCCGGCGAAGGCGGCGCCATCGTCTACTGCATCAGCAGGAAAGAAACCGAAGACTTCGCCGATGGCCTGCGAGGAATGGGTCTGGACGCTCAGGCCTACCACGCCGGCTTAAAGCCCAATCAGCGTGATAACGTCGAGCGAGCCTTCACCAACGAAGAGCTCGACGTCGTATGCGCCACGGTCGCCTTCGGCATGGGCATCGACCGCAGCAACGTACGCCTCGTGGTCCATGCCGCCTGCCCAAAGAGCGTCGAGGCCTACCAGCAGGAGGCCGGCCGAGCGGGCCGCGACGGTGAACCCGCCGAGTGCCTGCTGCTCTACGGCCCCGGTGACGCCGGTCGCTGGACGAGGCTCATCATGGGCGAGCAGCGTTTTGGTCAATCGCTCACTGAATCCACGCGGGCCCAACTCGAACTCATCCGCGAGGCCCAGCGGTTCGTCGCGCTCATGGAGTGCCGCCACAAGGCCTTGAGCGAGCACTTCGGCCAGGAGTACGAGCCCCCGCCCGGCCGGCACAACTGCGGCGCATGCGACGTATGCCTGGGCGAAACCGAGATTGAGCAGGACTCGACCCGCGTCGCCCAGATCATCATGAGTGCCGTCGCCAGGCTCGAGCAGCGGTGGGGCGCCGGCCACCTCGTCGACGTCCTCCGCGGCGGCAGCACCGAGCGCATCAAGAGCAACGCCCACGACCAGCTCAGCGTTTATGGCATGCTGCGAGACCACGCTAAGGGCGAGGTGCAGATGTTCGTAGAGCAGCTCATCGCCGCCGGGGCCCTCCAGCGGCACGCTTCGCCCACCGAGGCCGGCGGCATGATCGAAACCATCCGCTTCGGCGAGCACGGCAACGCCGTCATGAAGGCCGAAATGCCCGTGACGCTGGCCAGACCGATGGGCTCGGGCTCGCTGCGGAAAGAACGTGGCCGCCGGTCGACCAAGGCTGCTGCCGAAGTCGTGATTCTGGACGCCGATGAGAAGGCCCTGTTCGAGAGGCTCCGTAGCGTCCGCATGGAGATCGCCCGGGAAGACTCCATCCCCCCCTACATGGTCTTCAATGACGCAACCCTTCGTGAGATGGCCAAGCGAAGGCCCTCGACTGACCGCGAGATGCTGTCGATCAAGGGCGTGGGGCAGGCAAAGCTCGACGCGTTCGGCCGGCGATTCCTGGAGGCGGTGCAGGAACAAACCTGACGCGGACGGCCCGCGGTATCATGGTCGCATGAGCACAGCGGCCCTGCCCTCGCCCACCAAGTACAGGTACAAGCCCGGTGGCGGAATCGCCGTCACCACGATCGTGCTGCTGGTGCTCAGCATGACCTTCCAACTTGGTATCCTGGCCGGCGAACTGGTGATGCTGACGGGGGCGCTGAACCGCGATATTGAGCAGGCAGACGCCGGGCTTGTCATCTCGGCTCTGGCGGTCATCGGACAGGTCTTGACGGTCACCATTCCGCTCATCGTGTTCTTCTGCATCTGGACGCATCGCGTGGCCGCGAACGTCCGCGCGTTGGGCGCCAGTGGTCTGCGTCACAGCCCCGGCTGGGCCGTCGGCTGGTTCTTCATCCCCGTCGCAAACCTCTTCATGCCCTTTTCGGTCTTCCGTGAGATCGATCGCGCCAGCCAACCCACTGGTTATGTCGATACCGAGGCATGGAAGAGAAATGCTCCGGGCGTGGTCATCACGTTTTGGTGGCTCACCTGGTTCCTGCAGACCATCATTGGCGGTGTTGGCAACATCCTCACGAAGCGTTTCCCGCCGGAAATGGGTCCGGCGGTGACGGCCGGCGTCATGTGCGATGTCGCGGCCTCTTTCCTGTTACTCGGCTGTGGGGTATTCGCGATCCTGATGATCCGCCGCATCGACCGCCTGCAAATCCAGGCTTGGCAAGCAAGGGCCCTGCACGCGCCGCCCATAGCCTGACCGCCGGCCCGTTCGCCTACGCTGTTCCAGACGCACCCGACCCGGAGGCCCGCTGCCATGCCCCAAGCCGACAAGTCAGCCGTCACGAGCAAGCAGATTTCCACGGCCGCCGAGGCCTTCCAGGACCTCAAGGACAAGGGCATCCTCTACGACGGCTGCACGATCCATGTTGGCGGCTTCGGCCTGTGCGGCATCCCCGAACAGCTCATCATCGCCCTCCGTGACACCGGCGTGAAGGACCTGACTTGCGTCAGCAACAACGCCGGCGTCGACGACTGGGGCCTGGGCCTGCTGCTCCAGACCCGGCAGATCAGGAAGATGGTCTCCAGCTACGTGGGCGAGAACGATACCTTCGCCAAGCAGTTCCTCAGCGGCGAGCTCGAGGTCGAGTTCAACCCGCAGGGCACGCTGGCCGAGCGCATCCGCGCGGGCGGGGCCGGCATCCCGGCGTTCTTCACCGCCACCGGCGCCGGTACGCAGATCGCCGAGGGCAAAGAGACGCGGACGTTCATGCCCACCCCCGCCCAGGCCCGCGTGAACAAGGACGTGTTCCAGGAGCGCGAGTTCGTGATGGAGACCGGCATCTACGCCGACCTCGCGCTGGTCAAGGCCGAGACCGCCGACCCCTTCGGCAATCTGATCTACAACAAGACCGCCCGCAACTTCAACCCCATGATGGCCACCGCCGCGGCCTACACCATCGCCGAAGTGGACCGCGTCGTGGAGCTTGGCGAGCTCGACCCCGACCAGATCCACACGCCGGGCAGCTTCGTCGACCGTTTCATCGTCAGCAAGAGCGAGAAGCGAATCGAGCAGCGGACGACACGCGAAGGCTGAGGCTGATCAGCACAATATACGAAACGCCGCGACGGGCCTTCTGGCACGCCGCGGCGTCTGTTCATGTTGATCGCGAAGAAAGGCTTACTCGCCAGCGGCAGGCGCGGAGGCCTCGGTCGACTCGGCGGCCTTCTCGCTCTTCTTGCTACCCGGCTCGATGAGGTTGCCCTCGTTGTCGAACTCCATCTCCTCGCGCTCGTCTTCGTCGATCGTGCGATCGGGTTCGACGAACACCCGGATGTGGCTCTCCAGATCGTTGGCGAACTTCAGCAGCACCTCGTAGTTGTCGATGCGCTTCATCGCATAAGGCAGGCGCACCTCGCGGGGCTTGACGTCGAAGCCCAGGGTCTGCAGGGCGCTGGCGATGTCCTGCTGCGTCACAGCGCCATACAGCACGCCTTGGTCGTTGCAGGCCCGAACCATCGTGATCTCCTGGCCGTCGAGCTTCTTGGCCATGTCTTCACGATTGGCGCGAAGTGCGGCGACATCCTTCTCAGCCTCCGCCCGCTTGTCGGCCAACTGCTTGATCAACTGATCGTCGGGCTCGGTCGCCAGGCCGCGGGGCAGCAGGAAGTTGCGGGCGTACCCAGCCCGAACCTTGACCACATCCCCGACGATGCCAAGGTTATCGACGTTCTCAAAAAGCAGCAGATTCAGATCACGAGCCATGGTCGCTGTCCTTTCCGCCCAAAGTCGGGCCGGGAAGTTAAGGAGCCGATCAAGCGGTGATCGGCCCCAGCGTGGGCCCCGCGGGCCGTCCGCAGGGCGAGCCGCAAGTTTAGGCGGCTTGGGTCAGAACGGGATGTCGTCGTCCGGGGGCACCGGGTCGCTGTCGTAGCTCCCGCCGCCGCCGTAGCTGCCGCCTCCGCCCTGATTGCCACCGCCGCCGGAGTATCCCCCGCCTCCGCCTCCGCCCCCGCCTTGGCCGCTGTCGATGAACTGGAAGCTCTCGATCACGACCTTGAGCTTGCTGCGGTTGTTCCCCTGCTGATCCTGCCATTGATCCAGCTTGAGGCGACCTTCGATGAACACCGGACGACCCTTGCGGAGGTACTGGGCCATGACCTCGGCGGTCCGTCCGAACGCATCGCAATCGACGAACGTCACTTCCTCGCGCTGCTCGCCGTCCTGCGTGCGAAACCGCCGATTCACGGCCAGCCCGATCTGGGCAACGGCCGTGTTCTTGGGCGTATGACGCAGTTCGATGTCTCGGGTCAGGTTGCCCATGAGCAACACGCGGTTGTAGCTGCCTGCCATGGCGATCCTCCCAGATGGGTTCGGCTTCGGGTTGGGCTGAGCCTAGCCGGCTCAGGCCTTGGCGGGCTGCTCGGCCGAGGTGTCCTGGTCGGTGGCGTTGGAATCATCGTCCTGGCCGCCCTCGCCCTCTTCCTTGGCTCCGGTGTGATCCAGCGGAGTGTCCTCGACGGGACGGCCCATCCGCACGCCGGTGTCCTTCTCTTCCTCGGCCTCGTTGGCCTTCTCGGCACGCAGCTTGGCCTCGCCCATCAGGGCGTCACGCGCGTCGGCAGCCTGCATCTCTTCGAGGGTCAGGTGGTCGGCCCTGGTCACGAGCGCGCGCATGATGGTCTCGCTCATCTGCGTGTCGCGATCGAGTTGCTGGATGTTCTGCGCCGGGGCCTCGAAGTATGTGAGGATGTACAGGCCACGCTTCTGCTTATCGATCTCGAAGGCCAGACGACGCTCGTCCCACTTGGCCATGGCAACGAGCTTCGCGCCACAACGCTCGAGCAACTCGTCGATATGCGTGATGACGGCGCCGAGATCGGCGGCGGTCGACTGGCCAATCAGGAACATGGCTTCGTAGTGATAGCTGCGCTCTGGGGGCATGTCAGGAGTCCTTTGCCGGTTTGTGCGGCGATTGGTGACCGGCCTGGACTTCGTCGCCCGGGCCATGGGGTTGATCACTGGGGGCCTCGCTCGAGGCATCCCCGGGACGATTCGATGTGGTGGGTTGTTCGTCGGCCTTGGGCGTCCGGCCCTTGGCCTTCTTCTCGTCGGGGGTGTTGAATCGGTTCATCGCCTCGACGATGCCGTCCTTCACCCAGCACTCGGCCGCGTCCGCGGCGTTCGAGAGCGCGGGCTTGAGTGCGTCATTCTGCTCTTGCGTAAAACGGCCCAGCACGTAACCCACCTGGCTTGCGCCGGCAGGCTTGCTGTCCACGCCGACGCGCAGCCGCGCATAGGCATCGCCGCCACTGGCGCGGGCAACGTCGGCCAGGCCGTTGTGCCCGCCGTCACCACCCCGCGCCCGCAGGCGGATCCCACCAAGCGGCAGATTGACGTCGTCGACGATGATGAGCAGATCGCTCGCGGGCTCGAGCTTGTAGAACCGAAGGGCTTCGCCCACGGTCAATCCGCTCTTGTTCATGAAGGTCGTGGGCTTGGCAAGCATGACCTTTTCGCCGGCAATCATGCATTCCAGCGTGGCGGCGTGGAAGCGTCCACGCGCCACGGCCCCGCCGGCGTGACGCCGAGCGAGCTCGTCGAGCACCATGAACCCCGCGTTATGCCGCGTGTTCTCGTACTCGCTTCCGGGATTGCCAAGGCCGACGATGATCTTCATGCGTGTCTTGCGGCCAGACGAGGCATCAGTCCTCGTCCTTCTCGCCCTCTTCCTTCTTCTCGGTGATGACTTCGGGCGAAGCGGCGGCATCCACTTCGCTGCCCTCGCTGGTCTCTTCAATCTCGGCCTTGACGAAGATGCTCACCACCCGCGTGTCGGGCGGGGTCAGCAGCTTCATCGTTTCCTTGGGCAGGGGGATCTCCCCGGCCGTGATCATCTCGTCGACGCCCAGGTTGCTGATGTCCACCTCGAGCACGTCTGGAAGGTTCGTGACCGCGCACTCAAGGTGCAACTCGGTCACCGGGTGGGTCAGCACCGCGCCGGCGGTCTTCAGGCCCTTGGCGTTGCCGACGAACTCCAGCGGAACGGTGACTTCCACACGCTCGGACAGATCCACCCGGCGGAAGTCGGCATGGATGATGTGCGTGCCGAGGTGATCGAACTGGAGGTCCTGGAGGAGCACGAACTCGTTGTCCGCGCCCTCCATCTCCAGCACGAACACACGCTCGCCCTTGGAGAAGTGGATGTTGGCCTCGTGGGCGTCGAATTCGACCGACAGCGGGTCCTGGCCGTGGCCATAGACGATGGCCGGCAGGCCGCCGCGATCGCGCAAGCGCTTGGCGTAGCGCGAGCCCATCCGCTCACGCTTGCGGGCCGGCAGGGTTGGGGCGTCTTCATGCATCGGAAACTCTCCTGGGCGATGCGTCGCACCGCCTGCTGTCGTGGGTTATCGCTTGGCGCCGGCGGCATCGCGCAGCAGCGCACTGACGGATTGATCGTGGTGAATGTTGTGGATCGCATCGCCCAGCAGCTCGCCCAGGCAGAGCTCAACGAGCTTGCCCTCCAGCCGCTTGGCCCGATCGCTCAGGGGAATCGTGTTGGTCACGATGATCTGGCTGATGGGGCTCTCGATCAGGCGATCGATCGCAGGGCCCACCAGCACCGGGTGCGTCGCGGCGACCATCACTTCCTTGGCGCCCTGGTCCATCACGAACCGGGCGGCCTCGCAGACGGTGCCGGCGGTGGAAATCATGTCGTCGAACATCAGCACCGTCTTGCCCTTGACGTTGCCGATCAGCGTGTCCGTCACGACCTCGCTGCCGCTGACACGCTTCTTATTGATGATCGCCAGGTCGGCCTCGAGCAGGTTCTGCATCGCTTCGGCCATCTTCACGTTGCCAACATCGGGGCTGACCAGGCACAGATCCCCCAGTCGATCGCGATGGGCCCGGAAGTAGTCCAGGAACACCGGTGTCGCCGAGAGGTGGTCGGTGGGCAGGTCGAAGAAGCCCTGGATCTGCGCCGCGTGCAGGTCGATCGCCAGCACGCGATCCGCGCCCGCTGCCGTGATGAGGTTGGCCACCAGCTTCGCCGTGATGGGCACCCGTCCCTCGTCCTTGCGGTCCTGCCGGCCATAGCCGAAGTAGGGGATGACAAGCGTGATCCGCTTCGCCGACGCCCGCCGCAGGCAGTCGATGAAGATGAACAGCTCCATCATGTTGTCGTTCACGGGGTGGCAGGTCGAGAGGATCACGAAGCAGTCGCGACCACGCACGTCCTCGTCCAGCTTCACCAGCAGTTCGTCATCGGGGAAGGCCATCGTGCGAGCCTTCCCCAGCGGCAGGTCCAGGTGAGCGCACACGCGCTCGGCCAGCTCTTTGCTATAGCGGCCACAGAAGATCTTCAGTTGATTCGGATCGATCTTCATGCACGGGTTCCTTCCGCGGCTCCGTGCCGCTCGCGATAGATCCGATCAACCTCGGCAAGTTGTGCCGGGGTGTTGATGCTCAGTACGTCCTCAGCCGGAACGGCGTCGACGACCTCCACACGAGCTCCGCCGGCCAGCAAGAGCGCCGGCACGTCGGTCAAGTAGTACTCACCCGTCTTGGGGTTCCGCTCGACACGCCGGAGCGCTTCCATGAGCGGCCCGAGCTTGAAGCAGTAGTAGCTCGGATTGATTTCACGGATTCCCAGTTCCGCCTCGCTCGCGTTCTTCTGCTCCACGATGCGGGCGAAGCGGCCCTCGTCGTCGCGCACGATCCGTCCATAGCCGGCAGGGTCGTCGACGACCGCCGTTGCCAGAGTCGCCGCGGCGTTCACCCGGCGGTGGGTCTCCAGCAGCGTGCGGATCGTGTCTTCGCGGATTAGCGGACCATCGCCACACAGCACGAGCACATCGGCGTCCACCGAAGCGTCTGTCAACGCCGACTCAGCCGCCAGCACGGCGTGCCCCGTGCCGAGTTGTTCGGCCTGCAGTGCGAACCGCACCTCGCCCGCGGCGCCTTCCAGAGCCCGCTCCACGTGCTCGCGCCCGTGGCCAACGACGGCCACCACGGGTGAGCACCCCACGGCGTGGCACGCCTGGGCCACGATGGACACCATCGGACGACCACCCACCGGATGCACGACCTTGGGCAGGTCGCTGCCCATGCGCGTGCCCTTGCCGGCGGCGAGGATGATCGCGCACGGCCGGGGGCTCGAGTTGGAAGCGGTATCGCTCACGCGGCTCCAAACCTGGAGGCATCGACGCGGGCGAGCGGGGCACCGGGAAAAACTACCCGACCAGGATTCGAACCTGGACTTTCAGTACCAAAAACTGAAGTGCTACCATTACACCATCGGGCAGTGAAACGTCTGCTCGGTGCGCTCGCGGCCGGCGGTGCTCCTTGCCAGTCGTGCGAAAAGCACGATTCCCATGCCTGCAATTCACGTCCGGACCATCCGGCCGTGGCGGTGGCACGGGGCGATGCGAAGAGCCCGGGCACAGCCACCCAGACCGATCGCACGCTGGCTTCCAGAGCTGGATCCCCGGTCTGGGCTCTCACCCGCCGGCAACCCCTGCCTGCGCCTCGCCGCCGATGGCCCACATGGGCGATCCTTGGCTCATCGCAGCCGGCTCCCGTCCTGCCGCTTCGCGAGGGGGATGGTAGCACGCATCCCCACGCCCAGCCAAGGTGGTTCTATCGTTGCCTCGCCATGATCCGCCGAGCCTGCCTGATCCTCCTCGCCGCCGCCACGGCCGCCTACGCCCTCGGGCAGACGGGCGACGACGTCGAGATCCGAGTGGCCACGTTTAATATCGAAGACGTGTCCACCACGGATCTGCTGATCAATGACCAGCCACGCGTCCAGCGGATCGCCGAGGTCATCCAGCGGCTGCGGCCGACCGTCCTGCTGGTCAACGAGATCGCGTTCGACTGGCATGGTGTGCCGGGCGTCCCGGTCGACGAGCCGGAGGGGTCCAACGGTCGCCGCTTCGTCGACCATTATCTGGAAGTCAGCCAGGGGGCCGGCCTGGAACCGCTGCGGTACCGCGCGGTGATGCTGCCTTCCAACACCGGACGCCCGAGTGGCTTCGACTTGGACAACAACGGCGAGGTCGTGACAGCCTACCCACGCCCCACGCGGGCTTCGCGATCCGGAGAGGTCCCGCCGCAGTCCGAAGAAGGCAGGGCGTTCGGCAACGATTGCTGGGGCTTTGGCGCCTACCCGGGTCAATACGCCATGGCCCTGCTGGTCGACCACCGCCTCGACGTGCTGGACGAGGAGATCCGTTCGTTTCGCCTGCTCCCCTGGAGCGCGATGCCCGATGCCCGCATGCCGATCGACCAGGACGGCACGCCCTGGTACGACCAGGAGGAATGGGCGGCGATGCGGCTCAGCTCGAAGAGCCATTGGGACATCCCCGTGAAGCTGCCCAACGGCACCGTCGTGCACTTCCTCTGCAGCCACCCCACGCCGCCCGCCTTTGATGGCTCAGAACAACGCAACAAGGCCCGCAACCACGACGAAATCCGATTCTGGGATGACTACCTGGACAACCGCGGATGGATCGCCTCGGACGATGGTGAAACCGGCGGGCTTGCGCGCGGCGAGCTGTTCGTAATCCTGGGAGACCTCAACGCCGATCCGACGAAGGGCAGCGACGTCGGCGAAGCCATAGATCGTCTCCTGAAGCACCCGCGCGTGCAGCGACTGAAACCCCCGCGTCATGACGAGCCCGTTCCGGACCTGGAGCCGACCGATACCGCACGATTCGGGCTGCGGGTCGACTACGTGCTTCCCAGCAAGGGCATGGAGGTTCTCCGCTCTGGCATCTGGACCACCCCGCCCGCGGAGCGGCTGGGCAGTCGAGGCTTCCCGAGCGACCACTTCCCGGTGTGGGCCGAGATCTCGGTGCCGGGCTGGTGACGCCCGCAAAACCGCCATGCGAGGTGGACTCTTTTCGGCCAGACCGCAAAGATTCCGGTGAGGCAGCAGTTTCTGCCCTCCCTTCCCCGGAGTCCCCAGTGCAGACGACCCGCATGCAGCCCCAGGTCGCGTCGGTGGCATTGACGCCGGCGGACGCCCGAAGCGCCAGCCTGGCGGCGCTGTACGAGACGACCAAGCCCCGCATCACGCGATTGGTGACCATCACCAGCGCCCTGGGCTTCGGGCTGGGCGCGCTGTCGTATCGCCCTGCCACTGCAGAGCTGGTCATGGGGTTCGTGGCCGCCATCTTCGGGGCCGGGCTGGCCGCGGCCGGCGCCAACACGCTCAATCAATGGATGGAGCGAACCCGCGACGCCCGGATGGCCCGGACGAGCAATCGTCCCCTGCCAACCAGCCGGGTGACGCCGCGGGCGGTGCTGCTGTTCGGCATCGAACTGTGCGCGCTCGGCGTCGCCCTGGCCTGGGCCCTGGCCGGCATTGCCCCGGCCGCGCTGATCGCCGCCACGGTGCTCAGCTACCTCTTTGTATACACGCCCAGCAAGCCCGGGCTCTGGAGCAGCACGTGGATTGGCGCCGTGCCTGGCGCGCTTCCGCCGGTGATTGGCTGGGCATGCGCCGGAGGTACGTGGGCGTCGCTGGCCGAGATCGGCCCCTGGGCGCTGTTCACCATCATGTTCGTCTGGCAGATCCCGCACTTCCTGGCGATCGCGTGGATGTACAAGGACGACTACGCCGCCGGCGGCTACAGCGTGCTGCCCGTGGTCGATCGCAGCGGCCGGTGGACGTGGGCCATGATGGTCCTCTGGGCGGCAATCCTGCTTCCGGTCACCATCCTTCCGCCCATGGTCATGGACGTGACGCCGGGCTTCGTCGCGGTGCCCGTTGGCGCGGTCGCGGGCGTGTGGTTCCTGCTCTTGACTATCCGGGTCGCCAGGACACGAACGCGCGCCGATGCGCGGCGGGTGCTGATCGGTTCGGTCATCTACCTGCCCATCCTCCTGGCTGCCTTGGTGGTCGATGCGGGTCTGGGGGCCGCGCTGGGGTGGTAGCCGACACCGACTGGCTCGTGCGTATCGAAGATGGCGTCGTCGAACATCGCACGCGGCGAGGCACGCCAAGGCGTGCCCTGGCGGGCGTCGATCTCGAACTGCGCCCCGGTGACGCGATTGCCCTGCTTGGGCCCAACGGCTCTGGAAAGTCCACGCTGCTGCGCACGATCGCGGGGCTTCAGTCGCTCGCGTCCGGCCGCGTCCACGCCCGCGCCGGGCTGCGCCTGGGCGTGGTCTTCCAGCACCCAGCCCTCGATCCGCTCCTGACCGTCCGCGAGAACCTGCGTCTCCAGGCGGCGCTCTTCGGGATCCCCGATACGGCAGGCCGCATCGAGCGGCTGTGCGGCGAGCAGGCCATCGACGACCGGCTGGATGATCGAGTCCGGACGCTCTCGGGCGGACTCGTGCGACGCGTCGAATTCACGCGGGCGATCCTGGCCGAGCCGGACGTCCTGCTCCTGGATGAACCCACGGTCGGGCTGGACCTGCCCGCCCGAGCCGGGCTCCTGGGCGCCATCGATTCGTTGCGCGCTCATCGCCCGGACCTTGCCGTGGTCATGAGCACGCACCTGATGTCCGATGCCGAGCGCACTTCGACGGTCATGATGATGCACGAGGGCCGCATCGTGGCGTCCGGCGCTCCCGGCGACCTCGTCGCCAACCTGGGCTCGCTGCTCATCACGATTCCCCCCGGCGTTGACGTGCCCGAGCCGGTTGAGTTCGAGCGTCGAGCCGACGGATCGGGCGTGGCTCGGCCCGCGGACGAATCACAACTCGCCGCGTGGACCGCCCGGCTTGCCGCACGGGGCATCGCCTTCAGCGTTCGTCCGCCCACGCTCGCCGACGCGTACCTGCACCTGGCCCGGGCGCCGCTGGATGGGGAGGTCGCGGCGTGAGTGGCGCGGGCGCGGCCATCGCGCTCGCCGGGCGCGAGGTGCGCCGACTGGTGCGCCAGCCGCTGCGCATTGCCGTGGCGATCGCCACGCCGGCGATGATGTGGTTGTTCGTGGCCAGCGGCTTTGCCGGCAGCATCCGCCCCGAGTCGCTGGGCGATGACGCAGCCTCGCTATCGCTCTACCTGGTGCCCGGCATGGCGTCGCTGGTCGTGCTGTTCAACGCGATCTTCGTCTCGATCTCGCTGATCGAGGATCGCCACGAGGGGTTTCTCCAGGCGGTGCTGGTCAGCCCGGCGCCGCGGTGGTCGATCGCCGCGGGCAAGCTCATCGGCGGCGGCGTGCTCGGCTTCGTACAGGCCCTGGTCCTGGTCTCCTGCGCGCCCCTGGTGGGCGCAAGCGTGACGGCGGTGGGGGTCGCTGCGGCCCTTGGGGCGCTGGCCTGCCTGTCGCTTGGCATCACCGGCCTGGGACTCGCCGCGGCGTGGCGCGTCGATTCGGCGTCGGGCTTCCACGGCGTGATGAACCTGGTCTTCATGCCCATGTGGCTGCTCAGCGGAGCGATCTTTCCGGTCGAGGGCGCCAGCGGGTGGCTGCGGACGGTGGCCATGGTCAATCCGCTGCGATGGTGCCACCGAGCCGTGGCGGCCGGGGTCGATGGCGGCGTCGACCTGCCGGCCACGATGCTCTCGCTGGGCTTTGCCGCCGTGGGAATCGTCGTCGCGCTGCTGGCCATGGGACGCACGCGCCCGCAAGGAGGTTGACTTGTCTCAGAAACGACTCTTCATGGCGATCGTCATCGTCGCACTGATCTTCCTGGGCCTGGTCGGCACGCTGATCATGATGCGGCCGACCGCCGTCACCGATGCCGAATTGGTCCGCCCCGGCGACGACCCGCTGCAGCCCGACGAGATGCTGGTGGGCTACGCCATCCCCGACTTCGAGCTGACCGACCAGGACGGGCGGCCCGTGGACGCCTCGATCCTCGACGGCCACGTCACGATCCTGGCGTTCATCTTCACCAACTGCCCCTTTGCCTGCCCGGGCATGACCGGCCAGATGGTCGAGCACCAGGACAGGCTCGAGGGCACCGGCGTGCGGTTCCTGAGCATCAGCGTCGACCCAGACAACGACACGCCCGAAGTGCTGCGGGCCTACGGCGAGCGCAACGAGGTCGACTTCGAGCGATGGAGCTTCCTGACCGGTCCCTTCGAGCAGGTGCGCTCGATCGTCCGCGACAGCCTGAACTTCCACGTGGGCGAAGACGCCAGCCGGCAGATCACCAAGGCCGACGGCACCACGATGAACAACGTGAGCCATCCCTCGCATTTGATCCTGGTGGGGCCGGGCCGCGAGGTGCTGGGCATCTACCTGTACTACGAAGAAGACCGCATGGCCGAGCTGCGCAGCCGCGCCCGCGCGGCCGCCCGCGCGCTGCGCTAGGCCGACCGGTTCGAATCGCTCGGACCGCCTGGCGCCTTGGCGCCGTCGCGGGCGATGCGCTCCGAGGCGCGCTTCATGCCCTGGAGCATGCCGTTGAAGACGAAGTGGTGCAGCGGCAGCACGCTGTACCAGTATGCCAGGCCCAGCAGCCCCTTGGGCTTGAACCGGGCCGTCATGTGCAGCGTGCTGCGCTGCCCATCATCGCTCGGGTCGATGCAGAACTCCAGGGCCGCCTGGCCGGGCAGGCGCATCTCGGCCAGCAGGTGCAGCCGGCGCGGGCGATCGACGGCGATGACGCGCCAGAAGTCCAGGGCCTCGCCGAAGGCGACCTCTTCGGGATGTCGTCGCCCGCGCCGCAGCCCGGGGCCGCCGGCGATGGTGTCCATCCACCCGCGGATGCGCCAGAGGACGTCCGCCGCGTACCAGCCGTGGCCCCCGCCCACCCGGCAGACGGCCTGGAAGACCGCCTCGGGGGGCGCATCGATCTCGCACGTGCGCGCATCGATGAACACGCGGCCCCCGGCCCAGTCGGGGTCGCCCTCGACCACGCCCGCCGACGACCAGGAGGTCTCCACCTCGGCCAGGCTGGTGCGCTTGAGCGCCAGGGCGATGGCCTCTTCGGGGGTCCTGGGCTCGTGGGGCATGGCCTCGCGCACGTCGTTCTCGCGCACCACCACGGGGTTGCGCAGGCCCTCGGCCAGCGGGCGGCCGATGCGGGCGCTCACCGGCGTCACCAGGCCGATCCACCGGCTGCTGAGCTCGGGGGTGAGCACCGGCACGGGGATGACCAGCCGCCGCGGCAGGCCCAGCTCGCGCGCCATCGTGCGCATGAGCTGGTTGTACGTCCTCACGCCCGCGCCGCCCACCTCGTAGGTCTGCCCGGTCGTGTGCGGCTCCTGCAGGCACCGCACCAGCCAGTGCAGCACGTCGGCGATGGCCACCGGCTGGCAGGGCGTGCTGACCCATTTGGGCGTGACCATGATGGGCAGGCGCTCGACCAGGTACCGCAGGATCTCGAACGAGGCCGAGCCCGAGCCGATGATCATCGCCGCCCGCAGCACCGTGACGGGCACGTCGCCCTCGGCCAGCACGCGCTCGACCTCGCGGCGCGAGCGCAGGTGGTCGCTCAGGTCTTCGCCCATCTCGCCCAGGCCGCCGAGGTAGACGATGCGCTTCACGCCCGCCCGGGCGGCCGCGGCGGCGAACGACTCGGCCAGCTTCCGGTCGTGCTCGGCGTAGCCGCCCCCGGCCGAGAGCATCGAGTGCACGAGGTAGTAGGCGTAGTCGCAGCCGCGCATGCGTTCGGCCAGCGCGTCGGTGTCCTCGATGTCGCCCTGGACGACCTCGCACGCCGGATCGCTGGCCCAGCGGCGGTCTTCGAGCTTGCGCGGCTCGCGGGCCAGGCAGCGCAGGGTGAAGCCCGCCTCGAGCAGGCGGGGCGCCAGGCGGCCGCCGATGTAGCCGGTGCCGCCGGTCAGGAAGACGCGCGGCCGCTCGGCCGGCGCATTGCGTTGCGGCTGGGGCGAAGCCATGCCGGGTTGTATTCCTTGGCGGTGGGGCACGCCGGGCTACACGCGCGACCGGATGCGGGGCAGGCGACCCAGGCTCAGCGTGATGGGCACGCCCGCGGGCCGGGCGCCCGCGCGACGCATGGCCCGGCGCGCCCGCCAGAGCTGGATGGCCGGGGTGAGCACGTCGTCGCTGCTGACGTGCACCGCGCCCTGTTCGAAGCGGACCGTGAGGCGCGAGGTCTTCTCGCCGCGGCGCACGTGCGCATCGAGCCGGCCCGCGGTCAGGATTTTGGGCCGCCGCCCCCCGACGCGTTGTCGCGCGTGCGGATGCGGACGGATCCGTCGAGCGTCCAGGCGGCGTGGGCCGCGCGCTCGCCGGTGCCGCTGGGCACGTGGACGTTGAGCTTGTCGAACTCGTAGGTGATCTCGGCGCCGCGGCCGGTCAGCCGGTCGTACAGGCCGATGGCAAGGTCGGGCCAGGTGGTGGTGTGGTTGGTGGTGTGGGTGCTGGTCGCGTCGGACATGGTGGACTCCTTTCGGATCTGCTTGCGTTGGACGGCTCGCGCCGTCGTGCTGCCCCCTTCACGAGCAGGGGGCGGCCGCGCGACAACGCTTGCACCCCCGGCGATTGCCCGGTCAAGCCGCACGGCAAACCCGCGGGGCAACCAACACCCGCGGTGGCGTCGGCCCGGTGGCCGTTGGGGCATTCCGGACCCACACCGGGCCCGCTGAGCGCACGGCGTGCATGAAGCCGCGTTCACGGACCGTTGCCGCCCGCGCCGGCGGGCGATGCGGGCGGCATCCGCACCGGTGCGCGGGGCGCGCGCCGGCCCGCGTGGCCGCAGCGTTCGATTGGGTGGAGGCGCTGTTGGCGCGCGAAAGCGGGCCCTCGGCGGGGCCCGCGGCACCGGTGCTGGCGGTTGGTTCAGGACGCCTGGGCGCTCGGGCCCTCGTCGGCCCTGGCCGCCTCGACCGCCCGGGCGACCACGCCCGGATCGACGCCGAAGCTGGCGGTGGCCCACTCGCTCCACTCGCTCTGCACGCCGGTGGTCAGGCGCGTGGCCACGCGGTAGATGTACGCCGAGACGCCCGAGTTGGCGGTGCGGTCGGTGTACTTCTTGTCGCTGTTGGCCAGGCCCAGGTCTTCCCACGGCCCGGTGTAGCCGTCCAGCGAGATGGTCTTGCGCTGGACGGGGAAGGTGGCCGAGCCGCCGGCGGCGACCTTGAAGGTGAACACGACGTCGCCGTTGCTGGTGATGCGGGTGGCGATGTCGGCGGGGGTGGGGGCCTCGGTGCGGGCGCTGGGCTTCTTGGGCTCGGCGATGCCGGCCAGCGCGTAGACGCCCGGGTCCTTGGTGCTCTTGGCGAAGCCGTCGATGATGTCGATCATGCCGGCCATGTAGCTGTCGGTCTCGGCGTAGGCCGTGTCCTTGACACCGGTCGCCGTTTCCGCGGCGTCGCGTTTTGCGATCATGCTTGCGTGCTTGGTCTCCAGGTCGGTCACGAGCGCATCGGCCTGGTTGATCTGATCGATCGTCAGCCCGATATTCGGCGGCCCGGCCTGCCCGCCCAGCCACTGGTTGACCCGGGCCCGGCTCCACGCGATGAATGCGGCTTCCTGTTCAGGCTTGCGTCGTGCCATGGGGGCACCCCCTTCTCGTCTGCGCGGCGGTCGAGCCTTGCGTGGCCCGGTTGGTTGCGTCCCACGTTCCTTTGGTGGGTGTGTGTGTCGCCGCTGGGAGACGAACGAACCGCTCTTCGCGTCCGCGCCGGTCGTCTGGCTGCGTCGGGCCCGTTGCCCCCCGTGGGGCGCCCTCGGCTCGCCACGCCCGCCGGTGCGGCGCGACTGTCGAAACCGGGTATCGAGAAGATCGCGGGGCCGCTTGAGGGTTTTGCTTTGTGAATCTGCAAGAAGCGGGCGAGATTTCGTGAAAATGCAGGCGGGAACTGGATTTTTCGGGGCGATTTTTTTGTCGCGCCCGGCCGGCCAGCGGGCCCCTGCTGGGTCCCGACCCCCCCGGTCTGGCGGGGAGACCGCGCCCGGCATTGGACGTTTGCCTCCCTCTCCCGCACGCGGAGAGGGCCGGGGTGAGGGGCCGGGTTCGGCTCGGCGGGGGCGTGATTCGCGAGCCTCTGACGAGCCTCCGCGGCGACGCCGGGGGCCTGGTCACGTGGATGACGACATGCCAAGACTCGCGCGGCCGGAACGAGCCGCTGGCGTGAGCCAGCGGAGAGGGCGTGCTCTTGGCCACGTTGCGCCATAGCCTGGCGTATGCCGCGCAACACGCACTGGACGGAATCTGAGACCCTTGCGGCCTTCTGGCTCTACTCGGTGACTCCACGCCACCGCTGGAATGAGCAAACACCAGACATTCGAGTTCTAGCCGAGCACCTGGACCGGACTCCTGCAGCCGTCTTGATGAAGCTTCACAATCTCGCCAGCCGAGATCCGGCGCGGCTGGCGATCGGGCGGAAGGGACTCGGCCACGCCAGTGAACTCGACGCAAAAATATGGAAGCGGCTTGAGCAGGACCACCCCAATACGGTTCTGTCCGCCGAACGAGCTTGGTTGGAGCTGACAGGTCAGACCCCCACCGAGTCAGAACACACGACGGAGCCCAGATCTCTGGCTGCCGTTGCCAGTGATTCGACTCTAAACACATTCTTTCGGAGAGCTGTTCTGGCTTGCTACGAAGAGAGATGCATCTTGACGGGACTTGCCATACCCGAGTTGCTGGTAGCGACCCACATCATTACGCCTGCTAGCGATCCGCAGCGGGTGGGGGATCCACAGAACGGCCTCTGCCTTAATCCTTTGCATCATCAGGCTTTTGCTAAGGGCTTCCTGGCGCTAGACGCCAATTGGACGATCTTGGTTACACCGGCGCTTTCGCTCGACGGTGTCGGGGGTGGGCTGGCCAACCAACTCGGCGGGCTGGCCGGTCGAAAGGCCGAGATGCCGGAACGGTTCGAGCCAGATCGGGAAGCACTGCGCTGGCATCGGGAACACGTCTTCCGGGCTAAGGCTGCCAAGTCAGAGTGCCCTGATTAGGGCAGGACCACCCAGCTGCTTTAGGACCACGGTAGGGATAGCATCGGCCTGCAAGGGGAACTGCGTATGCCTGAAGCCGCGTCTCGAGTGGGAATCCGCCCTGGCGTAAATATTCTGGGTGTTCTTCGCCACCTTGAGTACAAGCCGTGGCATGCGCTCGCCGAGTATGTGGACAACTCCACGCAGAGTTTTCTGTCTAATCGGGATCGCTTGGCCGATGCGGGCTCTCGTGCTGTTCGTGTTGAGATTGAGTTCGACACGAACGGCAAGACTATTCAGGTCCGAGACAATGCTGCGGGGATCCGAATCGAAGACTTCCCGCGCGCCTTTCGCCCAGCGGAAGCACCACCACAAAAGGGAGGCCTTAGCGAATTCGGCATGGGTATGAAGAGTGCCTCGTGTTGGTTTGCTCCACAGTGGTCTGTACGCACGAGTGCTTTGGGCGACCCTTTCGAGAGACGCGTGTCTTTCAATATCGAGCAGATCGTGCAGGACAAGATCGAAGAGCTTGACATTGAGCGTCACTCGGCTCCAGCTGACGCACACTACACCATTGTCGAGCTCAACGATTGCCGGACGAATCCCAAGGGTCGGACAATCGGCAAGATCAAGGATCACCTCAGCGATATCTACCGGGACTTCCTTCGTCACGGCGAATTGGAGTTGATCTGTCATGGACAGCAGCTTGAGTACCAAGAGCCAGACGTTCTCAATGCGCCACGATTTGGTAGTAACCATGAGCCCGATGGCGACCCCATTGAATGGCGACGCACGATTGACCTTGAGATCGGTGATAATGGCCAGGGCGGCCAACTGAGGGCACGGGGCTTTGCTGGACTACTGCGCAAGGGCAGTACAGCGACAGCCGGCCTGTCTCTGTTCAGGCGTAGGCGCGTCATCCAGGGCAGCGGGGATGAGAAGTATCGGCCACCCTACATCTTCGGTGCTTCGAATAGCTATGTGTTTCAGCGACTCTTCGGCGAGATACACCTGGAAGGCTTTGACGTTAGCCACACGAAGGATGGCTTTCGCTGGGAAGACCGCGAACAAGATTTCCTGGACTTGCTCAAGCACTGCCTCGACGAGGATGACCTTCCGCTCATCCGGCAAGCGCGCAACTACCGCGAAAAAGTGTCACGAGAGTCCGTTGGCAAGGTGGCAGAGCAAGCCGCTCAAGCAACCGCGGAGGGCATTCGGCACGGCGTACCGGGTGCGGTGCACGACGCACGCACTCAGCCCCCTCCGGCAACAGAGCCCGAGTCGGCGTTGCCGCCATCGGAGGAGCTTGCAGCCCAACACATCATTGAGATGGAGGTTGACGGCCACCCATGGCAGGTTGTGCTTGAACTCGACGCAACGCCGTCTGACAAGTGGCTAGATATTGCTCAGGCCGTCACAGCGGGCGTCGATGGGAACGGACGCCATCAGTTGGGCGTTCGTATGTCCTTGGCCCATCCATTTATGTCATGCCTGCCGAAGCTTGATCGCGGACACGTCGAGCCTTTGTTGCGTGTGGCAGCTGGCCTGGCGTTGGCGGAGAAGATTGCGGCAGATGCAGGAAACAACTACCCCGCAGCAGTACGCACAATACTCAACAGACTAATGCGCGGCCCGCTCGCAGGCCCAGGTATTCAAGAAGACGAGTAATCAATGAACACGACAATTTCTTTGCAATCTGGATCAGAAAAAGATTGGGATCCAAAGATCGGTGAAGAACTGCGCTCTGTGAGCAAGCAAAAACTAGAGAACGATACCGATGCCATTGAGCGACTCCACGAGGCAACGATTGATATTTTGCGGCAATGTAAGCCACCAGTGAATTCGACTAAGGCGCGGCCCAGCTATCGAACCGGCCTCGTTGTAGGAAGAGTACAGAGTGGCAAGACGCTTTCCTTTACATCCGTAGCAGCTGCAGCTCACGACAATGGGTACAGGTTGATCGTCGTGCTAGCGGGCACGCAGAAAAACCTTGCCGAGCAGACATGCAGGCGACTCATGGCTGATCTCGATATTGATGAATATCGAAGGCCATGGGTCATGAAACACAATCCCAAGCAGTCTGATGTGTCCAATATTCGCGCGGTCTTGTCTGCATGGGACGACCCCGACGAGCTTGAGGAAGAACGACACACGTACATTATCACGGTTCTGAAACACCAGGCACACCTTCGTCGTCTCGCGACTGTGTTACGCGAACTCGCAGATGTTATGGATTCCCCAATCGTCATAGACGACGAGGCCGATCAAGCTGGCCTGAATACTCGCGTTCGCCAAGGCGAACAAAGTACCATCTATTCCGCCATCCTCGAAATGCGGCGGGCGATGCCAAGCCATACCTATCTCCAATACACAGCTACCCCGCAGGGCCCTCTACTGATTTCACTTATTGACTTGCTGTCCCCCAACTTTGCGAGTGTCCTGCGCCCAGGGCAGGATTATGTGGGTGGTGAGGATTTCTTTCGTACAACCAACGGAGTGGCACTTGTTCGACCAATACCACCAAGTGAGGCCGATGCTGACGCCGAAGATGTGCAGCCCCCGGAAACTCTACACGAAGCAATGCGTTTGTTCTTTCTTGGCGTAGCTGACTTCAATGCTTCGCAAGCTAGAGGTAATCGATCGATGATGGTGCACCCTTCTCGTTTGATTGGAAGCCATGACAGGTTCTACCGCTGGGTGCAGTCCGCAGTATCGGATTGGCAAGAATTGTTGGCAGATGAGTCCGGCCGCCAGCAGTTGTTGCCAGATTTCTTTCACTGCTACCAGAGCTTGAAGGCCACGGTACCACAATTGAGACCGTTCGATGAGTTGGTGAGGCGGCTGCCGAAAGCGATCGCGCGGACCCAAGTAGAAAAGGTCAATTCGGACAGCGAAACAAACAATCTGACTTGGCGTCAGCATCCATCCTGGCTGCTTGTCGGTGGGCAGAAGCTCGATCGTGGATTCACAGTCGAAGGGCTGACGGTTACCTATATGCCTCGTGGAGTCGGTGTCGGAAACGCGGACACTGTTCAGCAGCGCGGGCGATTCTTCGGATACAAGCGGCCTTATCTTGGCTTTTGTCGACTGTTTCTAGAGACCGGCTTGATCGATGCCTATCGCGATTACGTCGAGCATGAACGTAGTATACATGATTTCTTACTGAGAGCAGCAGCTCAGACGCCCTCGCTGGATCTTAGCAGAGTCCGTAGAGAGATTCTCATCGGCAAAGGGATGCATCCTACCCGATCGTCGATAATGGATCCAAGCGTTGAACGGCTCAGTAAAGGCAACAATTGGTTCCGGCAACAGGGCATGCTGTCAGACCTAAGTGCGTGCCGGAAGAATCTCGAGTTGTTTGAGGCGTTCATCGAGCCTCTGCAAGACTTGTTTGTGCCTGATGACTTTGGCAAGCCCGGCGGCGATCGCGAGCGTCACAGAGTGGCCGATGTGCCGCTTAAGGACCTGTATGAAAACCTGCTCGTAGACTTTCGTATACCAGGTGACCAAGATGCGGAAGACTGGGCCAATGCCATGTTCCTTATCCGAAACCGGCTTGAACAGCATCCCGACGAGTTGGCTATGTTGGCGAGAATGCGCCCTGGTGATGGTGACCGTGCACGCCAGATCAAGGTACACGCAGACCGCAGAGCATCACTAAATCCTTTTGCCGGCGAGGTGCCCGGTCGTGATAGCTCGCGCGGGCCTCAAGGCTCGATTTATCCGGGTGATCAGAAAGTTCATAGGCACGAGGTCACGCTCCAGATCCATGTGTTTGACCTGTACAAGAACATGACCGTGGCCCAGGCAAAGAAGGCGGAGGCCTTGCCTGAAGCCTCGAACGTACCCGTTCTCGCGCTCTGGGTGAGCGATGGTGTGTTGAGTGATCGCATCATCTTGGAGCCGACGCCTTGAGCGGTGTGCATCTGTGGTCGGACCTGCTTGCCGTACCACCCGCAACCAAAGAGCGGTTTCCAGTTATCCGGCTTGAACCCATTGAAGACGCCTATCTTGCGCGAGATGACAGAGGCTGTCCGATTGTTCTGTTGAATGCTGAGGGCCCGCAAACCACTCCGGGGATGCGCCTTCGAGTTGTAGCCGTAGATCACGATGTGCCCTCTATAATCGATCACGACGGCAACCGCGAGGCGCGCCGTCTGTCAATAGTGCGTTGCACAATAGACGGCGAAGAGGGTCGCCAGTTGTTCGTTAGGTGCGTGGCAAATGCGTTACCGGCTGAATCAGCCGGTCGACAACGCGCTGGCGTGAATCGAGCTATCTCTCATCTCGCCAATCTCTTTGCTGCGGCTGCTCGACCCGGTAGGCCGCCCGCCGGTCTCTGGGCGGAGTTGCTCTTGATTGCCCGTGCTGCGGATGGCGTGTCAATGCTCGAGGCCTGGCATGCTGATGCCGCCGAGCGACATGATTTCGCTCTCGGAGTGGAGAGACTAGAGGTTAAGGCAACGACTGGTGAGGCTCGCGTTCACGATTTCTCGCTTGAGCAGTTGCGGCCTCCGCGCGACGAGTTGTTTGTATCGGTTGCCTCACTGCTCCTGTCCCGCCAGGATGGAGGCACATCGATTGGTGATCTTTGGGCAGATTGCCTGGTGATCGCTGGTCAGAGCGAAACACTGCGGAGCAAGGTAGATCGCTTGTGCGTCGAGTACCTTGGGGATGCATGGATAAGCGCGGCGGAATTTGCCTTCGATGAGGCATCGGCAATGCGATCCCTTCGACTGTACGATGGCTCGTCTATTCCTCAGCCACACCCGCCCCCACCCGATGTCTCCGCCGTGCGTTTCCGATCGCACCTAGAGAACGCGACGACGCTCACCTTGGAGCAAAGAGGCTCGCGCCCGCTGGCCGAGATCGTGTATGGCGCGATGATCTGATTGGCCGATTCCTCTCTGGTTGTCGTGTGTCGTTCAGCAACTGCCGAGCGACCAATGTGACCAAATCGGCGCTTACTGCGTTTCCGATGGCCCTATATGCGTTTGTGGGCTTGAGCTGTGCGAGATTGAGTTGCCCCAACCCCTGAAGCCGAGAGCACTCCCGCACGGTCATGTATCGTTGTTCCCAGGTGATGACCGGGACCTGCGTTGTCGTCATGGCAACCAGTGCCGGCGCCCAATTCGAACGCTTCACTCGAACGCCGGAAGCTCGAAACTGCAAGACATGCTCACGCAGTTCTCGCACTTCACCCTTGCAGTTCCACTCAAGCTTCTGCAAGCTGGGGGCAAAGGGTTTGAGCTTCGGAAGCCAACCTCTCAATCTGCGCCGATGCCTCTCGTAGAACTCTCGGTTCTGCGAGATGAACGTCTGCTTCCATTGAGGAAACGGACTGGATCCGCGCGCATAGCTGGGGAGCGCATTGGCACGCTCCTCATCGGTGAGGCCCTTCAAGGGCTGGCCAAATGAGCCTCGTGTACGTGCCAGGTACCTCGGGTCTCGCAGGAGCGGGGGGCGGCCGTCGTAGGGATACGTGGCGCCGAATTCGAACGTCCAGATTGGGAACGAGGGTAGGGGCTCATCTTGCGGAATGCGGTCGAGGAACTCCTGCCAGACCGCGAGGCACTCGGCGTAGTGCTCGGGGAGCGAACGCGCGTTCTTGGGCTTGCGATCGAGGATGCCTCGAATACTCGGTTCAACGTCGGACGGGTTTGGCCACTCGAAGGCGTCAAGCCCATTCAATGAGCCCACGATGAAGGCGCGATCTCGGATCTGCGCGATCTCAAATTTGTGGGGAGAAAGCACTTTTTCGGACACGGTGTACCCGAGCGACTGCAATTCGTCCTTCATCCAGCGAAACGTGCCGCCGCCGTCGTGCCTGAGAAGATTTGCGACATTCTCCAGTAGGATCCAACGGGGTCGGTGGTGATCGAGAATCCGAACTATCTCGCTAAAGAGGTCCCCGTCTCGCTCGCAATCAAGGCCCAGTTGTTCTCCCGCCTTGGAAAATGGTTGGCACGGGAATCCGGCGCACAACACGTCATGCGCCGGTATGTCGAGGACGTCGAGTTCACGGATGTCACCTGCAGGGACGATGCCGTAGTTTTGGCCGTAGATCTCCCTGAGCTGCTCATCCTTCTCGCAAGCAAAGACGCACCGATGCCCGAGACGTTGTAGGCCGGTGTGGAAACCGCCTAGGCCGGCGAAAAGATCGATGAATCGCAGCGAATGGCGTTTTGGCATTGCGGGTCCTGACGGGTCCGTGTCGACGACCGTGCGAATGATAGCCAAACATCGTCTGGTTGCTGTGGAAGCCATGAGTTCGTTGGAAGACCGCTTTGCCCACGTGGGCTTAGGAATCGATCTGCGAAGCCGGCTCACGCCCGGAACGGTAATCGAGTTCGTATTCCGCGGGCCTATGTCGCTGGAGGAGGTCAACTTTCGGGTCCAAACGCCAGCGGCGTTCATGTAGCGGCCGCGAGGCGGAACGGTCAGCCCCTCACCCTCAGCCCTCTCCCGCGCGCGGGAGAGGGAGCCAGACCCCCTCAGCCTCGGCAGACCTCGGCAGCTCCCCCGCTGGGAGCGGGGGAGCGGGAAGAAAGGTCCGCGTGCGTACGCAGGGCCGCCCGGAGGGGTGGGGGTGTGGACCGGCCCCTCGTCGCGTGTTCGCGGACCCGCGGCGTCCCCGGATCGCGCGCGGGCGGCGCCTCGCCGGGGGTCCGGATATGGAAACCGGCCCGAAGGGGCGTGGGGGCCGTTCTGGGCCGGGGACTACGGGACGTCCTATCGAGGAGAATCGTGCTCGCACGCGCGGCGATAGATATCGCCTATGCGAGCGTCGACCTCGCATGGGCGGGGGACGACCTCGCGGCCGCCGTAGCAAGGCTCGCGGCCGGGGTGACGATGGGTGCAGCCGTGGGCGCGACGCGCGCGGACGCGGAATCGGCGGTCGCGGCGGGGAAGGTGGCCCGTGCGGCCGCACGAACCAGCCTCGCGGCCGCACGAACACCCCGCGCGGCGGCGGGCCCGCGCCTCGCGGCCGCGAGCAGGCCCCGCGCGGCGGGGAGCTCGGGTCCGGGTGCGCCCCCGTGGGGCGGTCGCTTGCGGGCAGGAGCCGGCAAGGCGCCGGGAACCAGCTCGGCGGGCGCCGGGGCGGCCCTAGGGGCAGCCGGCGTCGAACGCGTTCTGGAACGCCAGGAAGTCGAAGATCGTCAGCGCGCCGTCGCCGTCCAGGTCGGCCGTGGGATCGCCCGCGTCGAACAGGTTCTGGAACGCCAGGAAGTCGAACAGCGAGAGCTCGCAGTCGCCGTCGGCGTCGGCCGTGCAGCGGGCCCGCAGCTCCAGCGCCGCGCCCCCGGCCGCGTCGACCACCGCCAGCGACCAGCGCACGCCGCCGGCCGTCGCCGGCAGCGCCAGCGCGTCGAAGACGCCCTCGATCGAAGACCCGCGCAGCAGCGTGAACGTGTCGCATCGGCCCGGCTCGTACCCGTCGATCGCCGAGGCCTCCAGCGTGCCGCCCAGCGTCCAGGCCGCGTCGCCCGTGAGCCGGTCGTGGCCGGTGGGGTCGGCGGGGCCCGCCAGGTCCAGGCGCAGGCGCGATGGGGCGGCCAGCGTCACCTCGCCCGAGACCTCCAGCGTGCCGATCGGCCCCGGCGCCGCGCCGCCGGGAGCCAGCGCGCCCTCGACCAGGTAGCTGCCCGACACGCGGCCGCGGCCGGTGATCGACGTGCCCGGGCCGATGGTGGTGCGCAGCCCCGCCGCGGCCTGGACCAGCTGGGCCGCGCCCGTGGGGGCGCCGGCGTCGTGGAGGCGCACCTCGCCCGCCCCGCGGATCGAGCCGCTGGTGGCCAGCACGGCCCGCGCGGGCTCGGGCCCGCCATCGCGGTTGATCAGCAGCACGCCGTCGCTGGTGATGTCGCCGCGCAGCGTCAGGTCGCGGCCGGCCTGGACGCCCACCTGGCCGCCCAGCAGCGTGATTCGCTCGAGCGATGCGTTGCCGCCGGCGACCTCGATGGGCCCGCCGCGGGCATCGAGCCGCCCGCCGATGACCGAACCGATAAGCCGGACCGACCCCCCGTCGTTGATGATAAGCCCGCCCACGCTCTGGGTGACGTCGCACTGGATGCGGAGCAGGCCGCCGGCGGTGGCCTCGATGCGGCCGCGGTTGTCCTTGTCGTTCTCGGTCAGGGCCAGCTCGGCGCCGTCCTGGTCGGCGCTGATCACGCCGCGATTAATCAGCGTGGCGCTCACCACGCCCGAGCCGCGCACCGCGACGCCGGTGTCCAGCGTCGTGGTCGGCCGGCTGGTGAACCAGTCGGCGAGCTGGGCGGCGCCGATGGCCACCGGCGTGCCCTCGTTGAGGGCGATGGTCATCGCGCCCGAGAGGGTCTGGTCGGTGGCCAGGTACACCCTGGAGAATCCTCCGGCGGCCACGCCGGTCACGTGCAGCGTGCCGTTCATCGTCATGCCATCGAGGATGCGGACCGAGCCCTGCTCGGGCAGGACCAGGTCGCCCTGCACCAGCGTAATGTCGGTCAGGTCGCCGCCAGCCTCGACCACGCCGCCGGTCGCGATGATGCCGCCCCCGCGGACGTCGCCGGCCAGCCGCACGCGCCCGCCGTTGGCCACGATGCGCCCGCTGCCGACCTGCTCGACGATGCTGCTGATCAGCAGGACGCCGTCGTCGGTGGCCTCCAGCACGCCGGTGTTCGTCACGATGCCTCGCACCTGCAGCTCGCGCCCGGGCGCATCGGCCCGCACCGTGCCGGTGTTGGAAAAGTCCAGGCTCACCCAGCCCGAGCCGCGGATGGTGATGCCCGGGCCGATGGTCTTGGGGTTGCGCGTGCCCGCGTCGTCCAGGTCGGCATAGGTGGTGCTCCAGTGCGAATCGTCCACCAGCACGATCTCGCCCGTGCCCACGATGGCGATCGGCCCCGAGCTCAGCAGCGTCAGCTCCGAGAGTGCCGGCAGACCCTCGTCGTTGATCACCAGCGTGCCGTCGAGCACGTGGGTGGGGCCGGTGAGGGTCAATTGCCGCGCGGCGCCGATGCCGAGCACCGCGTCGGGATTGCGCATCTCGATGGAGCGCACCTGGGCGTCCTCGTCGCGGAGCAGAACCTGGTAGGCGCCCGGCAGCGTGAAGCGCGCGGTCGCGCCGCTGGAAGGAACGGCCAGCAGATCCCAGTTGGCCGCCTCGTGCCACGATCCGCCCGCGGGGTTGGTCCATTCGAACGCCTGGGCCGCGGCCGACCCGGGCGCCCCGATGACGGCCGCCAGCGCCGCCGCGCCGGCCGTGGGAATCCTCAAGCTCGCCATTTCCACGCCTCCTCTAGGCCCCCTTGAGCACGCCCCCTCGAACACGCACCCCTCGAAAGTTCCTCGACGCCGCATCGGACCGGTGCGATCGCGCCGGGTGCCAGTACGGCTGCGCGCCGTTCGACCGCCCGCGGCGGTGTATACCGGCGGTGGGCGCCCGGGTTACACCAAACATGGGACTCGGCGGCCGATGGACGCGCAGGCGTGGGTCGCCGACGCTCCTCAGGGGCCCGCGGGCGAGAGCATCGGTCCGATCACGTGCCGCAGCAGGGCCAGGCCAAGCAGGATGGCGAAAACGATGCCGGCGGCCTTCCAGCTAGAGCCCATGCCGCCCTGCCACCAGACCGAGCGGTACGTGCCCCGGTCGCCGCAGTCCTCGGCCCTGGGCGGCGGGGCGGCCGTGGGGCAGGGATGGTTTTCGACCACGCGAGAGGGCCAGGTCTGGTGGGTCGGGCGGGGGTTGGAGCCGTCGGCGGCCATGGGCGATCGTACGGGGTCGCCGTTCTGATCGAGGCGTTATTCTCCTTGATCGGCCGGCGCCACGGGCACCTGCACCTCGCCATACCGCCAGAACCACGGCGTGAAGGGCCCGTTGTAGCCCAGGTAGCGCGGCGGGCCGGCCGGCGTCCAGCCCTGCTGGCTGGCCAGCCATGCCTCGACGCGCTCGAGCCCGCGCTGGAAGTTCTTCTGGGAGTAGCGGCCGCGGACGCCGGTGCTGGCGTAGGTCGTAGGCGGTACGTCCTCGATACGCACCAGGCCATCGCTGCCGACCTGGCCGAGCTCGGTCGTGCGATACAGGAAGGCCATGGACGACATCGCGTCGGGCTCGCCCGATGGATCGGCCGCCGCGTAGCCCATGTCGACCGGCGCGGTCATGGCGATGTCGTTGGACTTGATGTGCGCAAAGAGCGTGTTGAACATGGGACCCATGCCGCCGTCGGCATCGTCGCGCGTCACGCTGGCGGCCCGGTAGACCGGATACGAGCGGATGTGGACCTCGCCCACGGGCGTCAGCTCGGGCCAGCCTTCGGGGAAGGCGGCGCTGTTGAAGTACCACACGCCCCCGCTGGTGCGGACGCACCCGACCAGCGTGAGCAGGCCGATGGCCAGCAAACCGACGGCGGCGAACGCGGCGACGCGGAGGCACTTTCGTGGCATGCCCGATTCTTCGAGCTTCCACGACGGGGCGGTCGGGGCCGAGGGAAGCCCCGACTCAGCGGTCGTCGTCGACCAGCACGCGCGAGGCGGGGGTGTCCAGGTCGTCGCACTGGCCCGACCGGACCATCCACACGAACCCCCACACGGCGGCGCCGGCGAGCACCAGCGCGAGCGGCAGGACGATGAAGAGGACGCTCATGGCGTGGACTCCTGCGTCTGGGGCGATGGGCGGCCGGCGCCGATCGCGATGGCCAGGACGGTCAGCGAACTGAGCGGCATGACGATGGCCGCCACGATGGGGGACATCAGCCCGGCCAGCGTGAGGGCCGCGGCCACGGCGTTGTACGTAATCGCAAGGCCCAGGCACAGGCGGATGCGCGCGATCACGCCGCGGCTGGTGCGCGCCAGGTCGACCAGGGGGGCCAGGCCCGGGCGGCCGAGGTAGACGTCCGCCGCGGCCATCGAGGCCTCGGCGCCACCGCTGACCGCCACGCCCATCGTTGCGGTGGCCAGCGCGGCGGCATCGTTCACGCCGTCGCCCACCATGACGACCGGGCCGTCTGTCTTGAGCGTGGCGATGGCGTCGCGCTTGGCCTCGGGCAGGGCGTCGCCCGCCGCGTCGTCGATGCCCACCTGGGCGGCGATGGCCGTCACGGTGCGCTGGTCGTCGCCCGAGAGCACACGCGGCCGCCAGCCCAGCGCGCGGAGGTCGTCGACGGCCCGGCGCGCCTCGGCCCGCGGCGCATCGCCCAGCAGCGCGACGGCCGCCACGTCGTCGTCCTTGGCGATGAACACGGCCGTCAAGCCCGCGGCCTGGGCCCGGGCGGCGGCGTCCCGGGCCCAACCCGGCATGGTCGCGTGCTCGCGAAGCGTGAGCGCCGCCGAGCCCGCCGCGATACGCCGCCCCTCGCACGACGCGGTCACGCCCAGACCACCGTGATGGACGATATCGCCGACGCGCGGATGCTGGTCGCCGGCGGCCAGGGCCCGGGCGATCGGATGCGATGCGCCCGATTCCATCGCGGCAACGACCGGACGCAGGGCGTCTTCGCCCAGCCAGTCGCGCACCTTGTAGGCCCCTTCGGTCAGCGTGCCCGTCTTGTCCAGCACGAGCGTTGGCGCCCCGGCCAGGGTCTCGAAGGTATCGCCGCCCTTGACGAGCGTGCCGCGGCCGGCCAGGCGACCGATCGCCATGGAGGTCGCCAGCGGCGTGGCCAGGGCGACGGCGCAGGGGCAGCAGACGATCAGCATGGCGACCGTCGACTCGAATGCCGCGTGCACGCCCGCGGGGAGCCGCAGCAGGAAGCACAACGCGGCGAGCGTGATTACGCCCAGCACGAACGGCCTGGCCAGACGGTCGGCGCTGCCGATGACCGGCGTTCGTGCTCGGCTCAGGCGCTCGATGTCAGCCATGAGCCTGCCCACGCGGGTGTCGCGGCCCGTGGCGGTCACGCGCACGCGGATGGCGCCCGAGAGATTGAGCGCCCCCGCGGCCACGGGATCTCCGATGGTCGCCGCAATCGGTCGGCTCTCGCCGGTGAGCACCGCGGCGTCCACGTGCGTAGTGCCGTGTTCGATCACGCCATCGACCGGGACGCACTGCTGGGGCGCAACTTCCACGAGGTCGCCCACGACCACCGCGTCGATCGCCGCGTCGACCGGCTCACGGTCGCGGATGAGCGTGACGCGTCGGGGCGTGACCGAGAAGAGCAACTCGATGGCGTCGGTCGCGCGGCGTTGCTGACGCATCTGCAGCCACCGGCCGATGAGCAGCAGGAAGATCAGCATCGTGATCGAGTCGAAGTAGATCTCCCCGGCGTTCAGCACGACCGCCAGCAGGCCGGCGGCGCTACCGGCGACCAGGGCGATGGCGATGGGCGTGTCCAGGTGCCACGTCCGCGTGCGGATGGCCGCCAACGCGCCGCGGATGAACACGCTGCCCGGCCAGGCCAGGGCGAGCAATCCGATGGCGGCGCTCAGGACGCGGAACGCGGTGCGGTAGGGCTCGCCGATGGCGTCGAACTGCCCGCTGTAGAGCGCAAAGGCCAGCAGCATGACGTTGCCCGCGCACGCCGCGGCGACACCGATGCGGATCAGGTAGGCGCGGTCCTCCAGCCGGCGGGCGTCGCGGGCGGCCGAGGGCTCGACCGGATGCGGGGGGTAGCCAAAACGGGCGAACTCGCGCGCGATGGTCGAGAGCGTTACCTCGGCGGGGTTCCACACGAGCGAAGCCGTGCGGCGTGCGAGGTCGAGTTCCACGCTCTGCAAGCCATGGACGACCGTCGGCAGGCGCTCGAGTAGCCAGAGGCATGCGGCGCAGTGCACGCCCTGCACGTACATCTCGATGCGCATGAGGCCCGCGGGCAGCGGCGTTGCGTGGCGGGCCAGGAACGCGGCGTCGTCGAGCTCTATGAAGCTGCCCGCGGGCTGGCTGGCTGGCTCGCGTTGCGCATCCAGGCGACGCTTGAGGTCGTAGTAGTGCTCCAGCCCGCAGGCCGAGATCGTCTCGTAGACCATGGCGCATCCGTTGCAGCAGAAGCGTTCGCCGGCGGGCGATGGCAGCCCGCAGTGTGCGCAGGGCTGGCTCGCCTGCGCCTCGCGGGGCGACCTGGTCGTCGAACTGGGTGCGGCAATGGCGGTCATGGCTCTGGGCACAGGGGGCAATGGGCCTCGGTAGGCGGCGATTGCAACGAGGCAGGCTGGGCTGCCGTGCGGGCGCCCAGGCCGCTGAGGTCGGCGCGATACACCCGCACCACGGTGAGGGTCGCGATGGCGATCATCGCGACGGCCGCCAGGGCGCGGGCACGTGGGCCCAGCCGTGCCCGCAGGGCGCCGATGCCCAGCCCCAGCCCCGCCAGGATGGGGACGGTCCCGATCCAGAACGTGGCCATCACCGCGGCGCCCCAGATCGGCGAGGCCGAGCCGGCGGCGATGATTGCGAAGGCCCAGAGCCAGCCGCAGGGCAGGAGGGCCGTGAGCAGCCCGATGGTCAGGGCGCGACCGGTCGCGCCGAAGCGATCCGCCCTCGAAATGCCGGCCCGGAAGGCGGACCGGATCAGCCGCGGCGTCGGCATGCGCGGAAGCCGCAGGCCCGTCTCGGCCAGCAGCCACGCGCCGCCCACGACGAGCATCGTCGCTGCCGCAAGGATCGCCGCGGCATGCTGGAGGCCGGCGGCGTCGGCGCCGAGGTTGATGGCGCCGCCCAGGGCGCCGGCGATGGCGCCGAGCGTTGCATAGCCCGCCAGCCGCCCGCCGTGGTAGGCCAGTTGGGTGCGCACGTGCGCCGAGCGACCGGCGTCACGATTCGCACCGCACGCCATGGCCACGAACACCCCGCACATGCCCGCGCAGTGCGGGCTGCCCGCAAGGCTCGCCAGCAGCACGGCGGCCAGACTGGCGATCGTCGGCGTCACGGCGCGTCCACCCGGCTGAAGACGTCCTGCGTCGAGACGTACTGGTCCCGTCCGCGAACGGCACGGATGCGGACCTGCCATTGCCCCGCCCGAGCGTTGGTCAGCGGGGCGGTGTACAGGCCATCGCCCTGGGAAATCAGGCGAAGGGCTCGGGCATCGCCGCGGCGTGCGTGGTGGAAGGCAAGAGCACGAACGGAAGCATCCGCGATGGGCTCGCCATCAGCATCGCGCAGCACGATCGAAAGTGTTTCATTGCCAGTTAGAACCCGTGGCTCGGCTCGCCAGCCGAGCTTCGCGCTTGCCCGTTCGAGTTCGCGCGACTGGTCCCAGTCGACGGCCTTCTGGTAGTAGTCGTCCTCGATCGCGTAGCTCGGATCACTGACGGCCGCGACCACCGTGATCGCGCAGACGGACATCGAGATCGCAAGCATGCCGACGACCGCGAGCGGCCAGAGCCACGCACGATTGCGCGAAGGAGCGCTGGTTGCTGAAGCATGGTCCGTCATGTCAATTCGCCCCCGCTCGATGCACCGGGCCGCGCATCATGTATTCCACGCTGTGATCGAAGTCCTTGCCGCGCACGCGGATGCTGACCGGAAGCCGGTCTGTGGAGAACACCTCGGGCGGCACGACCAGCGTCATCGGCTCCGAGAAGGTCTCGCCAGCGGAGACGTCGACGCTGGTCATGCCTTCGAGTCGGCCGCCCTCGACGCCCTCGAGTTCGATCGTGTACGTCCCGCCCGACTCGGAGCGATCCTGGATCTTGAACTTGATCGGGTTGGCGACCATGCCGCTCTCGAGGACCGTGAACGGGTGGCCCGGCCCGCGGACGATGGTAACCAGTGCTGGTTCGCGTCCGATCAGCAGCGCGATCATGACCGAGACCAGGACGAAAATGGCCGCCGGATACACGATGACGCGAGGGCGCAGCCAGTGTCGCCCATCGCCCTCGAGCGAGCGCTGGGAGGCATAACGGATGAGCCCTCGGGGCCGGCCGATGCGGTCCATCACGGCGTCACAGGCGTCGATGCACTGGGTGCAGTTCACGCACTCCATCTGCAGACCGTCGCGGATGTCGATGCCGGTGGGGCAGGTCTGCACGCACAGCGTGCAATCGATGCAATCGCCGAGCTGCTCGGATTCCTGGACAACCTTGAGCGACACATCGGACCCCGGCTTGGGGCCGCGCCGCTTCTTGCCGCGGGGTTCGCCGCGCCGCCGGTCGTAGCCCACGATCAGCGAGTCGCGATCCAGCATGACGCTCTGGAAGCGGCCGTACGGGCACGCGACGATGCACGTCTGCTCGCGGAAGAAACCGAAGTCGAAGAGCATGGCGCCCGTCACGCCGGCGATGACCATGAACGCGATCGGGTGATCAAGCGGCGACCCGAAGATCCACTGCCGCAGGTTGTCGGTGCCGACGAAGTAGCTCAGGAACGTGTGTGCCAGGGCAAAGGCCAAGGCGATGTAGACGAGCATCTTCAGAAGGCCGCCGGCTGCGCCGAAGCGGCCCTTGCTCTTGCCGGGCGTGCCTTGGAAGAACCGCTCGATGGGACGGAAGACCAGCTCGAGGTACACCGTTTGCGGACACCCCCAGCCGCACCAGACACGCCCGAACATGGCCGTGAAGAAGAAGATCGACAGGGCCACCGTGATCAACAGCAACGCGAGCAACAACGTGTCGGTCGGATACAACGTCGTGCCGAAGAAGGTGAACTCGCGCTCCAGGATGTCCAGCAGTAGCGGGGGCTTCCCAGCGATGCGCAAATGTGGCAGCAGCACGAACAGGGCGATCAACCCGTAGCCGACGATGCGTCGACGGTTCAGCCAGCGCCCCTTGGAAGGCCGCGGCTTCAGCCAGCGACGCGAGCCATCGGCATTGAGCGTCGACAGGACGCGTTCGGGCTGTGCTGCGGTGGTCGACATACGGCCTCCCTGGGGCTCTCAGTTGTCCCCGCTTACCGATGGCCAGGGGGGAATGACCTCGCCCTCAGGGCCCTTGGTTGGCAGGTTGTTGCCGCGAAGGGAGGCCACGTACGAGCTCAGGAGCACGACCTCGTTGGGATGCAGTCGCTTGCCCCACGCGGGCATCGCGCCGTTATTGGCGCCCTGGTCGATCACCGTGTGGATGTCGGTGATGGTCTTGACGTTCAGGTACGCGTCGTCGGTGAGGTTTGGCCCTACGCCGCCGCCGCCATTGCTGCCGTGGCAGGAGGTGCAGTGCGTGCTGAAGACCGATGCGCCAAAGCTCATCCATTGCGGATCGCCCATCAGCGACACGATGGTCTCCTGGTCGCCTTCAAGATCGCCCAGGTCGGCGAACAAACGCTCGATCTCGGCGATCTGGGCCCGCTCGAGCCGCTGGGTCTGGTGCACGAACCACGGGCTCTCCAGCGATAGGAAGAAGTACACCACGCTGAAGATCATGGATCCGAGCCAGATCAGGTGCCACCACAGGGGCGTCGGGTTGTCGTACTCCATGATGCCGTCGTACTCGTGGCCGCGGATCAGGGTGTTTTCGGTCTCTTCAGACATGGACCAGGTCCTCCCCTTCGGTGCACGTCGCGACGGCGACGCCCTCGTCGAGCGCCGCGGCGGCCATGGCCCGCTCGTACGCCTTGCCGGCTCGCAGGGTCCGCAGCGTGACCATGACGAACACGCCGACGAACAGCACGAGCGCGGCCTCGGGCCAGACGGACAGATCGATGTGGCGGATGGTGTCGGAGAGCATTATGGCGTCCCTCCCTCTGCGGCGTCGCCGGGGGCCGCTTCTTCGGTGGATGGCTCCTTCGAGATGTCCGTGCCCAGACGCTGGATATAGGCGATCAGGGCGATGATCTTGCGATCGCTCAGGTCGAGCGTGGGGTTCTGGGCCTGGCTCGCAATCTCGTCGGAGAGCTGACGCGCCTGCTCGCGGGCCATGTCCGGCGCGTTCTTCACCGCTTCGCCGTAGGGCACGCCCAGCATGGCCATGGCGCCCACACGAGCCTGGATGCCCTCGAAGTCGAGCGGCTGCTGGATGAGGTGCTTGTAGCTGGGCATGATCGACCCGGCGACGTACTCGGACGGGTTCTCGAAGTGGGCGTAGTGCCAGAACGAGCTTTGCCGGCCACCCTCGCGTGCCAGATCGGGACCGATGCGGCGGCTGCCCCACTGGAACGGACGGTCGTAGATGAACTCACCCGGCTTGCTGTAGTCGCCGTACCGCTTCACCTCCGCGAAGATCGGGCGGATCATCTGCGAGTGGCAGTTGTAGCAGCCCTCGGCAATGTAGATGTCCCGTCCGGCCAGTTCGAGGGGGGTGTAGGGCTCGACGCTCGCGATGGTCGGAACGTTGCTCTTGATGAGGAACGTCGGGATGATCTCGAACAGCGATGCGACGGCCACGGCGATCACAACCCATATCGTGAACTTGATGGGGCGGGCCTCGAGCCGGCGATGCCAGGCGCCCTGGAGCCATCGGTCGGCCTTGTGGCCGAGTTCGATGTTGGCGGTCAGGCGGCTGGCTGTGCGCTCGTAGTTCTCGTTCAGTGGCGCCAACGGCGCAGCCTCGTGGACCACGATGTCGTACTTCTCGGGTCGCATCCGCCACGTCTGGAACAGGTTGAGCACGCCGATGATCATGCCGCCCAGGTACATCACGCCGCCGATGCCGCGGATCCAGTACAGCCACTCGAGCGAGGTGACCGTCTCGATGAACTCCCCGTACATGAGCTGGCCATTGCTGTCAAAGGCGCGCCACATCAGCCCCTGTGTCACGCCGGCGGCGTACATCGAGAGCACGTAGAGCGCGATGCCGATGGTGCTCACCCAGAAGTGGGCGTTGGCAAGCTTGACGCTGAACAGGCCCTTGGTCTGGAAAATGCGCGGCGCCAGCCAGTAGGCCATGCCGAAGATCATGAACCCGTTCCAACCCAGCGTGCCGCTGTGCACGTGGGCGATGGTCCAGTCGGTGTAGTGGCTCAGGCTGTTGACGGTCTTGACGCTCAGCATGGGCCCTTCGAACGTCGCCATCATGTAAAACGTAATTCCAACCACGAAGAACTTGAGCACCGGGTCGGTCGTCACCTTGTGCCAGGCGCCGCGGAGCGTGAGCAGGCCGTTCAGGCCGCCACCCCAGCTGGGCATCCACAGCATGACGCTGAAGATCATGCCCAGGCTGCTGGCCCACTCGGGCAGCGACGTGTAATGGAGGTGGTGAGGGCCCGCCCAGATGTAGATGAAAACCAGGCTCCAAAAGTGCACGATGCTGAGTTTGTAGCTGAACACCGGACGCTCGGCTGCCTTGGGCAGGAAGTAGTACATCAGGCCAAGGAACGGCGTGGTCAGGAAGAACGCCACCGCGTTGTGGCCGTACCACCATTGCATGAAGGCGTCCTGCACGCCCGCATACAGCGGATAGCTCTTCAGCGCGATGTCCGGGCTTGAGATCTTGCCCGTGGTGAAGAGCTCGTACACGCCGACTGGGATCCACAGATTGTTGAACACGTGGAGAACCGCCACGGTGATGATCGTGGCGATGTAGAACCACAGCGCGACATACAGGTGCCGCTGGCGGCGACGTACCAGGGTCATGAAGAAGTTGACGCCAAAGAAGCCAACCCACACCACCGCGATGGCCAGGTCGATCGGCCACTCGAGCTCGGCATATTCCTTGGCCTGCGTGACGCCGAAAGGCAGGGTCAGCGCCGCCGACACGATGATCGCTTGCCAGCCCCAGAAGTGCAGCCTGCTGAGCTTGTCGCTCCACATCCGAGCCTTGCACAGGCGTTGGGTCGAGTAGTACACGGCCGCAAAAATGGCGTTGCCCGCAAACGCGAAGATCGCCGCGTTGGTATGCAGCGGCCGCAGCCGGCCGAAGGCGATCTGAGGCAACAGGTTCAACTCGGGCACCGCCAACTGGAACGCCAGGATCACGCCCACCAGCATCGCCACGATGCCCCAGGCCAGCGTGGCCCAGAAGAACATCCGCACGATGGCGTCGTCGTAGCTGAACCGGTCGAGCCTCGCCACCGGGTTGGGGTCGTTTCCGTAAGTGCGGTCCCGGGCGGTCGCCGCCGGAGAGGCAGGACCGCCCGGGGCCGGCAGGTCCGAGCCGGCCTCAGTGGGTGAGGGGGAACGAAGCATCGGCTCAGACATAGCGGGATCTCCCTGATATTCCGTGCGAGGCATCGCCGCTCGCTGCTGTCAAACCGGAATGTTCACGGCGATACAGCATTTCCTCCTGCATCGTCGAAATCAAGACATAAATCTATATTTTTATGTACAACTCGTCTGTATGGGTCGATGTGGCTATAACTCACCGCCTGAACGAGCCCGCGCCGCCACTGGCGGACCGCCCCGAAGGAGGCCCGCTCGATGTTCTCGATGACCACCGAATACGCGCTGCGGGCGGCGGTCTATCTCAGCGAGATGAAGGGTGAGACCCAGACCGCCAGCCGTGTGGCCGAAGCGACCAGGACCCCGGTTCGCTATGCCTCGCGCGTTCTGCAGTTGTTGGTCGAAGCCGGCCTGGCCACCAGCCAGCGTGGGCCAACCGGCGGGTTTGCACTCGCCCGGGAACCCCGAGCGATCACCCTGCTGGACGTCGTGCAGGCCATCGAGCCGATCCAGCGCATCTTGAAGTGCCCGCTCGATCTGCCCGAACACGAGCACGAACTGTGCCCGCTCCACAAGGCGCTCGATGCGGTTGCGTCAAATGCCGAGCAGACGCTGGGCAAGCTGACCCTGGCCGACGTCATGTCACAGCAGGTGGTGCCGCTGGGCATCACCATCAACGGGCGCAAGGCCGACGTGGCACCGATGACGACGTTTCCCGAGCCCGACGTCGACGATGACGCGTCCGAGTAGCGGCCACCCTACTTGAGCACCATCTCCAGGAACGCCCACTCGTCGGCGACGCCTTCGATTTGCTTGGACGTACTCGTACCCGACCCGTGGCCCGCGTCGCGTTCGATCCGGATCAGGACGGGATCGGCCGACCCCGTCGCGGCCTGCAGCGCGGCGGCGAACTTGAAGCTGTGCATCGGCACGACCCGGTCGTCGCGGTAGGCCGTCACGACCATCGTGGCCGGATACTCGACGCCCTTGCGCACGTTGTGGTACGGGCTGTAGCCGTAGAGCACTTCGAATTGTGCGGGATCAGCGGCGCTGCCGTAATCGCTCACCCAGAAGCGTCCGGCGCTGAACAAGTGGAAGCGGAGCATGTCCAGCACGCCCACGCGCGGAATAGCAGCGCCGAACAATTCGGGCCGCTGTGTCATGCAGGCGCCCGTGAGCAGGCCGCCGTTGCTCGTGCCGGTGATCGCCGTCGTCGCAGGCGAGCAGTAGCCGTTCGCCTGGAGGTATTCGGCGGCGGCAATGAAATCGTCGAAGGTGTTCTGCTTCTCGAGCCGGCTGCCGGCTTCTCGCCACGGCAGTCCATACTCGCTGCCGCCCCGAAGGTTGGCCACGGCGTAGATATGCCCGCGCTCGAGCCAGGCTGCGCGGCTCGAACTGAACCCCGGCGTGATGGCGATGCCGAATCCGCCGTAGCCGTAGAGCAGCAACTTGCTCTTTCCGTTCAGGGGCGTGTCCTTCCGCTTGGTAATGAACATCGGGATCTCGGTGCCATCCGCGGAGGGATAGAACACCTGGATGGTCTCGTAGGGCTCGGGGTCGAAGTCGACCTCGCTCTCACGAAACACTTCGCTCTCGCCCGAAGCAACGTGATAGCGGTAGGTCGTGCTGGGTTGGGCAAAGCTGGAGAAGGCGTAATAGGTGTACTCGTCGCTCTGCCGACCCCCGAACCCGCGCACGCTGCCGATCCCAGGCAGTTCCACCGTGCGCACGAGCTCACCGTTTGGCGTGTACACGTTCACCTCGGGCAGCACGTCGCGCAGCGCCTCGGTGATGATGTGGCCACCGACCATCGAAGCACCCTGCAGTGCGATGTCGCCCTCCGGGACGATCTCGACCCAGCCATCACGGGAGGGGTTGGCTGGATCGATCGAGATCACGCGGCCGAACGGTGCTTCATCCGTAGTGTACACGATCAGGCGCGCCGGCTCGTGACCCTCCTGGCTACCGGCCATGACTGGGACGCTGCCCAGCACGCTGTAGCGTGCCTCGAACTCTGTAATGATCGGCTGGAAGCCCGCGTCGTCGGCCAAGTCGTCCACGTACAGCAGGTTCTGCGGCGCGGTGGTCTCGCTGCCGTACAGCAAGAGGAATCGCCCGTCATCGGTCAAGCTCGCGCCCCAACCACGGTTGGGATGCTCGGGGGTCTCCCACACGAGTTCGTCTTCCCACGCGATCGCCTCGTCTTCGGACTCGGTCATGCGATGGAAGTAGACCTTCTGGTTCTCGTTCAGGCTCGTCAACTCGGCGCTGCCTTCGGGTCGCTCGGGATATCGGCTGTAGTAAAAGCCGCTGCCGTCCTTGGCCCATGAGATGCCGGTGAACTTCGCCTCTTCGATCTCAACGCCGAGGTCCTCGCCGGTTTCCACGTCGATCACGCGGATCGTCCGCCAATCGCTGCCGCCCGTTTGTTCGAGGTACGCGAGCATGGCTCCGTCCTCGCTGGGCTGCCAGCCGGCAAGGCTGTCGGTCCCTTCCTCACTCCACGTGTTGGGATCCAGCAGCACGCGACCGCTTCCGGCCTGGGCTTGCTCGAGCGAACTGGCCACGCGCAGCACGCTCTGGTTCTGAAGGCCGTCGTTGGTCGTGAAGAAGAAGCGTCCGCCTCGCTCCTCGGGCGTGCCGGTACGCGGGTAGTCGTAGAGCGCCGTCAGCCGTTGGACGTAGGTGTCACGGGTCGAGGCGTGCTCCATGATGTGCTCAAAGAGCGTGTCCTGCCGCCGCGCCCAGTCAGCAAGCCGCGGATCATCGGGGCTTTCCATCCAGCGATAGGGATCCGAAACCGTGACCCCGTGAATGGTCTCCACCAGTGGCTCTGTGGGCGCATTCGGATAGTCCAGGACCTGCCAGGGCTCGAAGCCAGCCCGGTAGCCTTGTTCCCACCTGGCCAGGGGCATGCCTCCACGAGCGGCGGCTTCGAGCGGGCCTGCGTATGCGTCCCGGTCGGGATGGTGTACGGTGCAGCCGGCGAGCGTCGCCGCGGTGGCCAGACCGGCCAGGCCCACGGTGATGCAGGTGCGTGGAAGCAGCTTCGATCGAATCGATGGCATGGAGTGGTCCTCGTGGAGTGGGCGTGGATGCTCATCTCGGGCGCCCCGGGCGCCTCGCGGCGTGGTTCAGCCGCCGGGCATGCTAAGCGGGCTCTTCCAACAACGACACGACCCCCGCCCCTTGGAATCGGGGCAGGGGTCGCAGGCGGCCAGTGCTCGTCAGCGGGCTCACCGGTTGCGGTTGCCCCCCTGATTGCGGTTCATGCCGGCGCCGTCGCGGTTGCCCTGGTCTCCCCCCTGAGCGCGGCTGTAGTCGATGCGGAACGCGTCCACCCACTTCTGGCCGTCCTCGGCCTGCGCCCCCATCTGGGCCGCGACCTCGGGAGGGTATTGCATTGTGAAGCTGAACTTGTCCTTGCCTTCCATCGTGATGACGTGGCGGATCGGGTAGGTCTGGCCGCTCATGGGGTCGGTCTCTTTGCCCTCGTAGACCCATCCGTCGTCGGTCTTGTCGCCGGTCATGAAGTACATGGCCGTGCCCATGTCGTCATGCCACACCGACTCGTACCGCTTGGCCGCCTTGTTGTAGCCGCTGAGGCCCACGCCCTTGAAGTTCTGGCCCATCATCGAGCCGTGGTAGGTCTGGGCGATGAATCGACCGCCCATGGTGGCTTCGAAGGTGGCCTTGCCCGTGCTGTTGAACGCTTCCATCCCGGGGGTCAGGGCCTTCATCTGCGTGTTCCAGGTGCCGACGAAGTCGTGGAGCTCTTCGTGGTGCTCGTCGGGCGCGCCCAACTGGGCCATCATCTGCATCATGGCCTCAGGGTCCATCTCGCCCATGCCTGCCTGGCCCTCCTGGACGGGATGGACCGGAGCGATGCCATCGTGCGCACCGGCGGCCAGGCCCAGGCCGATGGCCATGCCGGTCGCCAGGGCGAGGGCGGCAATGGGGGTGCGGCCGCACGAGGCGAGCAGATTCTTGATGCTGTTCATGGTCGTTCTCCCAGCGACCCGGGCGTGCGGGGTGGGAAAATCGGGGGAGGGTGCCGCCCGGGCGAGGATTCAGTCTATACCCGGGGTACCCGGCACGGAATGCGGACTATCCCTGACGGTTGGCCACAACCTTGGGAGCCTCAGCCCGCACCGCCGCGATGTCTCTCCTCAACTGCATGCCCTTGAAGTGGATCGCGTCGGCCGCGGCGTAGGCCTTGGCCCGGGCCTCGTCGACGTCGGCGCCCAGGGCGGTGACACCCAGCACGCGACCGCCGGCGGTCACCGGGTCTCCCGTTGCCTTGTCGATCTTCGTGCCGGCGTGGTAGACATAGATGCCCTCCATCGCCAGGGCCTCGTCGATGCCGGTGATGGCCTGCCCGGTGATGGGCTTCTGCGGGTAGCCCTCACTGGCGAGGACCACGCACACCGCCGCGCCGGGATGAAAGGCCAGTTCGAGGCCTTCAACGTTGCCAGTGGCGGTTGCGTAAAGCATCTCGAGGGCGTCGCTGGCAAGGCGGGGCATGAGCACCTGGCATTCGGGGTCGCCGAAGCGGACGTTGAACTCGAGCACCTTGGGGCCCGAGGCAGTCAGCATGAGGCCGACGTAAATGACGCCCCGATAATCGATGCCCTCGCGACGCAAGCTATCGATGGTGGGTAAGAGGACCTCTCGCTGGACGCGCTCCATGGCCGCGTCGTCGAGGAGCGCGCTCGGGCAAAACGCGCCCATGCCTCCGGTATTGGGTCCCTCATCGCCGTCGCGCAGACGCTTGTGGTCCTGGCAGGTGTCCAGGATGTACACACCCTTGCCGTCCGTGAGCGCGAAAACCGAGACTTCTGGTCCGCTCAGGCGTTCCTCGATCAGCACGCGGGCGCTGGCATCGCCAAAGGCCTTGCCGTCCAGCATCCAGCGGATGGCGTCGGCGGCCTCCTTGTGCGTACGGGGCACGACCACGCCCTTGCCTGCGGCCAGCCCCGTTGCCTTGATGACGGGTGGCTCGGTGCGGCTGAGCGAATACTCCACCGCCCTCTGTGCGTCGGTAAAGCTCCGGCTCTCGGCGGTGGGAACCGCCGCCTGGCGCATGAGGTCCTTGGCCCAGTGCTTGTCGGCCTCGAGCTGCGCACCGGCCTTGCCCGGGCCGAAGACCGCCACGCCCTTGGCTCGCAATGCGTCCGCCAGTCCGGCGGCCAGGGGCGCCTCCGGCCCGATGACCACAAGGTCGATGGCCTTGTCGCGGCAGAAGAGTTCGGCCCGGTAGGCTTGGGTCGCGTCGATCGGCACGCCCGCGTCGGCGGCTACGGCGGCAATTCCCGGATTGCCCGGGTGGCTGGTGTAGAGCGTGCCCAGGCGGGGCGAGGCGGCGATGGCCTCGGCCAGGGCGTGCTCGCGGCCGCCACCGCCGACCAGCAGGACGTTGAGCTTCTTCGATGCATCGTTGTCGCTGGGAGTACTCACGGACCAGTGTAGTGCCCGGCCGCGGGGGTGTAAGCTTCACGCATGCCCACCGTGCGTGATTTCGCGCAGCAGGACGTCGCCCAGGCCAATGCGCTCACCAACTGGTACATCGAGCACACGGCGGTCCACTTCGACACGCGGCCAGCCACTCACGCAGAGTTCGAGGCCCTGTGGCGCACGGGCAGCCGCACGCACCCGTGGCTGGCCGCCGAGGTCGACGGGCAGTTCGCCGGCTACGCCAAGGCGGGCCCGTGGCGAGCACGGACGGCCTACCAGCACACCTGTGAGACGGGCATCTACGTCGCCCGCGGCATGGAACGCCGCGGCGTGGGGCTGGCGCTCTACGCCGAGTTGCTGCCCCGGCTGCGGACTGCGGGCTTCCACGCGGTCGTCGCGGGCATGACGCTACCCAACGACGCCTCGGCCGCGCTCCATGAGCGCGCGGGGTTTCGCAAGGTGGGCAGCTTCGAGCAGGTGGGCCGAAAGTTCAACCGATGGCACGATGTGGGCTTCTGGCAACTGACTTTCCCCGATACGGCGGCCAACGGGCTGGATTCGGGCCAAGACGGGGCGTAAACTCTCGACCACAAAGATTGCGGGGTAGAGCAGTCTGGTAGCTCGTCGGGCTCATAACCCGGAGGTCGTAGGTTCAAATCCTGCCCCCGCTATTGAAGGCCGGCTGCGAGAGCAGCCGGCTTTTTCAACTGGGAACCAGCCAGCCAACCTAGCCCTCATCGGCGACGTTCACCCCCTCGGTGCGAGGCTCGCGCGTGCCGTCATCGGTCGACTGCGTCGGCTCGTCCACGTCCATCGTCCGCTTGATGAAGTCCCACTGCAGGCGGCGGTACTGGCGAGACCAGATGCCATGGCGCATGCCGGGGTAGATGGCCATCTCGAAGAGCTTGTCGGCCCGCTGGAGGGCAGCAATGAGCAGGGTCGAGTTGTGCATATGCACGTTGTCGTCGATATCGCCGTGGGCGATCAGCAGGCGCCCCTTGAGGTTGCTGGCTCCCTCGACGGCGCTCGTGCGTTTGTAACCCTCGGGGTTGGCCTGTGGTGTGGACATGTACCGCTCAGTGTAAATGGTGTCGTAGTCGCGCCAATCGGTTACCGGGGCGCCCGCAATGCCCGCGGTGAACAGGTCGCTGTGCGTGAGGGCGTACGCGGTGATGTAGCCGCCAAAAGAGTGGCCGTTGATGCCCACACGCGATGGATTGGCCCATCCCTGGGCGAGGGCCCATCGCACTGCGTCCTCCAGGTCTTTCAGCTCGCCTACGCCCAGATTCAGGTAGCTCGTCCAGGCACTCTTTGCGCCCTTGCCGCTGGCGGCGTAGGGATCCACGCGCATGACCACGATGCCAGCAGAGCAGAGTAACTGCTCCCACGTGCGGCCGGCCTGCCACGAATCGCGCACGGTGGGGGCGTGCGGGCCGGCGTAGGTCATCAGCCACAGCGGGTAGGTGCCCGCGGGGTCGAAGTCTGGTGGGTAGTAGAGAATCGCCTCGAGCTGCTGGCCCTCGTGCCGCGAGGGGATTTGCACGTGCTCAATCGTCGCCAACTCGTAATCGTCCAATTCGTAGACCGGGTTCGAGTCCAGCCAACGAATCAGGGCGCCGTCTTTGGTCGAACGCAGGGCGGTCTTGTTGGGATGGTGGACGCTCGACCAGCGATCGATAAACATCGTGGCAGACGGATTGAGGGTCACCGAGTGGCTGCCTGACTCGGGGGTCAGCCGGGTAAGCTCGGAGCCATTCAGGCGAATCTTGTACAGATCGTTGCCGATGTGCGAGGCGGTGGTGCCGGTGAAGTAGATCCAACCGGCATCTTCGTCAATGTGCTGAACCTGCCGGCATTCCCAGTCGCCGCTGGTGACCTGACGGATGATGCGGCCATCGGTGGTGTAGTGATACAAATGCTTGAATCCATCGCGCTCGGAGAACATCAGGAACGTGCCGTCCTCGAGATACATGAAGTCGCCCGGGGAGCCGATCCATGCCTCGGTTTGATCTCGCATCAGTTTGGTGGGTGGGCCGCCGCGGGGCGAGACGTGCAGGATGTCGACCCAGGTCTGGATGCGGTCCTGCACGTGCACGACGCACTGCCGGCCGTCGGGCGTCCAGGAGACTCCGCTGATCAAGAAGTCACCCTCGTCGTACGCGGTGAGATCGGCAGTCTGCACGCTGCCACCCTCTGGGCTGACGAACGCGAGCTTGACGTCGGGGTTCCGCTCGCCCGGCCGCGCGTATCGCTCGACTTCGATCTTCTGCTCGCGCCGCTGGTTGTCGACGATCGTGTACGTGGGCACGGCAGTGCTGTCAGTGATCAGGAAGGCGATGTGGGCCGAGTCGGGGCTCCACCAGTACGCCTTCCAGCTCCTGCCGAAGAGCTCTTCGAAGTAGAGCCAGCTCGCTTTGCCGTGGCGGACGTCGTCGGTCCCGCCTTCGGTGAGGGCTCGTGGGGACTGGGTCGCCACGTCGACCACCCATAGGTTGTTGTCGTTGATGTATGCGACGAAGGCGCCATCGGGGCTCAACGACCATGACTCCTCCCGCTGGGGCGTCGAGGTCAGCCGGACTGCCTTCGTGCCGTCCATCGAAACGTGGTACAGGTCGCGCTCGTGCTCGAAGACGAAACCATCCTTGCGACTGGTTCGGAAGTTCGAACTGGCGATGCGGCGGGCCCGGTCGGCATCGATCGTCGGAAGCTCAGAGATCACCTTGGCGACCGCTTGCCAATCCTGCTCGCCCTCGACTTCGATCACGCGGCCCGTGACGGCATCGACGCGATGCTGGCCATCCACGCCCGGCACGCTCTTGCGCAGGTGCTCGTCGTCGATCCAATCCAGCCGGGCGGACTGGGCACCGTTGAGCGAGGGCGCACCGCGGCGATCCAGGACCATGTCGCTCGTGATGCGCCTGGGAGGGTCGCGAAACTCGTCGAGTGGCTTGGCGCTCCGCGTCAGGATCGGGGCCGGCTCGGGCAGGCGGTAGATCGGGAAGTCCTTGCCCTCGGCCACGTAGTCATCCAGGAAGCTCCAACTCGCCAGTCCATCGGTGGCCTGCGGTTCGAGCATGTACGCCGCCAGGATGCCAAGCTCCTGCTCGGTGCGAACCAGGTGCCAGCCTGGTTCGACACGCACGCCCCGCGTGCGCGCCGTGACCTCCGAGACGTCGAGCATGCGGTGACCCTGAAACACCCGTTCGGCCCGGCTTACTTCGTCCACGCGGTAGACCCGGGCGTCCAGTTCCATCTCTTCACGGACTTCCTGGACCTCGATGCCGTGCCGCTGCAGGTGCTCGGCAACGTGGCGAAGGTCGGCGGGGATCAGGTACGCCCAAGGCCGCTCGACGCTGAGGGTGGCCTCAAAGTCATTGACCAGTTCGACCTCGTAGTCTCTGGCCTCGTCGGTGGGCTCGATCTTGTTGCCCTGTTCGTCATATTCAACATACCCCAGGGCGGTGAAGGTTCGGTCGAACGGAATCGCGCGCGTGCGAACGGCGATCGTATCGGCACGTCCGTTTCGGTTGTACGAATCTGCGGCACGGATTGTCTTACGAATCGCGTCGGCGTGCTCGGCCGACTCCTGGAGGATCGCCCGGCAGAACTCGAGCGTGCCAAGCACGCGGTCCTTGAATGTGGCATAGGCGTACGCCTCGGACAGGATGCCGATGCGATTCCGCAGCCCGCGATAGGACGTGCCGTAGCGCGGCGAGGCCGGGTAGGTCGTCCACTTGCTGTGCATGCCGGCGAAGTTGCCGTACACCCACGCGTTGTACTCTGTCTGGTCCTCGAATCGCTCGTCGATCTGGGGAATGAACGTATCGCGGGCAAACTCAATCAGCCCCGGGTCGCCCGCGGGGTGCTTGGGCCCCTGGTAGGTTATGACGTATCGGTGGTTTGAGCCGTTGGTGGTATGGGTGTCGACAACGACGGCCGGGTCCCACTGGTGCATGAACTTGACCAGTGCGCGTGTCTCGGGCGCTTCGAGCTTGATCCAGTCGCGGTTCAGGTCCAGGTCCTGGGCATTGTGCCGCAGGCCCATCTCGTCCGGGCCGTTCTGGTTACGACGGTTGCCCGGGTCCATCTTGTCGTTGGAATCGGGGTTGTAGTTGGGCACGAAGCACACGATCAGGTCGTCGAGCAACGCCGATCGTTCGCCCAGGGCAAGCTCCCTGGCGAGCATCTGCAAGGCTTCCTTGCCACACGTTTCTCCCGAGTGGATGTTGCCAAACAGCAGAACGACGAGTTTGCCGCTCCGCCGGGCCTGCTCGGCGGAGGACACCGGCGGATCGGCGACGACCAGCAGCGGAAGGGGCTTGCCCTCGTTCGATGTGCCGATCGACCCGAGCCAGGCCCGCTCGCTCTGTTCGTCGAGCGTCTCCAGGAATGCCTCGACCTGGGCCGAGGTACTCGTCTTGCGATACTCGGTCTCTTCGGCCACCGTGACGGGCGGGCCGGCCGCATCCTGAGAAAGCACCGATGCCGGCCAGGCCAGCAGAACGACGAGGGCCAGGATCCAGGTTCGCATGCGGTGCCTCCGGTTCACGTTCGCGTCGGCCACACGGCCGGGCCGGCGAGTATCCATTCAGAGCGGTTATACCTCGTTACGCAGGTCCGTTCTACGAGATCAGGGACTCAACGCAGATTTGGCGCTCTGGGCGGCTCCGATAGCCATGCGTGGTCGGGGAAACCAAGGACGGGTAGGCTATTGCAGGGGCACCGACCCCACGTGCGTCGCACCGCCAACCTGCTGCACCTCGATCCACCAAACGGCGCTTGCGGGCAACGGGTCGGGCGCGGTGGCACGGAGCTCGTAGCCGCCCAATTGTTCGGCGTAGGCGGCTTCGGCGACCGCCGAGTCGAACCGTCCGTCCGTCCCGATCCAGCCTCGAACCGACGCTGTGGTCGCGTCGTCGGGGACCTGGATAACCAGGCGGAGTTGCTGGCCCGCGACAGCGGGGCCGCGGCCTCGAAGCACGCGAACGTCGATGGTGCCGATGGCCACCGAACCAGCGTCGATCAGGTCGGATGGCTCCTGCGATGGCCGTGCCGGCTCAACCCGACGGTGCTGCTCTTCAGCAGCGGGCGCAGCCTGGCTGGTCGCGGGATTCCCGAGTTCCTCGCAGCCCGCCCCAGCGCAACCAGCAAGCAAGACGATCGCCATCCAACGCTTCAAGCCCATTACCGCCTCCGTGCGTTCAGCCGCCCCTCCTATCGGCTCGATGCTGTGGCCGCGCACGAAACACCCGCGGCCGGATCGACCGCGGGCTGTGGCTTGACTCTGGGTTGAGGCGTCAGCCTGCCTTGGCGGGCACGAACCCCGCGCAGCCGCTGGTGGCCGTCACGGTCAGGTTTAGTGGCTTGAGGTCGGGATGGCCGCAGTGTTCCTGGAAATTCTCGGGGGCCTGGCCGCTGATGCGGATCTGAACGAGCTTTTCCTCGGTCGGGTGGTCTTCGCCGAAATGGGCGCACTTGCCGCACTGGCCGTCTGTGATCTGGAGCATGGGATGCCTCCTTGTCGCAATGGGGCCGGCGAATCCGGCTCCCACACCAAGGAGTATGACATCAATCCCGCCAGATTGCACTGAGAATCGGTCTCATTCCAGAAGTGAGACGGAGTCGCACTCTCAAACGCTGCGAGACTGGACTGGAGCCCCCGACCGCCGAATACTTGGGGCCTGCCGATTCGAGCCGAGCGACGACTTCGGCCCCGATTGGTAGGGTCACATTCGGTGCCACCTTAGCTCAGTTGGTAGAGCGAAGCTTTCGTAAAGCTTAGGTCATCGGTTCGAGTCCGATAGGTGGCTCTTTCGCCTGGCCGGTTCGCAGGTAGTGGCTCAGACCCCACCGCGACCCTGGAGCGTCGCCTTCAGGTCAATCCGCTGGCCGTCGCGATCCACCGTCACCGTCACGACATCGCCCGGCTCGTGTCGCATGAGTTGGCCCATCCAATCACGGACGTCGCCCACGGGCTGGCCGTTCCACGCCACCAGGACGTCGCCTGCTTGCAGCCCGGCGTAGTCGGCCGGTGAATCGGGCGTCACGCCGCCCACGGCTACGCCCTTGATGCCTTCAACATACGTGCCGGGCCGGATGCCAAAACGAACCTTGATGTCACCCATGCTGGGGCCGGCGGCGGGTCGCTGGCCGCCGACGAACTGAATCGTCTCGGTGCTACTGGCAATTGCATGCACGACCTGAGCGAAGACCTCGGCCGTCGCGGCGCCTTGCGTGCGGTTGATCTTCCACGACACGTCGTTCTGCGTGTGGTAATCGTCGTGGCTATCGCTCTGGGTGACGAAGAGCACCGGTACGCCGGCCTCGTAGAACGCCCAGTGGTCGCTGCGGCCGCTGAGCCCTTCTTCAACCTGCTCGATGAGCTTTGAGGCGTCGAAGATGGGGGTGACGATCTGGGTCAGACTGCTGCCCGTGCCGACGCCCGAGACGCTCAGACGGCCTTCCTTCACGCGGCCAATCATGTCGAAGTTGATCATGAGCGCGTGCGTTGGGGTGGGTGCGATCGGGTTGTTGACGTAGTGCGTCGCGCCCATCAACCCAGATTCCTCGCCGCTGAAGGCGATGAACAGCACGCTGCGGCGGTCGCCCGAGAGTTGCTCGTACTCGGCCGCCAGCGTCTGGGCCATCACCAGCATGCCTGCGACGCCCGACGCATTGTCGTCGGCTCCGAGGTGCGGCTGGCCCGACTCGCCGCGCGAGCCCTCCTCACCATTTCCCAGGTGATCGAGGTGCGCGCCCACGACGATGAACTGATCGGCCAGTTCGCCCTTGCCCGGCAGCACGCCCGCGACGTTCTCGGCGTTGATGTTCTCGATAGCGAAGGCCTGCCGCCACGACGAGCCAAACGCGGGTTCGAGACCAGCAAGCTCCATCGAACGCTCGACGTAGCTCTTGGCCATCTCCATGCCCGGGCTGCCCGGAAGACGCCCGCCCATGGCTGGGCTGGAGAGCGTGGTAACGTGGGTGTCGAAGAGGCGGACCTGCGTATCACTATCGGCCAAGGCCTCAGCGATGGGGCAGTCCTGAGCCAGTGCGCTGAGGCTGACGGTGAACGCGATGAGAACTGCGAGAAGGCTCGAGATCGTGGGCATGGTCGCTCCTTGAGACGTGGTCTCAATAGTGTAGGAGGCACCGATCACCGGCTCAGCCCCGCTTGAGCCGCCGAATCGCAGTATCACGTCGCAACAGCGCCACCATGGCCGACATCAGCAGCACCGCGACGGCCATGCCAAAGAGCAGGCCGCCGTCGTCGCCCCCGTCGGGTGTGGATATGGCGATGCCCAGGATGGTCAGGTGCGAGCCGATGGCCCCGAGCATCATCAGCAAGCCCCCCAGCGCGCCGAAGAACGCGGTTCTGGGAATCAGAATCAGCACGACCACGAAAAGCTCGAACACGCCCGAAGCAATCGCCGCGGGCCGGCCGCCCAGGTCTTCGAAGATCACTTGGGTTTCCGGTGCGTTGGTGAACTTGAAGAACAGCGTCTGCCCCAGGATCAGAGCGACGATGATCTGACCGATCCATGACGCAATGCGAAAGGGCGTGCCACTGGCCACGGTGGGCAGCGCGGACGATCGAGGGGCGGGGTCTGTCATGATGGGGTCTCCTGAGAGCAGGCGGACCCTTCCCGGTGCCCGGCTATTCCCGCCGTCCCGTCACACACACGATGAAACTGTCGTCCAAGTCGCTCGGATCGACGATCGGCTCGATATACGGGCGCCCCTGGTCGTCAACGGCGTCCGGCAACTGGTTGTAGACCGCCGTGCCCGAGAACCCGGCCTCCGTCATCGCGTCGCGCAGTTCCGGCACGCTCCACAGCCGCCAGCGGTAGATGAACGCGTCGGGGTACTCTGCGTCGATCATGCCGGCCCGTTCGATGCGAAAGTGCAGCACGTCGGTCACCATGCCCGTCAGCGGGTCGGCCTCACGTTGCTCCCAGGTATATCGCACGCGCCAGCCGCCCGTACCATCGGGCGCCAGGTGCGCCGGCAGCGGGTGAAATCGGTGAACTTCGCCGGTAATGAATGCCGTCTCGCCGCCATAGGTGTCGCACACGAACACGCCGCCGGGCGTCAGCCGCTCGCGTACATGCTTGAGATACGCCACGAGGCTTACGCGGTCGTGGTGGTAGCCGATGGAAAAGTTGCCCACCCACAGCGCGTCGACGCTCGCCGTTTCTTCCATGACGTCACCCACGCGCGTGCTCACGCCCTCCACGCCATGGCATCGCGCGAGCGCCTCAGCGTCCTGATCAACGCACCAGGCTTGATGCGCGCCGCCTTGGGCCACCCACGCCCGGCCGACCGCGCCGCTGCCGGCGAAGTCTTCGCCCAGTCGCACCGGTTCGTTGCCGTGGATCGCGCGCAGCAGATCGACCACGTGCTTGGGGCTCTGCACGCAAATCTCGTAGAGGTCCTGGGCGGTGGGTGAGTTGGCCAATTCGCTCACGCCATGCGGACCCAGCGGATGAGCGTGCGAAAGTTCGGAGGCTTGCCGAACATCAGCATGCCGACTCGGAAGATCTTGCCCGCCAGCCAGACCGCGACCACCGCGCCCGCGGCAGACACCAGCAGGCTCAGCAGGATCTGCCAGAGCGGCGGGGGGTCGTTGCTGGCGATACGCAGCATCATGATGAAGGGATTGATGGGCGGCGTGAAGCTCAGTACGATGGCCAGCATCGAATTGGGCGCCCGTGGGATGACCAGCATCATCAGGTACGGGATCATCATGAACATCATGATGGGCGTCATGAACGTCTGCGCCTCTCGCAGGTCGTTGACGGCGGCGCCCGCGGCGGCCATGAGCGAGGCGATCATGCCGTAGCCGGTCAGGAAGAACAGGAACATCCACACCAGATCCAGCGGGCTGATGAGATCGCCCAGGCTGAACGCGATGAGGGCGCTGATGCCCACGCCCGAGTAGATGGTCAGCATGGCCAGGCCGACAAGCATCTGGCCCAGGATCTTGCCGGCCATGAGTTGCGTGGGTGAAACAGCGCTCAGCAGCACCTCGACCACGCGGTTGGACTTCTCCTCGACCGTCGTCGTCAGCAGATACTGCCCGCCCGTAAAGACAGCGCCCAGCACGAGCAGCATCATAACCATGGGCAGGATGAAGCTCATGGCGCTGGTCGATTCGCGCTCGCCCTGTTCGGTGACCTCGGTCGTGTTCTCTGCGTTCACCGTTGTGAGGGCTTGGATGGCCGTCTTCTCGAAGCCGTTGGCCTGGTAGCGAGCGTCGAGCACGCCTCGACGCAGCCCACTCTCGATCTCACCCACGATGCGTTCATCAAGCCGGGGCATGTGCGTCAACGCGAATGCGCCGAATTGCTCTTCGGAGTCGCCCTTGACCACGGCGTCGGGGTCGATCCGCGCCACCGCGATGGTCGAGTTTGGATCGTCCTTGACCGCCTGACGGATGCGCTCTTTGGCTTGGTCGAAGTCGGCATCGGGCGGCAGCACCTCGACGGTGAGTTGGGGAAGCTCCCCCTGGGCCATCGCCATGGCCTGGTCCATCGAGCCATCGGGGGCGGCGGGCATGCCCGGCAGCGCCTCGCTCACGCGCCTCGCCAGTTCCCCGCGACGCTCGGCGATGGCCTGCGGGCTCAGGTACTCGGTGAGCCGCGGGGCCACTTCGCCGGTGGGGTCGATGATTGCCACCGTGCCGACGACGGCGGGGGCCTTCTGCTGGCTGATGATGAAGATGATGACCGGGATGGCTACCGCAATGATTGCCGGCACGACCACGGCCCCGATGAGGAAGCCCTTGGTGAGCACCGTGGAGGCAAACTCGCGGGCGGCAACGTGCAGGACGCGCTTCATGCCGAGGCTCCTTCCAGGGCTTCGCTCTCGTCGGCCGAGCCGCGCAGGGCGTCGCGGACTTCTGCCTCGCTCGCGCCCGTGCCCCCGGCGACCTGCTCGACGAACACGTCCTCCAGCGTGACGCGCTTTGCGGCGACGCTGCGAACATCAATCGCATGGGCGATCGCCCGGACGGCTTGGGGAGCCGGCAGGGCGTGGGGGTCGATATGGGCCGCCCAGCTCTCGCGTGTCTGCTCCACGCTGCGCACGCCGTCGATGCGCGACACACGCTGGGGGTCTTGGCCGTCCACGGGGTCAAAGAGCACAACGCTCGGCTCATGGTTGGCGCGGATCTCATCGATCGATGCGTCGAGCACCTTCTGCCCGTTGTTGATCATCACGATGCCCTGGCACATCTGCTCGGCCTGGAACATCACGTGCGTGCACAGGATGACGGTCCGGCCCTGCTGGTGCTGCTCGACCATGAGCTGCTGGAGCAGCCGCAGGTTGACCGGATCGAGCCCGCTGAAGGGTTCATCGAGGATGATCAACTCCGGCTCGTGCAGGACCGCGGCGATGAACTGCACCTTCTGCTGCATGCCCTTGGAGAGTTCTTCGCACCGCTTGCTCGCCGCATCGGCCAGGTTCACGCGCTCAAGCCATTCGTGCACACGGGTGCTGAGCTCGGGGTCCTTGAGGCCCTTGAGCTTGCCCATGTACTTGAGGAACTGGGTGACCTTCATCTTGCGGTAGACGCCGCGTTCTTCGGGCAGGTAGCCGATGCGGTCCTTGCTCTGCAGGGCGCTCTTCTTGCCCAGGACCTGGAGCGTTCCCGAGTCGGGAAACAGGATGGACATGAGCATGCGAATCGTCGTGCTCTTTCCAGCGCCATTGGGACCAATGAGCCCCGTCAGGCTGCCGGATTTGACGCGCAGGTCCAAGCCTTCGACGGCGACCTTTGGCCCGAAGGTCTTGCGCAGGTTCTCCATGACGACGGCATCTTCCACGAGCGTTGCTCCTGCGAGTGATGAAGGGGCAACCATAGGGGCGGGCCGCCGGTCGTCGGTCTTGTCAGGCATCCGCGGCGAGGGTTTTACCGGGCAGGCGATTCCACGGCATGCGGGCGAGCAACTTCGCCATCCCGCACCAGCCGCTCGCGCCCGCGAAGACCAGACCGCACCCGACGAACCCGGGCACCACGAGGAACCACGGCGACACCAGCACGCCCAGCAGCGTACCGACGGCAACCAGCGAACCAGCGGTGATCTGGACCTGGCGCATGATGTCCAGCCGTGGCCTGCCACGCGGAAGCTCGACCGGATTTCCCGCAGCTTTCCAGGCCTCGATCCCGCCCTGCAGGTGGAACACGTCGATGCCGGCGCCGCGAAGGGCCTGCTCGCACCGTTCCAGGGCCTTGCCCGATCGCGCGCCGCTGCGGCAGTGAAAGACCAGGCGTTCGGCCGGCAGATCAGCGTTCAGGCGATCCGGTTCGATCTGGCCAAGGGGCACGTGCCTGGCGCCCGCGATCCGCTCGGTCGCGTGCTCAAAGGGTTCGCGAACATCCACCAGCACGGCCTGACCCGACTCGAGCCAGGCCCGCAGCGTGCTGGCATCAACCGTACGGTCGTTGCCATCCATGAAATGAGACTCCCCTAGCGATCCGCGGACGATCGGGCGGTCGCCTGGTCCTTCTGCCAGGCCGCATACCCGCCCTTCATGTTGATGACATCAAAGCCGAGCCGTTGGAGATATCCGCTGGCCCGGGCGGAACGAATGCCACCCTGGCAGTGGACCAGCAGCGTCCCATTGTTCGGCAGGTCTTCCAGGCGCGAGGCTAGCCTCGTGTGCGCGATGTTCTTCGCGCCCTCGATGTGCCCGGAAGCAAACTCGCTGGCCCGGCGGACGTCCAGCACCCGGACCCGGCCCTGCTCGATCAGCGTGCGCGCCTCGCGGACGTCGACTTCGGCGGTCGAGGCCAGGTGCTTTTCGCCCACGACGTCCTCGGGCTCGAGCCAGCCCTTCACGCGATCCATGCCGATGCGATAGAGGTCTCGGACGGCCTGGGCGACCTCATGCTCCTGCGCAATCAGGTAAATGTCCTCGTCCTCGCGCACCATGGAGCCCACGTCGGTCGTGAACGACGTGCTCAGCGGGAAGCTCATCGAGCCGGGCAGGTGCCCTTCACGGAACTCGGTCCAGGGGCGCGTATCGATGATCGCGATCTGCTGCGGATCCAGGCCGGTGACGTCCGAGACCATCACCCGCCGAGCCTGGGGCAGGCCACCCCCAACGTCGGGGCCGTCCCGGTTCACCCGCTTCATGCGCGCAAAGTACAGCGGGGGCTCGGGCTGCCCCTCCAGGATCATCTCCACGAACGCGCTCTGATCCGCCTTGGGGCCGATGGCCGAGCGGAGCGGCGCGTTGTATCGCTTCTCGTAGCCCACGGTGCTCATGGGGACGGCCCCCAGCGCCTTGCCGCACGCGCTGCCGGCGCCGTGGCCGGGCCAGATCTGCACGAACTCGGGAAGCCCATCGAGCCATTTTGCGCTCTCGAAGAGTTGCCGTGCTCCCGGCTCGCGAGCGCCGGCCTGGCCCGCGGCGGTCTCCAGGAGATCCGGCCGGCCCAGGTCGCCCACGAACACGAAGTCGCCCGTGCAGACGCCGATGGGCTCGGCGGCGCTCTGCGCCCCGACGGTTCCGTGGTCGGTCACGACGTAGACCATGTGCTCGGGCGTGTGGCCCGGGGTGTGCACCGCACGGAACTGGATGTTCCCGATCTTGAACGCGTCGCCGTCCCGCAGGATGACGTGGTTGTACGCCCGGGCCCACTCGCTCTGCCAGTCCGGCCCGCCCTCGCCCGAGACGTACACGGTGGCGCCGACCTGCTCGGCCAGTTCCCGCGCGCCGCTCACGAAGTCGGCGTGGATGTGCGTTTCGGCGACGGCACAGATCCGCAGGTTGTTCGCTCGGGCCAGGTCGACGTAGCGGTCCACGTCCCGCTCGGGGTCGATGACGATGGCCTGACCGGTCCGCTGGCAGCCGAACAGGTAGGCGGCCTGGGCCAGCTTCTCGTCGTAGATCATCCGCATGAACATGGGTGGGCCGGCCTCCTGTGCGTGCCATTCTAGAGCGTGCGGTGGGGACGGTGGGGGTCGGTGGGGGTCGGTGGGGGGCCGCGTCAGGCGGTGGTCTGGCCGGCCGCCCCGCTGGTCGCCTTCTCGGCCGCCTTGCTCCAGCGCTCCAGCGACGCCTCATTGGTCAGGTCGTAGCGCAGCGGCGTCACCGTCACCGCCCGCTTGAACAGCCAGTCGACGTCGGTTCCAGCCTCGGTATCCTGGAAATCCATGCCCCCCGCGGCCGCCCAGAAGTATGCGCGGCCCCCGGGGCTGACGCGGCCTTCGAACCGGTCGACGTGGCCGTGGGTGTTCATCGGGCACGCGACGATGGGCAGCGTCTCGTCGGGGTCGGCCTTGTGCACCTGCGCCTGCTCGCCCTGACGCGTCACGCGCGTATCGCTCTGGTCGAAGTTCGTCGGCAGCCCCGCGCTGGTGCGCTGGCGGTCGGCGGCGGCCCGGGCCTCGGGCGTGTCCTCGATCGGGTCCTCGCAGCGCGGCACGTTGAGGTTCAGCACCTCGTGGGGGTTGGGCAGCCCGCCGGCCAGCAGCGTCTCGATCGCCCGGCGGGCGTGGATCGCCCCGATGTCGAAGCGCGTCGAGGCCCGGCCCAGGTGCAGGCTGACGGCGATGGAGGGGATGCCCAGGAACGCCGCCTCGATGGCCGCCGCGACGGTGCCGGAGTAGATGACGTTAATCCCGCAATTCGCCCCTGCGTTCATGCCGCTGATGACCAGGTCGGGCCTGGACCCCTGGCCAAACTCGGCCGGCCAGATCTCGCTGAGGGCCAGCTTCACGCAGTCGGCCGGCCGGCCGTCGACTGCCGTGCCGTGCATGCGCCCCCGGATCCGCGCTTCCTCCACCATGAGCGGCTCGTGGAAGGTCACCCCGTGGCTGGTGGCGCTCTGGACGGTGGCGGGCGCGACGGTGTAGATGGCCTCCACGGGCGTGCCGGCGATCGAGATGGGCCCGCCCAGCGTGCCCTCGCGGCCGGGGATGGTGTCCATCAAGGCGTCGTAGAGCGCCACGATGCCCGGGGCGCGGATGCCGTCGTCGTTTGTCAGCAGGATTCGCATTGCCCCAGCGTAGGGCACGCGTCGCGAACGCCGGCTACGCTTGTGGCTGATGACCGCCACCCTCTGAACAGGTTGCTCGGCCCATCCAGGGTTTCCCGCCGCTGGCGATGATCGAGGCGGCGGCGGCCGCATGCGCGAGGCCCGCGCGCCGGATGGTCCCGCTTGCGGGCGCCGTACCACCACCTGTTCATCGCGGATCAGCCGGCCACCCGTCCGGCAAGACGGACCATCCAACCACATGCCACGAGCCAACCGCACACGCGACCAGCGCCCAAGCTGCGCCGACGACTTCCAACATCAAGACCGCTCCGACCGCCCGCGCCACGGCCGTCGAAACGAATCCGACGGCTTCCGATGCATCCATTGCAGGGCCCACGTCAGCGGCCGCGTCTGGGGCACGAAGCAGCGCAACCACTGCCCGGCCTGCCTGCACAGCAAGCACGTCGACGACCAGTCCGGCGACCGCGCCAGCCCTTGCGGCGGGGCGATGGAGCCCATCGCCGTCGCCGTGCGCTCCAGCGGCGAGGACGCCGGCGAGTGGGTCCTGGTGCACCGCTGCAACCGCTGCGGCGTGCTGCGCGTCAACCGCATCGCCGGCGACGACAGCGAACGCGCCCTGCTCGCGCTCGCCCTCCGACCGCTCGCGCGGCCGGCGTTCCCGATCGATGACCCAAGGGGCGGCTAGTCGCAGCCGGCGTCGAACGCCGTCTGAAACGTCAGGAAGTCGAAGATCGTCAACGCGCCGTCGCCGTCGAAGTCGGCTTGGGCGTCGCCGTCCTGGAAGAGGTTGAGGTAGGTGAGGAAGTCGAAGATGGTGAGGAGGCCGTCGGCGTCGAGGTCGGGGCGGCAGATCTCGCACGAGAGGTCGAAGAGGTGGGCCGCGCCGAGTGGCGCTCCACCCACATCATCCAGCTTGGCCCCGACCAGGGCGCGGCGCCCATCGGTTGCGATGGCCGGTCCGAAGGAGTCCGAGGGCCCCCCGGGCAGCAGCGTGGCCCGCCGCGTCCAATCATCGGCCGGCCCACGCTGGAACACGAGCACAGCGCCCAACACGGACGGCGTGCGAGATCCCGCCAGCTGTGCCAGCAACACGCCGTCGCGGAGGGACAGGTTCCAGCCAAAATGATCGCGGCGGATGGCATCGTCGAGCGTGATCTCCTGCAGCGGCATCCACCGGGCCCCATCGTACTCGAAGCGGTACACCACCCCCTGGGCCTCGAACTCACGGTCGGCATTGATCGCCCCGACGAAGAGCTGATCGTTGTCCGAGGCTATCGAATAGCCGAACCGCGGACCCTGCTCGGGGTGGATCGCGTCGATCTTCTGATGGAAAACGAACTCGGTGGGCCCCTCGCGCCGGAAGACGTACACCGAGCCCACGTTCACGGCGATGCTGTCGTCGAAGGGCGTGCCCACGAACAGCCAATCTTCCGTCAGGGCATTGGCGTTTCCACCGAAGGCTCGTCCCCCAGTCGGCGCATCGGGCGCTTCCAGTCGATCCACCTCACGCCACTCGCCCTGGCCATCCTCCTGAAACACGTAGAGCAGTGGGGGCATGTTGACCAGGGCGACATCACGATTGATGATGACCTGGCGACCAAAGCCCGCGAACGTCACCGGCCAAGGCGAGGGGATTCGTCCGGTCTCAGACCATTGCTCGCCATCGAAGTCGTAGATGTATGCCCCGCCCGTATCGGGCCCGGCCAGATCGGCGTTTTGGGATCCCACGATCAGGCGGTCGCCATTGAGGTGGATCGAGGCGCCAAAGTTGTCGCCTTGTTGCACGTCCGCCGGGAGGAGTCGCTGCACGCGCTCCCACTGGCCGTCGATGAGGCGGAAGTCGTACACCGCCCCGGTGGCGCAATCGAACACGATCGGGCATAGGGTGGCGGCCGAGGCGTCGGCCACCAGCACGTGCCGTTCGTTCATCACCACTTCGCCCCCAAAGCCACCACCAAACGGCCCTTCCGGCGGCGTCAGCCGCTCGATGGGGCACTGGGCGAGGGTTGCAACGGCGGGGCCAAAGACGGCCACCAGGCCAGCGGCGATGCTGGTGGTGCGCATGCTCACATTGTGACGCAAACGCCCGCCGATTGCAAGGCTGATGCCACCTACCCCGTGCCTCGCCGATAACCGCGGCCCGACCGCCCCGTGGTCGTGCCGTCGCCCTCGCGGCCCTCCCGCGGCCACGCTGGCCCGCGCAGGGGCCGCCCACGCACGTAGATCGATCGCTGGTGGACCTGCAGGAGCGATCGGTGCACGTGGATCGGCCGTCCATGGTCGTGGAGGAGCGGTTGCCTTCAAGAGATCGCTCGTTGCGGCAGGTGGAAGAACCGTCCCCGCACGTAAAAAAACCGTTGCTCCACGTGGAGGAACCGTTCCTGCAGGCAAAGGGATCGTTGCTTTACCTGCAGGAGCCGTTCCTACAGCTGCAAGAACCGTTGCCGCACCTGTAGCAGCCGTCGCTGGTCGAACCGGAGCCAAACGCGAAGGCTTCGGGTACGGTTCTGGTTCGTGTCGGATCGGCTGGTGTTTGGGGCAAGGCCCATAACCCAGGTCCGCGGGCAAGTTGTCGACTACCCGGCGGCGCTCGTCCACCGTTCGCCCTCCATCCTCCCCAGCGCCGACCCTCCCAGCACCCATGCGCTCCGCGTTCGAACGCCTACGGACACCCGATGTCGAACGCGTCGAAGTACCGCAGGAAGTCAAAGATGGTCAGCACGCCGTCGCCGTCGAAGTCGGCGCCGAGATTGCCGTCCTGGAAGCGGTTCAGGAAGATCAAGAAGTCGAACACCGTGGCGTCGCCGTCGCCATCCAGATCGACCGCGCAGGGCGGGGCAGGATCGAGCACGGCGATGTAGGCCTCGGTCTGGCCGTCGGGATTGAGCCCGGCGCCGACGATCGCCACCCGGCCCGTGTCGGCGTGCACCGTCGCGTCGAGCGCGAGCGTGAGCGTCCAGCCGCTCAGGTCAAGCCCGAAGTCCGCTTCGAGCACCTCCTGCAGCGGGCGCATGCCGTCGGCCTGCGTCCAGATGAACGCCCGCAGTTCGGCGCCGTCCTGGGCCCAGCCGACGATGATCGAGCCGTCCTCGCTGACCGCTCGGGTGAAGATGCGGCTTTCGCCGAACGCGCTGCCGGTCTGGAGCACCTCGAGGCCCGCGTCGGTCCATCGGATGGCCGACTGGCCGGCATCGGTGCGCACCCAGCCCACGATCGTCGCGCCATCGGGCGTCATGCCCTGGGCTTCGCCCGAGACCACGTCGCCCAGGGGCAGCGGCAGCGGTTCGAGGCCGCTGGACGCCGTCCAGCGGAAGGGCTGACGAACCTCGCCGTCGGCGCTGCCGTAGCCGGCCGCGACCGATCCATCGGCGCTCACGGCGGTTGCCTGGGTCGAAGCGCCCGGCGCGAGGCGGCCGAGACCGGTCATGCCCGTGCCGGGCGTCCATGCGAACGCCTCGTCGCCCAGCGGGCCCGAGATCGAGCGGCTGGCGCCCACGACGACGTCGCCGTCGGCGTTCGTCGCGCCCGCCTCGCTCTGGATGGACCCGCCCGCAAGATCACCCAGCGAGATCATGCCCGTCGCCTCACGCCAGCGATGCGCGAGGATGCCATCGGGCCCGGACGCGGCGCCCACGATCGTCGTCCCATCGGCGCTGATGCCCGCCGCGCTGCTGAAGAAGAACGCCCCGCCCAGGTCGCCCAGGCCCAGCATGCCTTCGGCGAGCGTCCAGCGGAAGGCCTCGCGCCCGCGCCCGCTCTCGGCGTTGCCCGACACGACGAGATTCGCCACGTCGCCGCCGGCCAGGTCGAACGAGCTGACGCCGCTGGCCGAGGAAACGAACGCCCGGCCGGGAAGATCTCCCAGCGGCGTGAACGATGATTGCGACATGGCCGCGGCCGAGGGAAGCCCCAGCGCCAGCGATGCCACGAGGACGTTTCGGATCGATACGTTCATCATGATCTCCCCCTTCATTGGCGCGCACGCGAACGACGCAGGCGTTCGATGCATGCCGTCGCAATTGTACACGAAAGGCGACGCAATCCCGCGTGAATAGGCATTCACGTAATGTTGAGAGAAGAACCCCGGGCTCAGGCCGTCAGCACGTCTTGCAGGAACTGCTTGTGCCGGCTGAGCTTGAGGTCGGCCGCGATGGCCCGGGCGATCGTGCCGTCCGGGGACAGCAGGTAGGTCACCCGCCGGGGCATCCCCAGCAGGCCGATGGCCTCGATGGCCCGCAGGACGTTCTTGTCCGGGTCGGCGATGATCGGAAACGGCAGGCGGTGGCGCTCGCGAAACCGCTCGTGGCTCTGTTCGCCCTGCGGACTGACGCCCACCACGCGAACGCCCGACGCTTCCAATTCGCTGGCCATCTCCCCCATGACGTCGCGCATCGCGCAGGCCTGTCGCGTGCACATGGGCGTGCCATCGGCCGGGTAGCTGTAGAGCACGATCGGGCCGGCCGCGGCCAGTTCGGCCAGCGGCGTGGGACGGTCGCACAGGCCGGGGGTGGGCGGCACGGTCACGTCCGGGATGGCTGAACCCGCCTTGAGCACGACGCAGCGTAGGTTCGTATCATGCGCGCGATGATTGCTTCGAATGCCGTTGCCGATCGGTTGAGCAGGTTTGGCTCGACCATCTTCGCCGAGATGACCGCTCTGGCGGCTCGTCACGATGCCGTGAACCTCTCACAGGGCTTTCCCGATTTCGACGGGCCCGCCGCCATGCTCGAGGCCCTTGGCCGGGCGGCCGGCTCGGGCGTCAATCAGTATGCCCCCGCAAGCGGACTGCCCGAGATGCGCCGCGGCGTGGCGCACTGGTTCGCGCAGCTGGGCGGCCTCGAGGTCGACCCCGGTTCATGGATCACCACGACGTGCGGCTGCACGGAGGCCATCGCGGCCTGCATGCTGGGGCTGATGAATCCGGGCGATGAAATCGTGGTCTTCCAGCCCTGCTACGACAGCTACCAGGCGACCGCCTCGATGGCGGGGGCCACGCTCGTGCCCGTCACGCTCGAACCCGACGACGAGGGCGGCTTCTCGTTCGACGCCGACGCCCTGCGAGCCGCGTTCGAGCGCAAGCCCAAGGCGCTGCTGCTCAACACCCCGCACAATCCCACCGGAAAGGTGTTCGACGCCGACGAACTGGCTCTCATCGCCGAGCTCTGCGTGCAGCACGACGTGATCGCCATTACCGACGAGGTCTACGACCACCTCGTGTACGAAGGCGAGCATCGCCGCCTGGCCGGTTTCGAGGGGATGGCCGAGCGAACGATCACCATGGGCAGCATCGGCAAGCTGTTCAGCGCCACGGGCTGGAAGGTGGGCTGGGCCGTGGCAAGACCGGGGCTGGGCCAGGCCGTCCGCAGCGCGCACCAGTTCCTGACGTTCTGCGCCAATGCGCCCGCGCAAGCCGCCGCCGCGAAGGCCCTGCTCGAGCACCTGGACAGCACGATCGAGCTCCGCGAGAACATGCGCCAGAATCGCGACCTGCTCTGCGACGCCCTGGAACGCGCCGGGCTCAGGGTCTTCCGACCGGCATCGGGCTACTTCGTGCTGTGCGAGCACACGCCGGTGTCGGAGCGCCTGGGCATCAACGGAGCTCAGGCGGACGTCGCGTTCTGCAAGCACCTGGTCGAGAACGTCGGCATCGCGGCGATCCCGCCCAGCTCGTTTTACGTCGATCGCTCGCTCGGCGGACCGTACGTGCGTTTTGCATTCTGCAAGAAGCGCGAGACCATCGAGCGTGCCATCGAGCGACTCGACAGGCTCTAGCCAAGCAAGCCCTGCGCTTCATCCAAGAGCGCGTTGGCGGCAGCCTCATCGGGGGCCTCGGCGATCAACCGAACGATGGGCTCGGTGTTGCTCGCCCGGACGCTCAGCCAGGCCTTCTGATCATCCAGATCGATACGCACGCCGTCCTGCAGGTCGACTCGGCCTCGATCCTTGAAGTGGGCGGCCACGGCCTCAATCGCCGGCCTGGCGGCGTCCTTGCTCGCAATGTCCTGCTTGCGCTTCACGATGGCGTAGCTGGGCAGGCCGTCGACGAGTTCGCTCAGCGGCTTGCCGTGCCGGGCCATGAGCGCGAGCGTCAGCCCCATGGCCACGACCGAGTCGCGCACGAAGGAGACCTCCGGCCAGATCACCCCGCCGTTGCCCTCGCCGCCAAGCACGACGTTCTTCTCATCAGCCAGCAGTTCCAGCATCCGGCCCACCACGTGGGCTTCGCCCACCGGCGTGCGCTCGACGCGGGCGCCGAAGCTTTCGGCCAGGTCGTCGATCATCCGGCTGGTCGAGAGGTTGGTGACCAGGACGGCGTCGCTCGGGTCGTCCTCGACCTCGAGCAGCGCGAGCGCCGAGAGCACGAGCGTGTACTCTTCGCCGATGTAGCGGCCCTTCTCGTCCACGATTGCGAGTCGATCGGCGTCAGGGTCCTGTGCGAAGCCCACGTCGGCATTGATGCCCGGCACCACCGTGCACAGCCCGCCCTTGCCCGAGAGGTTCTCACGCGTCGGCTCGGGCGTATGGGGGAAGACGCCGCTTGTCGAACAATTCAGGGGCACCACGTCGCTCAAGTAGTCCAGGAACGGGACGCCAACCAGCGCGCCCGAACTGTTCACCGCGTCGAGCACGCACCGCAGCCCCAGGGAACCGTCCTGCTCCCAGCGCTCGACGGCCGCGTCGGAGAGCAAGCCGATCACGCGCCCGGCAACCTCGACCCAATGGTGGTACGAGGCGTCGTTCTCATCGGTGAGCGGCCGGAACGCCACGGACTCGCCCCAGCTCGGCCCCCGCTGGAACTGCTCGATGATCTCGCTGGCCAATTCGGCAGGCGGGGCGCACGCGAAGTCGAACTCGAACTGGCCGCCGCCAGCGACGCCGGCAATCAGCAGCTTCAGCCCGTTCCATTCCTGGGGGTTGTGGCTGGCCGTCACGATGACCGCCCCGTCGACCTCGCCCATGGCCGCATGACCGATGGTGGGGGTGCTGGCCACGCCCAGCCTGCTGACCGAGCAACCCGTCCCGAGAAGCCCGGCCACCGCCGCTTCGTAGATCGCCTCGCCGCCCCGCCGGCCGTCGCGTCCGATGAGTAGGTGCGGCGACGATCCGCGCTGGGCCAGGAACGTCCCGAAGGCCGCGGCGTACCGCAACGCCAGGTCCGGGGTCAGGCTCTTGCCGGTAATGCCTCGCATGCCGCTGACGCCAAGCATGAGGGGGGCATGGGACTGGTTCTCGGTCGCGCTGGTGGTGTTCTGGGCCATGGGGTCGAGGCTAGGCCCCGGACGGTGCGGCCTTCGGCGGTGTCTACCTGTATGAACCCCGTAGGAGCCCTCCATGAAACACCAACGGATCGCAATCCTGGCCCTCAGCGGCCTGGTCCTCACGCAGGCCGCATCGGCCACACCGCTGCCGACGCATTGGCTGCAGCCACAAATGGCTGGGTTGAACCAACCCGCCGACCGAAACGCCGCCCTGGACTACTGGCGGCTGGTGAACACCGCCACGTACGCCGATGACCTGCCCGCACGGGCCGGCGAAGCCTTCAAGCTGTTCCACCCCGACCCCGAGGGAGAAGCCGAGGCCGTTGAGGCGCCCGCCTTGCTCCTGCCTGGCGGCGCGTTGCATGCCGAATTGGCCGAGATCGGCGACTTCCTGGAAGACCTCGAGCGTGCCAGCCGCGAGACGCACTGCGACTTTCAGGTCCGCTATGAAGACGGGTACGCCGCCTTGCTGCCCCATCTGGGGCACATGCGAAACTTCGCCCGCTTGCTGGTGACCGACGCCAGACGGTTGGCCCTTGCCGGAGAGACGCAAGCCGCCGCCGAACGACTGGCGACCGCCCTCCGAATGGCTCGACACGTCACCGGCGACCGGATCCTCATCAGCTCCCTGGTCTCGGCGGCCATGACCGACGTGGCAATCAAGGAGGCCTACTGGCTGCTCGACCGAACGCAGGACGCCGAACACGTCCGCGAGATCCTGGGTCAGGCGCTCGAGCGCTTCCCCGCCGACGACCCTCACAACGTCGAACTCGCCCTGCGGACCGAGCGTGACCTGATCGGCTCGCTGGCCCGGCAGTTCCGCGGGCCAAACGCCGGGGATGACTTCGCCGACGTGTTCTTCCAGATGACCGAGTCGACCAGCGACGACGTCGAGCGGGAGCTGCGGTCGCTCGATGGCGAGCAATTCAGGCGGCAGGTCGAGCGTGCGGTCGATTCGTTTGATCTCGTGTTCGACGCTTGGGACAGCAGCGATCCGCAGGGAGAATTGCGGGCGATCGAGTCGCGGCTGGTGGAGGGCGACTTCGGGCCGGTCGCCCGCGTGGCCGCTCCGTCGTTGTTGCGGGCCCAGGCCTCGGACGCTCGGGCCCGCGCGCAGCTCGAGCAGTTCCGCGGGCGCGTGAACCCGGATGGCTGAACACCCTTCCAACCACGCGAGCAGCGGCGGCCTTGCAGAAGACCGCGCGCTGCTGCGTGCCATGCACGCGGGCGATGAGCGTGCAGCACGGGAGCTGTGGAGCCGATTCGCCGGCAGGCTTCGTGTATACGCACGGTCGCTTTCGGTTGACGCCGACGCCGACGACCTGGTGCAGGGCGTGTTCCTCGAGGTCCTACGGCTGCGTCGAAGCAGGATACGAGCCGTGAAGGACCCCGCGGCGTGGCTCTGCACGCTGACCCGAAATGCGGCGATGAACGACCGGAGAAGCCATCGGCGACGGTGCCAGCGGGAAGCGTCGGCAGGAATGCCGGCCGACCGGACGCGCACCGCATCGGATCACGATGACGCGAGCCTGGTGCTCGAACGCGTTCCCCAGCCCTTGCGCGAGGCCGTCGTGCTCCGCCATGCCTATGGCTTTACGCTCGAACGCCTGGCCGACGCGTTGGGCGTGTCACGTTCGACGGCCGCGGATCGATACAGCCGGGGCCTGGCCCTGGCCCGCGAACTGGCCGCCGAGCCCGTCCACCCCCCTGCCCGCCTGCCGGAGGAACCAAGCCATGCCCCTTGACGATCGACGTGACTATCCGGCGGGACCGATGCCCGAGGTCATCTCGCGCGCCGTTGCCAGGCGTCGCCGCGTGATCCGCGTGCGACGCGGGGGCGTCGTCGCCGCGGCCCTGCTGCTGGCAGGGACTGGCGTATGGCTCGCATGGCCCCAAGCCCGCTTGGTGGACGAAACCGAGCGCATCGCGTCGGTAGACCCACCGAACGCGATCGACCCACCGCCCGCGTCGTTCGCGCGTGTCTCGGTGCTGGCGCTCCGGCTGGCCGGTCCAGACGAGGTGGAGGCAATGCCCGCCGCGGCCGTTGCAACGCGGTCCGAGACGGTGTTCGGGCTCCGCCACCGGGATTCGGGCGAGGGGCCCTCTCCGGCTTCATGAAGACGCCGCGCGCCCCCGGCCGATAAGGCTTGCAATGGCGCCCCAGCCCTTTCAATGCGTCCTCGCCGTCCTGGCCGCCCTGCTGGCGTCCCTCGCCCCGGCCCAGATTCCCGAGGACCAGGGCGAATCGGCGCCCGTGATCACCCGACCGAGTTCGATCGGCCGCATCGTGCGGCACTTCGACTTCGAGGAGCGCAGCTTCAACGCGCTGGACATCCCGCTGTACTGGATCCGCGCCCAGCACGACCCCGAGGTACGCGAACGCCCGGGCTTTCCCATCACCAACCTTGGCCGACTCGATTACGCCTCGCCCACGTCCAGCGGCGTCGGCTCGGTCAGGCTGGCGACCACGGGCGGGGGCACCAGCCTGCGGCTCGAGCGCGGCGTCGTGCCCACCTTTCCATCGGTGCGTTACGCCGTGGGGGCCATGGTCCGCGTCGAGGGCCTCACGCACGCACGGCCCAGGCTGGCGGCGCGCCTGCTCGACGAAGCGGGCCTGCCCATCGAGGGCGCATCAGCCAGCGCGCTCGTCCACCCGTCGGCCGAGGGCTGGTCGAACGCGTTCGTGCCCGTGCTCATCAAGCTGCCCGCGGCGCCTCCGGGCGCCGTCTCGCTGCAGATCGACCTCGAACTCGTCCAGCCCGAACAATTCGATGATCGGGGCGCCCAGTCCTACCAGCTTTGGAGCGAGGACTACCAGGGCACGGTCTGGTTCGACGACGTCGTGATCGTCCAACTGCCCACCGCCTCGCTCCAGACCGCGCGGGCCAGCAACGTCTTCCTCGCCGACGAAACGCCCGAGTTGCTGGTGCGCCTGCGGGATCTCTCGGGCGACCCGATCGACGTCGACCTGCGCATCCGCGACGTCGATGGCGTGGTAGTGGCCCAGCGCAGCGAGCGCTTCGGCGCCGGCGCCCGCGAGTTTGGCTGGCGGCCCGACCTGCCGGCCCTGGGCTGGTACGAGGCCGAGCTCCTGCTGCGCGTCGGCCCCACGCCCATGCTGCGGCTCCGCGACCGGTTCGCGTGGCTGCCCGGGGGCGAGGGCGTGCACCTGGTCCTGCCCAGGGTCGACGGCGGCACGCCCGACCGGGTCGCCCTGGCGGCGCTGGGCGATCGCCGCCGCCTGGCGCTGCTCGTGCCCGGACACGAGGGCCAGCCCCTGCCCGACGCGGCGCAGGAAGTCTTCGAGCGTGCCGGGACGCGCTCGCTGCTGGCCACGGTGCGGGTCGATGCGGCGTCCGCTGAGCGGGCCGGCGCCCCGCCCCACGCGCCATGGACCGATCTTGCGCGTCGCTTGACGACCCTCCGATCGCGGCTTGGCGCCCAGAGCACCGCCGTCCTGGAGGTCGAGCCGGCCGGGCCCCACGACGCGGCGGCCGACCGGAGCGAGGCCGATCGCGCCCTGGCCGCGCTCGACGACGGGGCCCTGTGGGACGGCGTGCTCGTGCCGGTGGTCGATCGCCTGGCCGAGGGCGTCACGCGCTGGCACGTTGGCCCCCTGGGCGGCGACGCGCTGGCCGCCACGCCCGCCAGCGCGGCCCGGCTGGCCAGCATCGCGCGACGCCTGCACCGCCTGGCGCCCGACCCGACCATCGGCGTGCCGTGGTGGGGGGGCTTCGACCCCGCCGCCGCGCGCCTGCCCGACGCCCGCCCGCCGCGCGGCGGGGCCGAACGCATCGACTGGTCCCTCACCGTGCGCGCCCCGCGCGACGCCGATGGCCCCTGGGTCCGCGAGACGGCCCGCAAGATCCGCACGATGCTGGACTCGGGTGCCGCCGCCGAGGGCGTCATCGTGCTGACGCCCCTGGACGAAGCGCAGTTCGGCCGCCACGCCGTGGTGGCGCGCCTGGCCGAGCAGGTGCTGGCCTTCTGGGACACCCTTGATGCGCCCCCGCCCAGCGCCCGGGCCGAGGCGCCGCCGGCCACGCTGCGCCTGGCGTTGGCCGACGCCTTCCGCTGGCGGCCCGACAACGAGCACGAGGAAGCGCGAGCCAGCGGCGAGGCCATGAGCGACGCCGGCGGCGAGCCCGCCGAAGCCCCCGGCATCGAGGCCACCGCCCAGTTGGCGGCCTTTCGCGGCATCGGCGACCGGCTGGTCGGCCGGCGGCTGGTGCACGGCTTCACCAACGCCGACGGCGTGCGCGCGAGCGTGTACGAGCCGGTGGTCTCCCGCTCGGGCGGCGGCGGGGGCCTGCTCGTGCTCCATCCGGCCGGCCCCACGACATCCGCCGGCCCCGGCGGCCCGGGCGGGAGCGCGCCCACCCACTTCGAGCTCTACCTGGGCGACGAGCCGGTCCGCGTGTACGACGTCTTCGGCAACGCGCGCGAGGTCGCCGCGACGCCGCTGGATGGGCAGGCGAGCGAGTCGCCGCGGCTTGCCCACCGCATCGAGCTTGGCGACTGGCCGGTCTTCGTCGAGGGGGTGGACGTCGACCTGCTGCTGTTCATCGCCTCGCTGCGGCTCGAGCCGGCGCGCCTGCCGGCCATCGACGCCGAGCACCGCGCGGCCCTGGTGATGCGCAATCCCTGGCCGGGGGCCACCAGCGTGCGCGTGCGGGTGGTCTCGCCGGGGGGCTTCGGGGGCCAGCCGGTGACCCGGCGCTCGTGGGAGATCTCCCCGCGGCTGACCGAGCTGCTGCTCGAGGGCGCCGCCGAGCGGCGCACGCCCATCAACATCCGCTTCCGGCGCAGCGAGCCGGCCGGCCGCAAGAACCTGGGGCTCGAGCTGGACGTCCGCGGCGAGCACGCCGCGCGGCGCGTCTACGTCGACGTGCCCTTCGAGATCGGGCTGGATTACCTGAGCGTGTCGGCCTCGGCGCGGCGCACGCCCGAGGGGCTGCTGGTGCAGGCCGAGGTGCGCAACCTGGGCGATCGCCCCGTGTCGCTGGAGGCCACCGCCATCGCGCCCGGGGCCCGGCGCGAGCGGGCGACCATCGCGCGCCTGCCCGCGGGCGCCACCGCGCGGCGCGACATCCTCATCCGCGCCTCGGCCAGCGCGGGCGACCGCGTGCTGCTGGCCATCGAGGACATCGACGCGGGCGGGCGGCTGAACTACGAGGTCGAGGTTCCCTGAGCGGCCCGGAGCCATCCGCTCACGCCCGGCGCAGCAGCCAGACGGCGTAGCCGGGCGCGCCCGGCGCGGGCGGCTCCATGGGCGCGCCCGCCTCGTCGGCGCAGCCGGCAAGCTCGAAGCCCGACGCCCGAATCAACGCGTCCCACTGGGCCCGGTCGTAGCTGCGCAGCTCGTAGTGGCTGGGGATGATCTCGCTGCCGCCCGGCCGGGTGACGGCCAGCACGTTGTGGACCTGCTCCATCCGGTCGCGGCCGCCGCGGGCGGGGGTGTACTGGACGACCTGCCGCACGTGCAGCGGGCCGCGGGCGCCCTCCCACACGTCCTCGCTGGGCTGCTCGACGCCGTAGACGCTCATGCTCAGGCCCACCGCGTAGACGCCCCCGGGCCGCAGGGCCCGCCGCACGCGCTCCAGGTGGTCCAGCACGGCCCGGTCGCCCTCCAGGTGGCGGATGGTGTTGATGGGGTTGAAGGCCAGCTCGAAGCGCCAGCCGGGGGCCAGGGCGTGGGCGTCGAAGCCCTCCATGGTCGCCACGCCCAGCCTGTAGAGCCGCTCGTCGGCGGCCTCCAGGCGCTGCTTCGCGTAGTCGATCATCTCGGCCGAGGCGTCGAAGCCGGCGATGCGCACGCCGCGGACCACGGCGGCGCGCACGCAGCGCCCGCTTCCGCAGGCCGGCTCGAGCCACGGGCCGGCGGGGTCCAGGCCCAGGCGCTCGCACAGGCGCTGCAGGCCGTCGATCTCGGCGGCCGTGCCGGTGGCGTGCAGCACGTCGTAGAGCAGCGGCTGGTCGTAGAATCCGCGCGCGATGTCGCCGGCGTCGCTCACGCGGGCAGGTTAGGGCCCCGGCCCGGGCGCCATGGGCCGACCCGCCTCGCCGAACCGCGCTGCGCGAACCACGCGACACGCACGCGACACGAACGATGCCACGCGAGCGACGCCAAGCAAGCCCCGAGAGAGCAAGCCCCGAGAGATTTCCCCTGGAGGAACGCCCATGATCGAGCCCGCGCGGTGGATGCCCAAGCCAAACTCCTTACGAGCCAGCCTGCGCGCTCCGCTGGTCGGCGCGCTGGCGCTGCTGGCGGTGGGTGCGCCCGCGCTCGCCCAATCCACCAGTCAGCCCGCCAGCCAACCCACCAACGAGCCCACCAGCGAGCCCGTGCGCCTGTTCGAGGCCGGCGGCCGCGCGGTGCTGGTGCACGGGGTCCCCGGCGATGGGCGGATCGACTTCGGCGGCGCGCCCCTGGCGGTCGAGGGCCAGCCGGTGCGGCGCGTGGTGGGCGCGGCGGCCATGGGCGGGCACCTGCTGGTGGCCGTGCGCGACGGCGCGGTGCTGGTGTTCGAGCTGCCCGGCGCGTTCGAGGCGGGCGAAGCGGGTGGGGCGGGTGAGACGGGTGAAACGGTTGGCGCGGCCGGCGCCGGGGGCGGCGATGCCGGGCGAACGCCCCGTCTGGTGCAGGTGCTCGACGGCCTGGGCCGCGACCTCCGGGCGGCGGGGGTCGATCGCGAGCGCGGGCGGCTGCTGGTGCTGGCCGGCGGCACGACCGAGATGTTCGGCGTGACGCTGCACGAGCCCTCGTTCTGGCAGGAGGGGGATTCGACCCAGCGGGCCTACGTCGACCACGCCCGCTTCCTGGACATGCTGCGCGAGCCGGCCCCCACACCGGACGAGCCCGCCGGCGGCCAGCGTGGCGAAGACGGCCGGCCGGTCGCTGCCGAGCCCGGCGCCTCGGCCGATCCGCGGACGATGGCCATCGGCCCGCGTTCGCTGCTGCTGGCGACCGATCGCGGTCTGCTCGAGCTGCTGCACCCCAACCGCAGCTACGCCGTGCTGGCCCGCGCGCCGCTGCCGGCGGGCGTGGCCCGGGTCGAGTCGCTGGCCTTCGCCGCGGGCGTGGGCGAGGGTCGCTGGCTGCTGGCCGGGCTGAACGAGCGTGCCGAGTGCGTGCTGCTGGCCGCCGCCCGCCCCGGCGGGCCGTGGACGGACCTTGGCGTGGCCACGCTGGACGCGGCGCTGGCGGGCGTCGGCGACGATGGCGAGGCGACGCCCATCGCCTGGCTTCCCGGATCATTCACGGTGGCCGACGACCGGGTGACCCTGTGCATCCGCGGCGAGCGCGGCGCGGCGGCGAGCTGGCCCGCCTGGCGCGAGACGCTGGCGGCCGACGATCTGACCATCCGCTGGCTGGACGGCGAAGGGGATGCGGGCGGTGATGGCGGCGGTGGGGGTGCTGGTGGGAGTGGCGGCGACGCCCCCGACGCGGGCCGATAAGGCCCCGCCCCGGAGAATCCTGCGGACGCGACGAAGGCTTCCGTGCCAGCCCGAGACGCTTCGGAGCCGGCACGGGCGGTGTTTGTGCCAGCACAAGATTCTTCCGTGCCAGTGCAGACGGTGTTCGTGCCAGCACGGAATCTTTCCGTGCATGGGCAGAACTCTTCTGTGCTTGTGCAGATTGATTCCGTGCTGGCACAAACTCTTTGGGCACTCGTGCAAAACACTTCTGCGCGAGCGCAGAACTGTTCTGCACGCCCACAAGATCATTCTGCGAGCCCGCAGAATCTTTCGCGGCCCCGTCAGGGCGGTTGTTGTATCGGACGGAGGTCGGCTGGCGGGTTCTCGGCCGTCGCGCCTCGCACAGCAAGACAAGGCGCTTTCGAAGTGGGCGCCTTCATGGCGTTGATGGAGCAGAGCTTTCATTCGCTACGCATGACTACGCAGTGGCATACCCGCAGCCTCTCGTGGCGGATGTCGAAAGCCCGAGATTTTTCGCAGTAATTTTGAGTGCTTCAGCAGCTACCGCGCCCACGAGCCAGTGATGACGATTTCTCTCGTAAAGAGTTGGAGAGTGCTTGACTTGCGACAGTCAGCCGTGCGCCTCCACGCTGCGTTGTCCTGAGTGCGTCGACGGCGAGGTCTCAGATTTTTCCCTTGAAGGGCAGGGAGCTTTGGGGTAGGTTGACTCGAGTCGTGTTCTACACAAAAGGGCGCGACGCACTCGATCCGGGGGTTTTGACATGTTTGCTCGTCTGATTTGCGTCACCGTGGCCGCGGTTCTCGCGTGCTCGTCCAGCGTTTTCGCCCAGCCGGTGTGCCCGGCGGATTGCGACATGGACGGCGAGCTGACGCTGTTCGACTTCCTGTGCTTCCAGAACCAGTTCGCTTCGGGCGATCCGGCGGCCGACTGCGACGGCGACGGCTCGCTGACGCTGTTCGACTTCCTGTGCTTCCAGAATAACTTCGCCGCCGGCTGCGACGAGCCGGCCTTTCCCGGCGACCCCAACCCCAACGCGCCCGGCGAGAAGCCCTTCGCCGTGCCCGGCCCGCGCGGCGGCTGCGCGCCGGTTGAGATGCTCGAGCCGAAGGTGGACCAGTGGGTGCACGGCGTGTATCCGTTCTCGGGCGAGACGTGGCAGACGGTCGTCGACTTCCGCGTGAAGGGCCGCGTGCTCGACTTCGTGTGGGCCCGCCGGTACCGCTCGCAGAGCGACGTGGATTCCGCGATGGGCGTGCGCTGGGACTTCTCGTACAACATCTTCCTCGAGGCCGACGGCATTGACCTGGTGCTGCACGACGGCTTTGGCCGCATCAACACCTACGAGGCCCAGGGCGATGGCACGTGGGCCCGGCCCGAGTTCTTCCGCGCGATCAGAACATCGCCGGATGGCAGCTACGTCATCGCGTTCGCCAATCGCGGCGAGTGGCGCTTCCTCCCGCTGGACGGCTCGGCCGCCGAGGGCAGGATCAGCGCGATCGTCGATCGCAACGGCAACACGATGTCGTTCGAGTACGACGCGGCCGGACGGCTCGAGACCATCCGCGATGACCTGAACAGGGTTTATACGCTGAGCTACGGCGCAGACGGACGGCTGGACAGCATCTGCGATTTCACGGGGCGCTGCTGGACGTACGACCATTACGGAGCCGGCGAGATGGGCGGCAGCCCGGGCGACCTCAAGAGCGTGACCACCGCAGCCGTCGTGGGCACGCCCACGGGCAACGACTTTCCCGACGGCAAGACCACGACGTACACGTATACGCAGGACACCGGCGACGAGCGGCTGGACCACCTGCTGCTGACGGTCACCGACGCCTCGGGCGTGACGCGCGTGGCCAACGAGTACGCGGCGACCACGAGCCCCGGCGACCTGCTCTACGGCCGGCTCGTGCGCCAGACCTGGGGCGACCCGGGCGACGTCATCGACCTGGTGTACGTCGACGTCGAGCCTGCGCCAGAGAACAACTTCGCCGAGATCCACGCGATCCTCAACGACCGCGAGGGCCACGTCAAGGACCTCTTTTACGACGGCGACAATCGCGGCGTGCTGTTCCGCGAGTACACGGGCCTGGCCGACCCCGACCTACCAACGACGCTCACCGAAAACCGGCCTGGCCCCCCCGTGCGTGGCCCGGAGACCGAGTTTGTCACGCGCTGGAGCTACAACGACGAGTCGATGCCCACGCTGGTGGTGCACCCGAACCTGAACGAGACCGAGCTGACCTACGACGACGTGGCCGTCTCGCCGCTGGCCCGCGGCAACCTGCTGGAGCGCCGTCTTCTGCCCGGTCCGCTGGGCGGTGATCAACTCGAGCGCGTCGAGAGCTTCACCTACCTCGCCGGCGGGGGCGGCTGCTGCGGCAGCAAATTCGTCACCAGCCACACCGACTTCCGGGGCAACACGACGACGCACGAGTACGACGCGTTCGCCAACCGAACGCGCACCATCGGCCGCGAGCCGGGCGTCGAGTACGACTTCGAGTACGATGCGTTCGGCCGCATGATCGCCACGGTGCACCCGAGCCAGAACGGCGTCGATCGCCGCCGGGATGAATACGCCTACTACGCCGACGGGCCGGCCCGCGGGTATCGCGAGCGGACCATCGTCGATGCGGGCGGGCTCGACCTGACGACCACGCACCTGTGGACGCCGCGTGGCTATGACGCCGGCGAGGTCGATGCCGAGGGGCGCCGTACCGACCACGTCCGCAACCAGCTCGACCAGGTCGTCCGCACGCTCTTGCCCCAGGTCACCCTGGCCGGCACGACGGTGCGCTACACCCGTGATCGGATCTATGACGGGGACGACAACGTCGTGCGACGCGATGTCTCGAACATCGACGAGAACGGCATGATCGAGGCCAATCTGGTGATCTCGACCACGTACACCTACGGCACGCTCGACGAGCTGCTGACGGTAGCCCAGGAGATCGACGAGTCGACCTCGGCAACGACGCGATACAGCTACGACGCCAACCGAAACCGCGTGCTCATCGAGCATCCCGCGGCAGTCGCGGGCTCGCGAACGGGCAACAGCGAGCGATTCGATTACACGCCTCGGGACCTCGTCTGGCGGCACGTCCGCGGGCCCGGCACTCTGGAGAAGTCTTCGACATCATTCAGCTTCGACGGCAACCGCCAACTGACCTTCCGGGGCGAAGGCCTGGAAGGCGACTCGTCCGAGTACAACTACCGATACACGGGCTTCGGCGATCTGCGGAGCTACACCGACCCGATGAAGAACCGGCGTCGCTGGACGTACGACGCCAACGGCAACGCCATCCGAGAATTCCTCGAGGGCGAACTCATCGACGTGCCCGGCCCGGACGGCAACGTGATCCTGGCCGATGCGGCGATCGTCTTCGATGGTGAGAACCGGCGGCTTCAGCGACGGGCGGCCCACTTCGATCGCGTGGACCGTAGCGCCGTGCTCGACGGCGTCTCGATCACCGAATGGACGTACAACGGCACCGAGCGGCCTGCGTCGGTCACCAACGACAATGGCAATACGCTGACACTCGACTATGACACGGCGTATCGCTCGATCGGGTGGACGGACGAGAAGGGCAATCGGCTCGTGAAGGAGCTGGACGGCGTGGGTAACGTCGTGGCCAACACGACCATCGAGCTGTCGGACCTTGGCTCGGCAACGCAAGCGTTTACCTCCAGGCACGCCTTCGACGCGATCGATCGACGCGTGACGACGACCGATTCTGCGGGCAACATCACACGATTCCGCTACGACTCGCGCAATAACCTCCGCCGCAGCATCGATCCGCTGGGCAACGTGGTGCGGCACGCCTACGACGGCCGGAACCTGAGGCTCCGCACCGAGCGGGACATGACCGACACGGGCACGGGGGCTGGCAGCATCGTCTCGGTGATCACCACCGAGATGGAGTACGACCTCAACGGCCACAAGAGCGCGGACATCGACGACGAGGGCAACCGGACGACCTACGAACGCGACGCCCTCAACCGGGTCACGCGGACCATCCGTGCCGACGGCACCGTGCACAGCACCACCTACGACTTCCGCGACAACGCCATCCAGACCATCGATTCCAACGGCTCGGTCTTCGACCGAGAGTATGACGCGAACGATCGGCCGATGCGCACGGATATCACGCCAGGCCCCGGCGTCTCGGGCGATCTGACCTTTCTCGAGTACGCCTATGACGGCGAGGGCAGGCGACGCCTGGCCATCGACGACGATTCGAGCGTGGAGTTTTTCTACGACTCGCTGGGCCACAACACTCGCGAGACCACCGGCGACGGCTTCACAACGTCGCGCATCTTCGACGGCGTGGGCAACATGGTGCAGATCACCTACCCCAGCGGCCGTGTGCTGGACTATGCCTACGACAATGTCGAACTGCTCTCGACCATCCATGACGGAATCGTCGATGTCGGGCAGTTTTTCTACATCGGCAAACGGGTCGAGCGCCGATTGAACGGCAACGGAACGCGGGTCGACTACACCTGGGCCGGCATCGATGGCGTCGCCAATCCACCGATGGACTCCACGTCGCGTGGCATCGTGCGTACAAGGCACACCGTGAGCAGTTCGGGTGCGGTCATCGAAGACCGGCTGACCCGGCGCAACGCGCTCCAAAGCCGGACTCGCCGCGTGGACCAGCGGCTCAACCGATCCTTTGACTACGAGTTTGACTCGGCCCAGCGGCTCGTCGACTCGTCCATCACCCAGGGCATCGTCCTGCCGATCACGCTTCGCGAGACGGGCTACGAACTCGATGACAATGGCCAGCGTGAACGCGTGACTGGCGCAACGGCGCTCCGGCCGGGCGATTACTTCCAGGACGCGACGCTGCCCGAACCGGCCGACGACCAGATGAACCAATACACGCAGACGTCCTTCGACGAGCGTGTGTACGACCGCAACGGCAACACGACGGTGCTGGACGAGGGCGCTGCGGACCGGCTGCTGAGCTTCAACGCGGCGAACCAGCTCGTCGAACTGGTCGACCAGACGACCGGCCAGACCCATGTCTACAGCTACGACGCGGGGGGGCGACGCACGCAGAAGGTCGTCGACGCAACGGGCGTGGCCGGCGGACCGTTTGTAACGCGCTTCCTGTACGGCGGCGACACCCTGCTCGAAGAACGCGACACCTTCGGGCAGCCCACGACCTTCACGTGGTGCGACGGCTCGATTCCGATGGCTTTCCACGCATCGAGCCCGTCCGGATCGAGGTATGCCCATCGTGACCAGGACGGCCGCACCCATGCGGCCACCGATGACCTTGGATTCGTCATCGAACGACTTGAGTACGGCGACCATGGCGAGGTGCTGGACGCCACAAGCCTCCTGCCCGTGAGCACATCGCTCCAAGCCAGCGTGTATCTCGTCGGATCAGCGAGCTACTTCGACTTTGAGTCAGGGTTCCTGGCTACCGGCTCAGCTGGGGGAATTATGACAGATCCTCGGGCAGGTGTCAGAATCGATGGCTCGATCGAGTACGCCATGGCAAGCGCCACCCATACCCCGTCGTTCGATATGATTGACGAACAGTGGGACTTAGTGCGTGGGCAGGAAGTAATCCGCGCGGGGTCAGGATGGCCCGATCTGTCCGACATCGAAGTGATGAGCGACGCGGGTGAAATCGTCAGGATCCAAGGGTGCATCTTGATGGTTGGTACCTCTGTTTCGGAGTGCCGCAGCCAGGGAACTCAGTTGTCAGGAGTCATGGAAGAGTACTTCCAGGAGTGCTGCCAAGACGTGGGCTTTAACCTGTTGGGGTCGTGCTTAGCCGGAACACTCGAGGGTACGGTCGGTCTCCAGGACGTCACCGACATGTGTGAGGACGGGGTGTTGGGGGGTGCCGACCTGAACGGCAATGGTCGATTGTTTGAGGTTGAGACACCATATTAGGTGTCTTTCGGAGTGTCGTCCTGTTCCCAGATCGCTCGTGCGCCAGAGACGTCGGAAACCCGTTACTGTGCTCTAGGCTCGCGCGCGGACGTTCTCGCCGGCCACGCGGATGTACAAAAACTAATTCACGGCGATGCCGGAGGCCAGCAGGCGTTCTGGGGCGTTCAAGGCCATTTGTCCAAGCAGCCCGCAAGTTACTTGCAAGTTCGCGCGATCGTTCGGACGTCTGCGGATCCGCTCGGGGCGGCTCGCCCGCACGCCAATCCCCCCAGCCCGCACAACCCCACCCCAGCTCCGGGTTTCTCGCGCAAAGCTCCAAACCACCCCTCATGCCGGCCGGGAAATCCGCCGAAGCTAGCCCCGTGGCCTCCGCACGGTGCAGGGGCCCCTGCGCCAACCGTGGCGTTCAACCCGGCCCCGGCCGAGCCGGCCGCGGCCATTCGGAGGCTTCTCTCATGAGCCAGTCAACTCGTGTTCCGCGCCGCCTTGACCAGTTCGTCCCGTGGCTGATCAGCCGCGTCGACCTGTGGAACGGCGGCCAGGCGGGACCACCGGATATCGGTCTCAGCGCACAGCAACTCGCGGACCTGACCGCGCTGCGGGACGATTTTGTTCAGAAGTACAACGACGCGAAGGCGGCCCGCGACTCCTCGAAGGCCAAGACCGTGCTCCAGCACGAGGCCTATGAAGCGCTCCGCTCGGTCCTGGGCGGCGACATCGACATCATCGATGGCTACGCCAAGGCCACCGGAGACATGGGCGTCTACGCGCGGGCCCAGCTGGACCCGCCCAAGGACCCCACCCCCCGCGAGACCGCGCCCGTGCCCGAGGGCCTGGAGATCCGCGCGAGCAGCTTCGGCGACCTCGTGCTGACCTTCGAGGCCAACAAGGGCCAGGGCTCGGTCTTCATCATCCAGCGCCAGCTGCGGGCCATCGGCCAGGAGCCCGGCGTGTGGACCTACGCCGATACCGTCAGCGAGAAGACCTGGACCGACACCAGCGTGCCCAACGGGGTCGCGTCGGTCCGCTACCGCGTCCGCACCAAGCTCACCAATGGCGTGCTCAGCGATTGGAGCGAGGACAAGGGCTTCTTCTACGGCACCGGCGGCAGCGGCGCGACCAGCGCCGCGGGCGTCACCATCGAAGACGCCCAGGCGCTCAAGGACGCCCAGACCGCCAAGGGCGCCGAGAAGGCCGGGTAAGACGGCCGGGTCAATCACGCCCGCCTCAAACCGCATACGCAACGCGACGGCACGCGCGGGGACGCCCACGCGTGCCGCGTTCGTGCGCACGGGGCGAGAAGCCCCCCCCTACACCATCCGCCGCGCGATCCGCTCGGTCCACGACCGGCAGAACACCCGCTCGTCGTCCTCGTAGGCGTCCAGCGTCGCGTGGACGTAGAAGTTGTCGGCGTCGGCGGTCAGCACGGTGCGCGTCTCGCAGCGGCAATCCCACGCGCCACGCCGGAAGCCGTGCGTCCAGCGCACCTCGCCGCGGGCGCTGTGGATGTCGGTGTGGTCGACGAAGTATCGCTCGCTGGCGACGCTGCTGCGGGTCAGGTCGATGTGGGGCCAGTACACCGTGCCCGAGCCCTTGCGCACCTGCAGCTCGCTCGTGGCCCGGCCCATGTCGCGCACGACCTTCCAGCTGTGCTCGGTCGATTCCACCTGCTCGGCCCGGATCGGCTCGGCGCCCACGGGGCGGTCGAAGGTGACGTGCGGTTCGTCCTCTCGAGCGTGGCGCACGGGCAGCAGCAGGTGGCTCTCGCCCAGGTGCACGGTGATGGTGGCCGGCCGGGGCGGCAGCCAGGCCAGCGGCCAGTAGCTGCTGGAGATCGAGAGGCGCAGCCGGTGCCCGGGCAGCACCGTGTGGCCGATGTCGCGCATGCGGATGGGCACGCGGTACTTCGTGCCCGGCTCGAGCATGACCGGATGCTCGTGGCCGTCCTTGTGGTTGAGGTTCAGCAGGCCGAAGGACACGCGCGTCACGCGGCCGTCGGGCAGCACGTCGCCCAGGCGCACGGCCGCCATCGCCACGGGCCGGTCGACCTCCAAGGTCAGGTCGGCAATCGGCGGGCCGAGCAGGTCCAGCGGCTCGGCCAGGGGGGGCGTGTCGAAGTTCAGCGAGCCACCGTCCTCCTCGCGCTGGTCGTCGGGCAGGTCGGGCGGGGCCGCCTCGCTGCACCACTTGCCGCCGAAGTAGCCGTGCGAGGCCGGCGACTGGATGGAGCGCACGCCCTCGCGCCGCTCGTCGCCCTCGTCCACCGACGCATCGGCGTTGAGCTTGAGGCCCGGCTCGCCGGTGGCCAATGGCACGGGCCGCAGCGTGACGTTCGGGCTGGGCCAGCTCGGCTCGCCCACCCAGCGGCCCGGGCGGAAGGCGTGCCCGGTATCCGGTGGCGTCGATTCCTGCAAGTACGCCCGCAGCGTCGGCTCGTTGTCGATGCCCGTGTCGATGCCCTTCAAGTACGTGTCCCACCAGCGCAGGCACTCGTTCAGGAAGTCGATGGCCGGGCCGGGAAGCCCGAAGTGCGGGTACTTGTGGCTCCACGGGCCAACGAGCCCCTGCCGCGGCACCCCCTCGGGCAGGCTCTTGACCAGGCGGAAGACCGCGTTGGAGTAGGCGTCCGACCAGCCGCTCACGGCCATCACCGGGACCTGGACCTGCGAGTAGTCCTCGCAGATGCTGCCGTGCTTCCAGTAGCCGTCGCGGTGCTGGTGGCGCAGCCACTCGACCAGCCAGGGCCTCGCGCCCTCCAGCCGCTCCAGCCACATGTCGCGCCAACGCTCGCCGACGATGTCGGGGTCGGGCGGCTGGGTGATGTAGCCGAACATGACCGACGCCCAGCTCAGGTTGTCGCCCAGCATGCACCCGCCCATGTAGTGCACGTCGTCGGCGTAGCGGTCATCGGTCGAGCACAGGCTGATCACGGCCTTGAGCTGCTTCGGTCGCATGGCGGCGATCTGCAGCCCGTTGAACCCGCCCCAGCTGATGCCGATCATGCCGCAGTTGCCGTCGCACCAGGGCCGCTGCTCGAGCCACTTGAGGATCTCGACGCCGTCGTCGAGTTCCTGCTGGGTGTACTCGTCGGTCAGCACGCCCTCGCTGTCGCCGCTGCCGCGGATGTCCACCCGCACGCACGCGTAGCCATGCGCGGCGACGTAGGGATGCGTCATGGTGTCGCGCGTCACCGTGCCGTCGCGGCGGCGGTAGGGGATGTATTCGAGGATCGCCGGCACGGGCTCGTCCTCGGCATCCCTGGGCAGCCAGATCGTGGCCGCCAGGCGCGTGCCGTCGGGCATGGGGATCCAGGCGTGCTCGATGGTGCGGATAGGCCGGGGCAGTTCGGCCAGGTCCACCGGCGTGACGGGGTCGCGGTGGTCGACGTCTGCATTACTCGTGTAGCCGGTGTGGCCGGTGTCGTCGGTGTGGTCTGCGGCCGGACGCGTGGCCACGTCGCCTTCGGTCTGCTGTTTCGGCAAAGCTCCCTCCTTCGGTGTTGGGGCGCACGATCAGCACTTTGCGCTGGTGCCCTCCTCGCTGAGCAACTCGCGCGCTTCGGACACGCGGACCGGCCGACCGTCGATGTGGAAGTCCAGCATGCCGGCGGCGCGAGCGAAGCCGGTGAGCAGTTCCTCCTCGTTGCGGCCGCCCATGTAGACCTCGGCCAGCAGCCAGCTGTAGCTGTCCGCCTCGTGCTGCTCGCTCAGCCGGTGGCCGAAGCTGACCGTCGGCAGCACCAGCGTGCCGGGGAACTGCCGCTCCACCGCGGCGATCTCGGCCCGGCCGGGCGAGCGTGTCACCACGCCGTCCCTGGCGAAGCTGCGCAGCATGAACTTGGCGGCCATCGCGTGCTCGCCTTGGCCCTGGCCCATGGTGGGCTTCTGTCCGAGCGCCAGGTCGGTGATGACCTTCATGTTGGCGTCGCCGTCGACCATTCGGAACTGGGGCGCGTGGCTCTGGCTGATGCGCGGGTTGACCTCCAGCAGCGCGAGCCGATCCGATTCGGGATCCCAGAAGAACTCGACGTTGAACGCCCCGCCCTCGTAGCCGAAACGCTCGAGCACCGCGGCCGACGCATCGCGCATGCGCTGGCAGACGCGCGAAGGCAGCTTCGATGGATACTGGTAGCGATAGAACACGCTGGTATCGGGGTAGCGGTACGAGTCGACCACGCCGTGCAGCCGCGTCTGGCCCTCGAATCGATGCCCCTCGACCGTGCACGCCATCGGCGCGGCGATGTCCTCCTCGGCGATGAAGAGGCGGGCGGCCGTGCCGTGGTCGAGCCCCTCGGGCATGTCGACGCCCATCTCGCCCAGCAGGTCTTCGAGCGGCCCGGCGAAGCGGCCCACGTTCTCGCGGATTTCTTCCAGGGCTTCTTCCAAGTCCTCCAGGGTCTCGATGCGGAAGGCCAGCATGCCCAGGAACGCCTTGCACGGCTTGATCCAGAAGGGGGGATCGAGTCCCTCGGCCTGCACGCCTCTCCAGATGGCGTTCGCATCGTCGCGGGGATCGATCCTGGCGAACGCGGGCACCACGTCGGGGGCCGCCTCGCGTTGCAGGCGGCGGCTGAGGTACTTGTGCTCGCAGTTGAGCACCGCCTCGACGCTGGGCGCCGGCAGGCGGAACTCGCGGCACAGCATCGGCGCAATGATCGACACGGGAAAGTCGAAGAAGGTGATGACGCCATCGATCGAGCCATCGAAGGCGCGCAATCGCTCGCGGGCGAGGCGGAGCGTCTCCAGCGGCGGGCGCTGCTCGACCTGGCTGGCGTTCCACGTCGTCAGCGTGTGGTAGTTGTATCCGTACGCCTCGCTGAGCGGGCGGAGCTGGTGCTCCTCGTTGAAGGCGTCATCGCCAAGAACGAACAGGTTTCGGATGTGGCCGTGCGGCTCCATGGCAATGCTCCCGGCTCTCGGGCAGGGGGCGCCCTCGAGCGTGGGCAAGAGAGCATGGCCCCGGCAGGTTCCGAATTCACGCTAGAGAGCCCCTTGGAGCCGGTCACCTTGATGAAGCGTTATTCAGGTTCAGTTCCTCCGCGGCGCGCGAATAGTGCTGCCAATTGGGCGTATTCTTGCGAACATGGGACGCGTGCCATTCAAGGGCTGGTTGCTGCTGATGCTGGGCGCCTCGCGAGCACCGCTGAACGCCCAAGAGGCAGAGCAGATGCGTCGCCGGCGCAGGGACAATGCTGCACGGGGCCCCAACGCCGCTTCGCCCACCCGGGTCGTCGAGGTACCCCGGCCAGAGAATCGACGCCACGTCGAGCCCTAGGCCCGATCGGCCCTCCTGAGCTCTGCGGGGACGCAGCCCTGGCAGATTCTGGCCCCAAGCCGGAAACCCCGGCCCGCTGCCGAACGTACCGGGAACGGATGCGAGGCCCCGAGCCCCCTGAGCCCCCAGCAGGGGCCACCCCGCAAGCAGGGGCCGGCCGCACCAATAGGTATGCCGCCGGGCATGACAACCCGGGTTGGCACCAATAGACTTGCGGCCCAGCGGAGTCCGGGACGTCCGGGCGCCCTGACGGGATGCCACCCGGCGCACCGCTCGACAGAACCCGATCCTTGATCCCCGGCCGCGACGTAGCCGGCCTGGCGGCTCCGTTTGGAGCGCACGAGCCCTTTCGAAAGGAACCCACTTCCATGGCCGAGAACCCCCAGCAGCAGCAGGTCCAGCTCCGCATCGACGAGAGCAAGATGCAGACCACCTACGCCAACACCATCCGCAGCAGCACCACCCAGGACGAGGTCGTGCTGGACTTCGGCATGAACCTGCCCATGCAGGGCAACGACGGCAAGCCAGTGCTGAACTTCAGCGTCGGCAGCCGCATCGTGACCAACTGGGCCGGCGCGAAGCGTCTGGCCATCTCGATGGGCCAGATGGTCCGCCAGTACGAGGAGCGCAACGGCGAGATCCAGATCAACCGCGGCCAGCCCCAGCCCGGCCCGGGCAGCGAGGCCGGCGACGGCCCCCGCCTGAGCGAGTAAGAGGGCGCACGTCCCAACAACAGCGAGGTTCCGCCCGGCACGCTTGCACGTGCCGGCGGCGCCTCCCCGGAGGCCCGGCGACCGCATGAGCGCCTCGACGTCCGCATCGTCCAATCCGTCGCTCCCCGGCAGGTCTTCGCCCGGCGGCTCGCCCGCCGCCGCGGGCGCCGGCCCGGGTGCGCCCAGCGCCCAAGAGGCGCTGAGCGACTACCTCGAGGGGCTGCTCGACCGTCTGTGCGCGCTGTCGCGCGCCCAGGCGGGGCTGGCGTTCATCAAGCCCGGCCAGCAGCGCGCCGGCGGGCTGGCGGCGCTGCGCGCGCCCTCGGGCGAGCGATTGGCCGAGCAACTCCGGGCCGACGCCCAGTTGCTTGCGCGGCTTTCCAAGCTGGCCGACCGCGCCGCCGACCTGGCGCAGCAGCAGGGGGCCGCCCAGGCGCTCACCGAGAGCGTCACGGTGGGCGGGGGCGCGCTCTACCAGCCCCAGGCGACGCACCGGGCGACGGCGGTGCCGCTCGTGGCGCTCGGCCAGGCCGAGGGCGCGTGCGTCGTGCTCAGCCCGATCCACGAGCAACCCGCGGCGATGGGCGAGCGCGCGCTGCTCGCCGCGGCCGAGGGCTTCGAGGGATTCCTCTGGAGCCAGCGGGCGCTGGCCGAGGCCGAGCGGACCGCCCGCCTGCGCGAAACGCTGGAAATGCTCGACGCCGCCCAGCGGGGCGCATCGGCCAGGAGCATGGCCAGCCTGTTCTGCGACGAGCTGCGGCGACGCTTTGGCTGCTCGCGCGTCTCGGTCGGGCTGGTGCAAGGCCACGACATCCGCGCCATCGCCATCAGCGGCGCCGACACGATCGATCGTCGCAATCCGGCCGTGGAAGCGCTCGAGGCGGCCATGGACGAGTGCGCCGACCAGGACATTGAGGTGGTGTACCCCCAAGGCGATGACCTGGCGCCCGCAGAGCGCCGCGTCGTGCGCGCTCACGGCGAGCTGTCGCGCAGCTTCGGGCCATCCAGCATCGTGAGCCTGCCGCTCCGCGTCGACGGTGACCTAGTTGGCGTGGCCGTGCTCGAGCGCGATGCGGACGACCCTTTTCCCACGGGCTCCTTGGGCCTGCTGCGATTGGTGGCCGAGTTCATTGGTCCGGCGGTGTGGACGCGTCGCCTGGCCGATCGAGGCATCCTGGCCGTCGTTCGTGATCGGGTCCTGGATCTTGGTTCGGCGATCGTGGGCCCGCGACACACCCTGGCCAAGCTGGTGGGGGTTCTGGCAATCCTCGTGTTCGTGGTTCTGGCGGCCTTGCCGATTCCAGACCGCGTGAGCGCGCAGGCCGAGACCAAGGCCGCCGGCCAGCGGGCCCTGACCCCGCCGTACCAGGGCTATCTGGCGTGGGTGGGTGTCAAGCCGGGCGATGCGGTCACGGCGGGTCAACTGCTGGCGCGGATGGACACGACCGAGCGCGAGGCGACGCTGGCCCAGCTCCAAGCCCAGTATGCGGCCCAGCGCACGCAGCGCGAGTCGGAGCTCTCGCGAGGCCGCATGGAGCAGGCGCAGGTGCTCAGCGAGCGGTTGCGCGAGCTCGAGGCCCAGATCGGCCTGCTGCAGTACGAGATCGACAAGGCCCGCATCACGGCGCCCATCGACGGCCGCGTGGCTGGCTCTGACCTGGAGCCCTGGCTCGACGCGCCGATCGCGCCGGACACGCCCCTGCTGCGGATCGTCGGCGACGAGAACGTGGTGGTGCTGCGCATCCCCGAGCGCGACATCGCCGCGGCCCAGCGCCGGTTGGAAAGTGCCGCCGACGAGCCGGACGGCACGTTTGCCCCTCGCGCGCGGCCCGAGCAGCGGCTCCCCCTGCGGCTGGTGCGCGTGAATCCGCAGGCCGAAGCGATCAGCGGCGGCAACGTCTACCTGGTCGAGGCGGAGATCGACGGGGATTCGCCCTCGTGGCTCAAGCCCGGCATGACCGGCCGGGCTCGGCTGCATGACGGCTGGACCACGCCGCTGGTTCGGCTGGCTCGACCACTCATCGACCGGGCCCAGATGGCCTGGTGGTGGTAGGAGGGCGCCATGGCCGGCCAGCGCGGGCGTGACATCGCTTCGACGTTCAGCGACCTCTGGTATCGCGTGGGCCCGACGACGCCGCGCCTGAGCGCCCATGCCCGCGTGGTGCGACAGCACTTCGGCCCGTCGATCGCCTACGTCGTCGAAGATCCGGCCAGCGGGCAGTTCTACCGCGTCAGCGAGAGTGCCCACTTCTTCCTTGGCATGCTCGACGGCAAGACCACCGTCGACCAGGCGTGGGAAGCGTGCAACGACCAATTGGGCGACCCGGCGCCCACGCAGCGCGAGGTCATCGACCTGCTCAGCCGTTTGCAACTGTTCGGGTTGGTCCTCGGCGAGAGCGCGCTCGATGCGGAGATGCTCGAGCAACGGCTGAGCAAGGCCCGGCGGCAGCGCACGCAGAAGCGAACGGGAAAGTGGATGTTCCCCCACGTGCCCATCGTGAACCCCGAGCCATTCCTCAGGCGGCACGAAAAGCTCTGCCGGGCCCTCTTCAGCCCGACCGCTGGCGTGCTCTGGGTGCTGCTGGTCTTCGTGGCATTGTCGCTCGTGATCGCCAATGCGGATCGCTTTGGCGATGCGCTCAATTCGGTTGCGCAGCTCGCGCCCACGACGCTCGTGACGCTTGGGTTGATCTTCCTGGGTCTTCGCATCGTCCACGAGCTTGGGCACGCCATGGCGTGCAAGGCGTTTGGAGGTCGCAGCACCGAGATCGGCGTGATCATGATCGCATACGTGCTGCCGCTGCCATACTGCGAGGCCAGCAGCGCGTGGCGGTTCGCCCGGGTCTGGCCCCGGGTGTGCGTCTCGCTTGCGGGCGTGCTGGCCGAGACCGTGATCGCCGCGGCGTGCGCGATCTACTGGGCGGTGGGTGGGGATCCCATCCTCCAGAGCATTGCCTATCAGGTCATGCTGGTCTCGGGCGTCAGCACGTTCGTGTTCAATCTTAATCCGCTGCTGCGGTATGACGGCTACTACGTCCTCAGCGATTTGACCGGCACGCCCAACCTGGCCCAGCGATCACGGGAGATGCTCAAGTATCTCATCCAGCGGTACGCATTTGGCATCAAGGCGGCACGGGGCCCGGCCATTCGTTCGCTCGGCGAGGGGTGGCTGCTGGCGATCTACGGCATGCTCGCGATGCCGTATCGCATCTTCGTCGCGGTCGCGATCCTGCTGGTCATCGCCAGCAAGTACCTGACGCTGGGCGTGGCGCTTGCGGTGGCGATGGGCGCCATCTGGCTGGTCTACCCGGTCGTCAAGACCACCGGCTTCCTGATCAGCGATCCCAAGCTCGAGGGCCATCGGGGCCGCGCCCTGGCGGTGACGTTCGCGGTATTGGCGCTGGTGCTGGGGCCAATCCTGCTCATCCCGTTGCCCACGCCCACGTACGCCGTGGCCACCGTCGAGCCTGCCCGGATGGGCGGCCTGCGGACGCTCGAGGGCGGCGTGCTCGCCGAGTTGCTGGTCGATCCGGGCGATGCGGTCGCGGAGGGCCAGTTGGTGGCGCGGCTGGAGAATCCCGCCCTGCGTGCCGAACTGGATGCGCTGCGTGCCCGACAGGAGCAGGCACGCACGCAGTTTCGTGCATCGCTCCAGCGTCCGCCATCCGAGCAGGAAGAGTTCCGCCAGGCGGTCACGCTCGTGGATTCGCAGGTCGCCCGGCTGGAACGCCGCCTGGCCAACCTCGAAGTCGTGGCGCCGGTCTCGGGCGTCGTCTCGCCCATGAGCGGCCAGACCTCGACCGACCTTCGGGCCATGATCGGCAGCTTCGTGCCAAGGGGCACCGCGCTGGGCATGGTGGTGAGCGAAGACGATCTGCTGGTACGGGCCATGGTGGCTGACCGTGACCACGCGTTCGTGTTCCGTGGCCAGGATCGATCAGACGTCCAGGCGCAGGTCCGCCTGGCGAGCGAGCCGGGGCGCGTCATCGAGGCGGGCGTGGAGCGCATCGCTCCGCTTGGCTCCAAGGAGCTGAGCAGCGCCGCGCTCGCGGCCCAATCGGGGGGTGGCATCACGACCGATCCGCGCCAGACCGATCGCAGCGTCGCCCTGACGCCCAGCTTCGTGGTCGATCTGGCGATGGCCGACGTTTCGGCCGCCGCCGCCCCGGGCGTGCGGGCATCGGTGCGATTGGAAGGTCCACGTCGGCCGCTGGGTGCGCGATGGTGGCGGCGGGCGACGCAGTTCTTTGAGGGTCGCAGCTGGTGGTAGGCGCCGCCGCCAATACGCCGCGAGCCGAACGCCTGTGGCCCGCGCTGGCGCACGGCGAACGCCGCGATGAGCCGCTGGAGGGCCTCGATCGCATCGCCGCCGGTCTGCAGGGCCGCGTCGTCCGCCGACGCGTCAACCAGCAGGAACGCACGCTGGCCAGCGCCATCATCGAGACCGCGGGAGCGATGAGCGATCTGAGCGAGGCGGCCCTGGACCAGCGCGTCGAAGCGGTTCGCCAGCACGCCCATCGCGTCGCGCGCGAGCGATCCAGCCTGCAGGGCGACGCGCTCCGCGAGGCCTACGCCGTCGGCGTCGAAGCGGTCCGCCGCACGACCGGCTTGACGCTGTACCCAGAGCAGGTGATGGGGGCCCTGGTCCTTCGTGGCGGCGCCATCGCAGAGATGGCAACCGGCGAGGGCAAGACGCTGACGGCGATCCTGCCCGCGGCGCTGGCGGGCTGGACCGGCCGCGGCGTGCACGTGGCGACCGTGAACGACTACCTCGCCCGCCGGGACGCCCAGTTGTGCGAGAGCGCGTATGCCCGGCTGGGCCTTCGCGTGGGCGTCCTGCAGGACGGCATGAAGAAGGCCGACCGTCGCGCCCAGTACGACCTTGACGTCACCTACGGGGCCGACAAGCAGTTCATCTTCGATTTCCTCCGCGATCGCTTGGCGCAGCCGCTCTCACCGAGCGTGACCTCGAGCGTGCTCGACGCCGTGACGCATGCCGACGACGCGGGGGCCTGGACGGGCGAGGTCGTCCAGCGCGGGTTGCACGCGGCCATCATCGACGAGGCCGACAGCGTCCTGATCGACGAAGCCGCGACGCCGGCGATCATCGCGTTGCCCGCCGGCGAGGGCGTCGGCGCCGATGCCGCCGAGCGATACGCCGCGGGCATCGAGCTCGCTCGGGCCCTGGACCCCGATCGCCATTACGTGGCCGACGTCCGGACGCACCGGGTGTCGCTGACCAAGGCGGGCCGCCAGCGATTGGCCGAGCTGGTGCAGGACGAAGCGCGCCGCCTCCCCGCCTTCTGGGCCGGGCCGCGCCGGCGCGAGGAGCTGGTCGTGCAGGCGCTGTCGGCCCTGGTGCTGCATCGGCGCGACGACGACTACATCGTCCGCCAGAACACCAAGGGCCAGCGCGAGGTGGTCATCGTCGATCGCTCGACCGGCCGCGTGCTCGAGGGCCGCCAGTGGCAGCTGGGCCTGCACCAGGCCGTCGAGGTGAAGGAAGGGCTCGAGCCCAGCGAGCGTCGCCACACCGCCGCCCGCGTCAGCTACCAGCGCTACTTCGCCCGCTACCAGTCGCTGGCCGGCATGACCGGGACGGGCTGGGAGGTGGCCCCCGAGCTGTGGCGCACCTACGGGCTGCGGGTCGTGCGCGTGCCCACGCACCGACCCGTCGTGCGGATCGAAGAGCGCGACCGCACCTTCGACGACCAGCGGTCCAAGTTCGATGCGGTGGCACAGGCCACGCGAGCGGCCCATGCGCGCGGCCAGCCCGTCCTCGTCGGCACGCGCTCGGTCAGCGACTCGGAGCGCCTGGCCGCCCTGCTGGCCGAGGGCGGCCTGCCATGCAAGGTGCTCAACGCCAGGCACGAGGCCGAGGAGGCCGCCATCGTCCAGGCCGCCGGCAACGCGGGCGCCATCACCGTGGCCACGAGCATGGCCGGCCGCGGCACCGACATCAAGCTCGACGCCGCCGCGCGCCAGGCAGGGGGCTTGCTCGTGCTCGCCGTCGAGCGGCACCACGAGCGCCGCATCGACCGCCAGCTCTTCGGGCGCAGCGGTCGGCAGGGCGACGTCGGCCGCGCCGCAGCGTTCGTGAGCCTCGAGGACGAGATGCTCGTGCGCTACGGCCTCAAGCCGCTGCGCTGGCTGGCCCGGGTGGCCCCGCCCGCGCTCCGCGGGCCCCTGACCCGGCTGCTGGTCCGCCAGGCCCAGGCCGCCGCGACGCGCCGCTGGATGCTCATCCGCGAGGAGGCCGGCCGCATCGACGCGTGGATCGACCTGGCCTTCCACCAGCAGAGCCGGTAGGCGTACATCACCATTGCTGCGCCAGGCGCGCCAGCAGGCGGGCGCTGAAGCCCGTTGGGCCCTTGATGTAGGGGCCCTCGTCGCCCTCGACCGCGTGGGTGCCGGCGATGTCCAGGTGGCACCAGGGGATGGTCTCGTCGACGAAGTAGCTGAGGAAGGCGGCGCCCTGGATGGGGTGGGCCTTGCGGTTGGGGTTGCTGTTGATGATGTCGGCGATGGGGCTCTTCATCATGTCGCGGTATTCGCGGTGGAGGGGCAGACGCCAGACGCGCTCGCCGCTGGCGTCGCTGGCGGCCTGGACCTTCTCGCGCAGCTTCGTGTCGTCGCACCACATGCCGGCGAACGTCGAGCCGAGCGCAACGACAACACCACCCGTCAGCGTGGCGACGTCGACGATGGCGGCGGGCTTCTCCTTGTCGCAGGCGTAGCACAGGCCGTCGGCCAGGACCAGGCGGCCCTCGGCGTCGGTGTTGGTCACTTCCACCGTGACGCCGTTGCGGAAGGTCAGGACGTCGTCGGGGCGGTAGGCCTCGTCGCTGATGGCGTTCTCGGCCGAGCAGAGCAGCGCGACGACGGGGACCTTGGGCTTGATCGTCTTGGCGATGGCCAGCATGGCGCCCATGACCCCGCAGCCGCCGTCCTTGTCGCGCTTCATGCCCACCATGCCGCCGCCGACCTTGATCGAGAGGCCACCCGAGTCGTAGGTCATGGTCTTGCCGACGAGGACGATGGGCTTGGCCTTGGTCTTGGACGCGGCCCCCGCGGGCGTGTACTCGATGCGGATCAGGTGGGGCTCGTTCTCGCTGGCCTTGCCGACGTTGATGAGCCCTTCCATCTTCTCGCGCTTGAGGGCGTCGCCCTTGAGCGCCGTGACTTTCAGGCCGTGCTTGGTGAGCTTTTTGGCCTCGGCGAACATCCACGCGGGCGTGGCGACGTTGGGCGGGGTCTGGCTGAGCGTGCGGGCAAAGTTCGCGCCCTCGGCGAGCCCGAGGCCGAGCTGGAGGGCTTTCGTGCGCGCGGCCTTGGACTCGATGATGGCGAGCTTCGGCTTGGCGCTCGAGGGATTGGCCGTGCCGCGGAAGGTCTCGCAACGCCAGCTGAGCAGGCCCAGGCTCTCGCCCACGGCGGTGAAGGCGTCGTTCTCGTCGAGCTTGGCCGCGGCGATGGCGTCGTCGAGCTCGAAGGCCACGCCGGTGACCTTGGCGGCCGAGAGCTGGCGGCCCGCCGCGGCGACGGCGTTGCGAAGGCCGTCGATGGTGAGGTCCTTGGCGTCGCCGAGGCCGAGCAGCAGCACGCGCGTCGCCGGCTTGCCCTTGGGGAACGCCGCCGCGATCGATCCGAGTTCGCCCGTGGCCTCGGGGCGCTTGGCGGCCGCCGCCAGCGTGCCATCCGCGTCCAGCTTCTTCGCCCCGGCGCCCAGGCCCTTGCCCTTCATGATGCCCACGACGATGGCCTCGGCCTGGCCGGACTTCTTGACGGTGACGGAATCGAACATGGTCGCAGGCTCCTCTTGGCTGGTGCGGCGGGGGTTGTCTGAAGGGCGTCAGTGTAGGGGTGCGGACGAGCCGCACGCAAAAGCGGACGTGCGGCCCACGAAGAGGTCGCACGTCCGCACCCGAGAAAGGAAGCCTGTCAGGACTTCACCCGTCCGTTGCTGGAACGGGTACGAACCACGAAACGCTTAGCCGCAGCCGGCATCGAACTCGTTCTGGAAGGTCAGGAAGTCGAAGATGGTCAGGGCGCCGTCGCCGTCGAAATCGGCAAGCGGATCGCCCGCATCGAAGAGGTTTTGGAAGGTCAGGAAGTCGAAGATCGTCAGCGACCCATCGCCGTCGAGATCGGCCCGACAGCCACCGCCATCGGCCTCGACGAGCTTGACGTCGTCGATGTACGTCGGGTTGGCGTTGGGCGCGTAGAGGTCGAGCACGTCGATCTGCGTCAGACCGCCACCCGAGACGTTCTCGCTCCAGATCAGGTCTTCAGCGAACGCGACGCCGTTGTAGTAGATGTCGAACGTGTCGGCATCCAGGTCGATCTCGGCCCGGAGTTCGACCCACTCGTCCAGGATCAGGTCGGTCGTGTTTCCGTCGAACTGGCTCTCGACGGTAAGGTCGATCGTGCCCAGGCGAACCTGCATGGACCAGTTGCTGCTACCGGGATCGGCGTCATTGAACTGGTTCAGGATGATGACGTAGAAATCGCCGATGGCGGCCGAAGACATGTAGGTCTGGCAGGAGAACGTCCACTGGCCGCTGGTCGCGATGGGCGTGCCGCTCCCGTCACGCATCCGGTAGATGACGTCGGTCTCGAACTGGTCGGCGAGGAACGAGTTCGAGCCCGAGGCGGCTTCGACGTCGCTCACGAAGGCATCGGCCCCGCCCGGCCACAAGTCCCAGCCGCCCTGTCCGGCGACGGCGGAACCAACGGCATAGTCCTCGAATCCGTCGTCGATGAGCGTGGTCTGGGCGAGCGCGGGTGCGGCGATGCCGCAGGCAAGAGCAATAGACAGCACAGTTCGCATAGCGAACCTCCCCTTCATCGTGTCTCCGCAAGGTCTCGACCAGCACTCGCGGCCACCGAGGCCTGACCTTCCGAGACGCTGGGCGGGCAGCGCCAGCGTTCCGAAGTCGGCGCGCAATCACGCGCCTCGGCCCCTTTATGGACTCGCGGTGTTCGGCAACCGTACCGACATCTGGCTGACTCCCCACGGCGGAACAAAGTGTCCCGTAACCATTGCACAGTTTCCACAATATTGCTTAACAATCAATACGTGATAACCCGAATAAGACCAAAATAATCTCGTAGGGGTGTGTTCGCAGCCGTCGACTACACTCAACCGATCCGCGGATTGGGCTCAGGGGCAGCATGAGGGGCAATGCGGGCGTGCCAGACGACGAGACCCAGCTCATCGAACGGGCCAAAGCCGGGGATGGCGGAGCGGCCACGGAGATCGTGGAACGCTACCAGCGACGCATCTACACCCTGTGCCTTCGCTTGCTGGGCAACCGGGACGATGCCGAAGAACTCACCCAGGAAACTCTGGTCAAGGCCCTGACGGGTCTGGAGCGATTCGACGGCCGCTCTTCGCTGGGCACCTGGCTCCATCGGATCGCGACCAATGCGTGTTACTCCAGGATACGTTCCGATAACGTCCGCTCCCGCGGCCGTGTGCCGTGGCCCGAGGACGGGGAACCTCAAGGCCGTTCACGCGTCCAATCTGGAGACGAATCTGTCGATGCGGGCCTTCGACGGCGCCAGGTTGCTGCGGCGCTCGATGGTCTCCAGGCAGAACACCGTGTCGTGCTGGTGTTGCGAGATGTGCAGGGATTGGAGTACGAGCAGTTGGCCGAAGTACTCGGAGTACCAGTTGGAACGATCAAGAGCCGGCTGTTCCGCGCCAGGCTGGCTCTGCGTGAGGCCGTGGAAGCTGCAACGTCTCGATCGATCGACCAACCGCACACCGGGCGGGAGGGACGTGCATGATGCCTGCGGGTTTCCATCCTGATCGCGATCTGCCCGTTGACGTTTCGCAATCGGACCTGCTTGACTGGATCGAGGCGGATGCCGGCCAGATTGCCACGGCGGCGCCTGGTTCGAGCATCGCTCGCGTGGTCGATGCGCGGAATCGCGACGCGCGGCTTGCGTCGCTCCTGGACGCCATGCGTGTCGATCGAGCTGCCTTGGGGTCGCTCGAAACGCCCGCACCGCCACGATCGGTTGCCGAGGCCGTTCTGGAAGAACACGAACGGCAGGCATTGCTGGATTTGTCTGACCTGGCAAGCCATGGTCCGCGTGCGGGTGCAGGCATGGCGGATGACGAGGCGTTTTCTTTCTCCGCCATGCCGAGGTGGTTCAAGCCCGCCATGGCGGTCGCCGCAGGTCTGGCGTTGGTGTTCGGGGCGTGGCAGCTTTATCCGTTCCTGGCTGCGAACCCTGCGCCGCAGCCAGGCTCGACCCTCGCCCTTGAAGAACCAGACGACGAGGCGCCTGCTCCAGACGTCGCGCCGATCGTTGATCCGCCCTCGTACGCTGCCGCGGTTCCGTCGATTCCCGCTGTTAGCCCACGCGAGCACACGCCATCCGCGAGTGAGATCCTGAAGGCACGTTTCGACATGCCGTTCGAACAAGCCTTTGAGTTGGCCCGAGAGGGGCGGCTGATGATCGTCATTGGTGCCCGGGACGCCCAGGCATCTCTGGACGCCGCGGCACGGATCACGGCGCGGCCGATCGATGCTTCCTGGCGATTGCGAGACGCTCGTCCAGAACTCGTGGCGGCCCTGTCGACCCCGGACCATGCCCGCCTTCCCGGCCAGGAATCTGCCGGAGACACCTTGCTCTCTGCGGCACGCGGTCCGCTTGGCCAGATCGAGGTCGTCATGGCCGCGACGCCACTGGTGACCGTTGCCGAAACCGCGACCTCGCCCGAAGCCGTGCTCGAGTTGCTCGAGAGCCTTGGCCACATGGGCGAGCAAATCCGGTTTGAGGAACTCGAGCAACCGCTGCCGGGCACGGGCGAAATTGCGGCGCCCGTGGCCGATGAAACTCTGCTTTGGTGGGATCATGATCCAGCGACCTGGCGGCCCTGGGCAGCCATCCCCGTGCGGTTCGTGGAATCACGATAACGGTTGATCCAGGTAGGCTTCCGGCTTCCTGGGCCAACGATTGCGCTTCATCATCTTCAATATCTGCGGGTCGGACAGGTAGATTCGGATCGCCTCTTCGGGCAGGGCACGAGACTGCTCACTAGGCGCTGACTCGGGCGTCCGGTCCTCGAGTTCCTTGGATGAACCGTGGTAGTGCCCTTTGCAATATGCCACGGCCCGGGCGACTCGGTCCGCGTCCCTTCGCAGCCCCCATGCCTTGAAGAGCTTGGCGAAGAACCTGTCGGGCTTTGTTCGAAAGAGCTCGAACGTGAGCGGCGATTGCGACGCTGCCCAGTTGGCGGCGAATGCCTTGTAGTGCTCCAACTCGTAATTCGGCCTCAGGGCGTTGGTCCAGCCGCGGGCGAACAGGCTATTCAGGCGTGTGAGTGGGTTTCGAGCGAGCCAGACGGCGTGGTGATCCGGGAACGCACGTCGAAATTGCTCGGGCGGCGGCCGCAGGTGCGGATGCTTCACGACCAGCGTGTCGGACCCGCCGGCAATCTCTCGCAGGACGCGTGCGGCCAGCGCAATGGTCGTTGGATCTTCGAGCATGCACTGCCCCGCCAGGTGCGCCTTGACCAGTTCCGCCTGGCTTGCCGGGTAGTTGTAGGGCTCGCCCGTACGATCCCACGGGCCCAGGGGCTCGTCCGCAACAGGGCAGTCCAAGGCGTGCGCCGCGGCATAGGCCGTGACCGAGGAGCCGCTCCGAGGCAACGAGAAGATCCAGAAGACTCGCATGGGCCTCAGTTGTAGGCGGGTGAGCGACGAGCGACGATCAGGAACGCTCGGCCGGGCGTTGTTGGAGGACCTGATCGGCGACGGCCTGATCGATGGCCGAATCGATGTCAATGACTTCGCCCGGCCTTGTGGTCACGGCCCTGTGATCCACGCCCAGGAACGCATGTGGATGCTCGGGATGGTTTGCGGCGGCATCGAGCACCGACCGACGGACCACGATCACGCCACCATCGGGCACGTAGGCCGGCTCCAGGTCCTGCCGCCGGAAGACCCCGCCGAACAGCTGCTTGCCTTGCCAGGGCGTAACCAGCCCTGCCTGATCCACGCGGGCGGTCCAGGTTGGGTGGTGCTTTCCGACTAGGGCATAGCTCTGGACACTGTCGCATTCGCTCTCGATAAACCGGGCAATCGCACGCTCGAGAAGGTCTGGCGGTCGCACCGGTACGTTCGCATACAGGATGGCAACGGCGGCATTGTCTGGGACGGCTTCGGTTTCGTCGGCACGAACCAGCGCGGAACGCACGGCGGCATCGATCGTTGCGGCATCGCTGGCGAGTTCGGCGGGGCGAGGCCAGAACTCCAACCCGGCTTCCATCGCGAGACGAGCGATCTCCTGGTCGTCGGTGGAGACGCCGATCCGCCAGAGGCCGGGCGTTCTCCGCGCGAGGTCGCAGGTCCACGTCACGCAGGGTTTGCCGCCAACGAGCGCGCGGTTCTTGCCCGGAAGGCCCTTGCTTCCCTTGCGGGCGAGGATGACGGCGATGGCGGGTGGGCGACCTCGCCCGCTCATACGCCACCCTCCGCGTGAGCGATCGCCGCTGACTCTGTCTGCCTGTCCTCGCGAGCCAGCCGACGCTTGGCCAACTCTGGCATGGGCAGCGGCGCCAGTCGTCCACCGGCGTCATGCATGGGGTCTGGAACTATGACCGCTGCGCCATATTTCAGGATCGCTTCGTCGTATTGCTGGAGCAGCGTGGGCAGCATCGCGTGGTTGCGGTGCAGCCGTGGCACGATCCAGGGGGTCGTCAGCCCCGACGACAGCTCGGGAAGTAAATCCTCGACCGGAGGCGGGAAGTGTGGATCGCCAACATCGACGCTGATGATGTCGACCTCGCTGGCTCGCAGTCGCTCGACTTCTTCCGAACCGAGGGTGAGCCCGGTGCGAACGTGGACGCAGGCGGCTCCGACGCCGGCCAGTTGATCTGACAACTCGTGAGCGAACGCACCGAATCCGAACTGCTCGCAATCCAAGGTGATCGCAGCGTCAGGTGCTCCCCTTGCGAAGGCGACGACGCGTTGCCGAAGGTCATCATCTGGCGCTTCATTCAACAAGACGCGGAGGTGCGTCGGGCGCTGCGGCGCGGTGTCCGCGAGTTGCGCAATCGACTGGAGCGAGAGCTGGCCTTCTGCGGCCTGTTCGATTGCTGGCATGAGTACGGCGATGCGGTCGCTGCTGTCGAGGATGAGGCGACGTCCGAGGTCTCGAATCGCGGGGTCGACCTGTACGCAGATATCGCCAGCGATCGGATCGGGCCTCGGCGCGTGGGGTGTGTAGGAGATCAGGCCGCCGATCGTGGCGACCGCACCGGCCATCGGGTTCTCCGCGATCTCCGCGATCGCGGGTTGAGCCAACGCACACGCAGCCAGCCCGGCTGGCGCTTGTGCGAACGAGACGTGCCGTGCCTGGGGATCGGCAAGCAGACGCTCTGCCACTCGATCCGTAAGACCCGCATCGAGGAGCGACCAGTCGGCGCCGAGGATCAGCGCCCCGCACGCCCCCAGTTCATTGACGACTGCCAAGGTTGCATGGGGATCGAACGCCTCGTCGTGTGGCGTGAGAGATGCCAGGCCGCCACGGAAGCTCGAGGCACAGAACGCCCGGGCTGCCGCGATGGCTTGCCGGCGTTGCTCGGTGCCGAGGCTGGCGGGTCGAACGGTGACCCGGAGACCGGCCGGAGCGCGAGCTGCCAGGGTATTTGCGGCCGGAAGATCCGTTGTGATCAGCACGACTTCGGACACGCGGTTGCACCGTGCGAGCGCCTGGAGGGTGATCTCGCCAAGGCCCATGCCAGAAGCCCGAGGCGCCAGCAGATCCCGTTGTTGTGTGGCACGCAGGTTGAGGCCGCCGTGTTGCGGATCAAACCACACGATCGCGGGCAATGTGCCCTCGATGTTGCGTGCTGGTGATGCGACCGCAGGCAGTTCGTGCTCACGGTCGGTTTCCCGCAGGAGCGATGCCATCCGCTCGGCCGCATCGGCGAGCCACTCGAGATTCTCCGCATCTCGTGCAATGCGCTGGGACTGGAGTTGCCGCTCGTCGGCCCCGTCATACTGAATTGCGATTGCCCGATCACGCTTGGCGCGTCGCAGCCCTCCGGTCTGGTTCAGCAGGTGCGTCAGCCAGAATGCAGGTTGAAGCGATTGCGCCTCGTCACGCAATTCGTGGATCTTCCGAACGGCGTCGTTCATCGCATCAGCTTCACCGAAGGCGTCCAGCTCTTGGACCATCGTTCGGGCACGGCGCGAAATACTCGCCAGCGAGTCGCATTGCTCGGCAGCCGAACCCAGTGCGTTCTCGACCGTCGTGTTGATGGGGCTCGCCCCCCCGTGCGGGGGCAGGCGGATCTCGGCGCCATGCTCATCCAGGGCCTGCGCCAGCGACATGGGCACCGTGTGGGCTTTTGCCGCGCCACGCCCCGCATCGATGACGGTTCGCCCCTTGCCTTCGTCTTCGGCGAATGCCCGTTCGAACTGCATCAAGTAGTTCTGGAGCTGCTCGTCGGTTGCGATCGGCATGCCGTCGCGATCGACTGTCTGTCGCAGCATCCGCCGACCGCGTCCGAGCCGCTCGGCTTCCATCATTTCGAGCGTGCGAAACTCACCCAGTTCACCAGCCCAGACGTTGTGGATGGCCGCACCGGCCCCGTAGTAGAGGCCGTCGGTGTAGGCAAGATCCTGGCCGACCAGGATCACCGGATCGCAGCCCAGGTATCGCGCCAGATAATACGAGAGATGGGCCACGGTGGCACCGGCCTGGATCGTCGCGTGGGATGAATCGCCAAGCAAACGATCGAGCACCTCATCGGCCGGCATCCGCACCGCGCCGGGCCAGGCGCGGAGAATAGCCGGGTTGGACTTGGGCTCGGCGACCAGGGTGACGCCTTCGACGTCGCTCGCGGACAGTCCCTCGTAGAACCTGCGGCTGATGTCGTGGTGATCCAGGGCGGTCACGAAGTGGGGCTTGATGCCCCGTGCCAGCAGGGGCTTGAGAACCGTCTGTGCAGCGATGATGCAGGCGCGCTCACGGATGCCCGGGCGTGCGAGTTCCTCCATGTTCTCGGCCAGGCTCGGACCAGCGCTCACGACGATGGCGGGCGCGCCGCGGAGGACACCGGCGAGGTCGTTGATGCCGGGGTTCGAGGCATAGCTCCACGCGTTTGCCAGCGTGTTGACGAGCGTCTTCTCGGTCTGCACCAGCTTGGTCACGACCGATGTCTTGGCCGCCGAGATGACGTCCACGAGCCGCTTGGTGAATCGCTCCCCTTCTTCGCCCAGGCGCCCGGCACTTGGGGGATGGTTGAGGAAGCGCACGCCCAGGGCCAGCACGCCTTCGAGGCTTCGGATGCTGGCCGAGATCGCATCGCTGCTCTCGGCCTGGTGCAGGAGCAGGACGCGACCGGTTTCGAAGCACGCGGTGTGGTCGACGCGCTCGAGCACGGCGCGAAGCAGTTCGACGTCGGGCTCGAAGCACAGGACCAGACCGGCCTGCCCGACGCGATGCGAAATGGCATCGACGTGATAGCCCAACCCGAAGCCCGGAACGGCAAACAGAGCCGCCTGGAGCGGATCGGCTTGCTCGGCGAGCCGATCCGCTTCTCGCATCGGATGCCGGGAAGAGGCCAGCAGTCTCTCCTTGCCGTCTACCCGGATCCGGCACGTGGGTACGTCGTCGGGCGTGGGCAGGAATTCGGCGTCCTGCCTGGCGGTTGCGGCAGCGACGGCGTGTGCCGCTGGGGGCGATGACCTGGCGAGCGCACGGAGGTTTCGATCCAGCAGATTTGGGTCTGGGGCAGGGGACATCAGCATCACTCCGGACCGGACGGGCGTACCGACATGCATCGGCTCTTCAGCGGAATATGCTGGAACCGTCGGCGTTGGTTGCTATTGGCGCCGCAAGGATCCCGGAGGAGGCCAGGACCGCGATGAACGACATGCTCCAGGCGCCTGCCATCGATCCGCTTCCTTCGGCTCCGCTTCTCGAGCGTTTCCTGTTCGAGCAGCCCTTGATCCCGGTCGTGGTCCTGGCGATCCTGGCCATCGTTGCTGCGATTGCGTTCGCGAGCCGGGGGCAACGGCGCCGGGGCTTGTTGATTGCCGTCGTGCTCGCGGCCGTCGCCGCCGGGGTGTACGCCGCCGCGTCGATGGTGACTACCGAGCGAGAACGCCTGCTGGAACGCACCGCGGCGTTGATCGCTGCGACGGCCACGGTCGATATGGCATCGCTCAATCGATTGCTGACCGAGGATGCCAGCCTGCGAGCGTCTGGCGACATCGAGCGAGCTCTTGGATCCATCGAGGGCCTCGCCGAGATCATGGATCAGGCCGAGTATCGCTTGCAGGGCCGATACCGCATCACGGACTGGGAGATCCATGACAGGCAGGCGACGCTTGATGGTCCCAACGTGGGGCGAACGCTCGTCCGGGTCGGGGTCGACGTCGAGTCTTTCGGCCGCACGCACTATTCATGGTGGCGCTTGCACTGGGAGAGGACGCCCGATGGTCAATGGCGGTGCTTCGAGATCGAGCCTCGATGGATCCAGTTCGTCGGATCGGCGCGGTAGCCCGGTTATCGCGTGGGGATTCGCACCAGGACGCTGCGCTGTGCCTGTGCAGTCGAACCCTCGAGTTTGACCGTGCGTTGGGCCCCGTTGAGCAGGTTATAGGGGAACTTCGCCTGCAGGTCATAGAAGGCCGCGCTTCGCATTCCCGTCTGCGGATCAACGTCCTCGGCGCGGAACAGGCCCACGGTCACGCTGCTGTAATTTGGTCCGTGGAAGTAGAAGGCCTGCTCTCCCTCGCTTCGTAGCGTCGCCACGGCTCGCTCCGCTGCCCGGCGGGCGTCTTCGCGTTCGGCTTCGCTCGGAGACCGGCCATCGCTTCGGCCATAGCTGCCGATCTGGAGTGTGTAGGCATACTGCGAGCCGTATGCCCTGTGAACATTCAGCAGGTCGTACTGCGGATTCGACCCGGGAACCGGCTGGGGCGGCGTCAGCAGGGCCTGTTCGAATGGCTGGACGCCCTGGATCTCGACCTGGCGGATCATGCTGAGTTCGGCCGCCGCGCGCGGATCGTCCGGCCCGCTGAATCGACCGTACGTCAGGATGATCGCTTCGCCCCGCTCCTCGAGCCTGGCACCGGAGAGCCCGCCCTCGCCCGTCACGCGGCCAAGAGCAAACTGGGCAGCCTGGGCTGCCTCTTGCCCGCGAAAGGCGGCCAGGACGATGGTCCAATCGCCGGACTCGCGAGTCGAACCTCCTCCAAATAGCGATCGGCCTTCCTCTGGGTCGATGCCGGGCTCGGGTGCAGGAGCCGAAGCGCAGCTCGAAATCGTCGTCATCGCCGTGCAAACGAGGATGAGCGCCGCACGAGCTACTCGGTTGTCCTGATAACTCATTCGCATACCCTAACTGTTTCCGTTCATCGTCTGGGCTGAAGTCAAATTAATTTATCCCGCTCGGACGCCATGCAAGGCCCTTTGACGATACTGGCGAGTCATGAAATCCGCTCTGGCGGCCTCTGAGGGCGACTTGAGCCATTCTTGGCCTTCGGGGTGATCTTTGTAGCGGTCGTGCCGAGTCGGACGATATTCCTGCTGTCCCAAGCATGGAATTTGGGACAAGAGAGAGCGGTGGTCGGACGGCAAGGGAACTGCCGTCCACATGCAAGGCACGGATGTGTTCGATCGAAGGGGGCCACTGGGTTCCTGACGTTATGCCCTTGCCGCCGCCGGTAAGAGAGAGGGGTTGTTCCTTTGATGCGTTCGAGAGATTCTGTTCGGAGATCACGCCCCATGTCAGACATTGGCCATATCCACTCGGGGGGCCACGCCCGGGACATTGAGCCTCGGCCGTCCAAGCGTCAGGCCCCGGCATCTGCCGATCAGCCGGGCCGTGCGGCGCATTCCCCTCGCCGTGAGCCAGACCGGGTTGAGCTTTCCCCCGCAGCCCAGGCAGGCCGCGACGCTGGGGAGATTCGTGCCGAGTTGGTTGTCCGCGTCCGCGAAGAGATCGTCCGCGGAGTGTACGAGTCTCGCGAAAAACTCGATGCCGCGATGGATTCACTGATCAGCGAGATCAAGACGCACAACTGAGTACGGCTGTCGGCCTGACTCGCGAATACCGGTTGGAGAGAGAGCGCGGCGCTGCGATGCCTCAGGGTGTCTCGGCGTCGTGCTTTTTGTCGAGCTCCGCTTCAGCCGGAGCAGGATCGAGCAGTTCATTGGCAGCCCCGATGACCTGAGACACGGCCCGGGCGAATCGCATTGGATCAAGGGTGTCCGCCGTGTCTCCCGGGGTGTGGTAGTGGGGGTTGCGGAAGTTCGCGGTGTCGGTCAGCATTGCACCCGGCCAGCCGCGGATCAGGAACTCGGCATGGTCCGAGCGCATGAGGTCGGGGGGTGGAACAACGAACATGTCGATCCTCACGACGTCGGCTTCGGGCTCGGCACGCTCCATGGCCGCTGCCAAGGCCGTCGTGAATGGCTGATGACGCTTGACACCCAGGATCGCCAGGAAGTTGCCGCGATCTGGCTGCTGGAATCCTTCCATCGGCGGGAGGGGTGAGCGCTGGCTGCCGGGCTCGTCGCTGTAGTAGCCGAGCATCTCCAGCGAGACGGCTCCGAAGATCGACATTTCACCTCGATCCACGGCTGGCTCGATGTGCTCGGTCACGTGGTGGCGAGCGCCTACGAGGCCAATCTCCTCGAGCGTCGTAAAGAGCAGTCGGACGCTTCGCTGGCGGGGACGATCCTTGAGTAGTCGGGCAGCCTCGAGGAGGGCAACCACGCCGGTCCCGTTGTCGTCGGCCCCGGGGCTGCCAACGACGGCATCCATGTGGGCCATGAGCACCAGCCATTCGTTGGCGGACTCACCTTCGCCATGCAAATCCACCCAGATGTTCCGAGGGGTGGGGGCCTCTTCAGGGGTCAGCCGCGCAAAGCGATCGGGCCGCTCGACCTCCTGCGTGTGGGGCGTGAGCCCCAGGGCCTCCAACTTTCCCAAGACGAACTCTTCTGTCTGCTGCAGTCCCGCGACGTCTTCGGGCGTGCGATGGCCCGCCCGATTCGTGGGCAGCTCGGCCAGGAGTGCCATCACAAGGGCCTGGTCGACCTGGTGCCAGCTGGCCGCCTCGACCGCCTCCTGACCCCGAACAATGCCCGGCAGCAGCAACACCACGATGAGTGCCTTGAGCATCACTTCATTGAGCCTGGAGAACATGGCGGGACCTCCGCGTTGTCTTCGGACCTTGGAGTATATGAAAATCGAGCAAAGTTCCCTGCACCAGCAGGTGGGCAGCCGTGGCGGACGCCGTTGCATTGTACAATGGCGGCACAGAGGAGGATTCGATGATCAGAGCCGGCAGCTTGGGGTGCTTCACTGCCTGTCTTGCGGTGGCCACCGCCGCCGAAGCACAGCTTCGCGTAGCGACGTGGAACCTCACGAACTTCAGTGGCACCGATGCCGATCGCAACGTCGCGCTGCGGACCGCCCTCTTCGACGAGTTCGATGGCAGATCGCTTCGGCCCGACGTGCTCGTGCTGCAGGAAGTGACCGGCAGTGCCGCGGCCAGCCGGCTGGCTGGAATTCTCAATGCCGATCCACGCGGCGGCCAGGACTGGGCGCTGGCGCCATTCATCGATGGCCCCACGACCGACAGTGCGATGGTGTATCGCACGTCGCGCGTGGTCGTTCGCGACGCCGTCGTTGCATCCATGGGCGGCACCTCGCCCCTGCCGCCACGGAACACCATGCGCTATGACCTGGCGTTGGCGGGTTACGACACGCCGATCATCAGCCTCTACAGCACCCACATGAAGGCGGGCACGTCGGGCAGCGACCGAGCTCGCCGCGAAGCCGAGGCCCAGGCCATCCGCGCCGATGCGGAGAATCTTTCTGAAGGCACGCACATCATGCTGCTGGGTGATTTCAACATCCAGACGTCGAGCGAAGACGCGTACCAATTCCTGATCGAGAGCCGCGCCGACAATAATGGCCGCTTCTTTGATCCGATTGCCAGCCCGGGCTCGTGGAACAACAGCTCGCTCTTTCGCTTCCTGCACACCCAGGATCCTGTCTCGCAAATGGATGATCGGTTCGACTTCATCCTGATCAACGATGATCTCTTCGATGGCGACGGCGTGGAGTATCTCGGCGACGTCGCCGCGACGTTCAGCCGCACGACCTTCGACGATCCGAACCACAGCTACCGCACGTGGGGCAACGACGGCACCTCGTTCGATGCGCCGCTGAGCCTTTCGAACGACATGGTGGGACCGATCATCGCCGAGGCGCTGCGCGAGGCTCCGGGCGGTTCGCTGGGCCATTTGCCCGTGTTTCTTGACGTGTTGGTGCCCGCGAAGATCGGTACGCTGGCCTCGCTGAACTTTGGCGAGGTACAAGTGGGCGACGAAGTCACGCTGGATCTGCCGGTCGGTAACCTGGGCAGCGTGGCGCTGTGGAGCGCCGACGGCGTGCAGCCCCTGCGGTTCAGCGTGGTCGCTCCGCCACCGTTTGATACGCCGCTGGAGCTGTTCACCGTGCCGGCTGGCGCGCCCACGGAGTTCGTGCCGATCACGCTGCTGCCAACGGTCGAAGGCTCGATCGACACGGAGTTGCGTGTCGTGAGCAACGATCCCGACCGCCCCGAAGCGATCGTCCGGCTGACCGCCACGGTGGTGGGGGGCGCCTGCCGCGCCGACCTGGACGGCAACGGCAGGCTCGATATCTTCGACTTCCTGGCCTTCCAGAACCTGTTTGCGGTCGGCGATCCTGCCGCCGACTTCGACGGTGACGGCGAGTTGACGCTCTTCGACTTCCTGGCCTTCCAGAACGCGTTCGATTCTGGGTGTTGAACCGGCACTGACCGAATTGGCCCGGTGAAGGACGAGCGTTACTCCGCGTCGTCGAAGTCGTCCTTGTAGGCAATCTCGAAGTCGTGCACCGTCGCGACGTCCTTGGCGCTCTTGCCGGCGAAGTCCTCGAAGCGACCGACGATCGCGTCGGCGTCGCCCGCCAGCGAGCCCATGACGCGGAACTTGTTCTTGAGGATGTCGTGCAGGTCGGCTTCGGTGTTTCGCGCGTGGCCGGCGGGGTACATGACCAGGCCGGAGTCGTGCGTGTTGCCGCTCGTGTCGGTGATGACCATGCTGGTGGGGATGCCGTCGGGGTACTTGTCGTCGTATTCCTTGCCGCCGTGCTCGAAGGTGATCTTCTCCATGAGCGAGCGGGTGACGGTGTTGTGGATCGAGGCGCGGTCGTAGTCGTAGGGCGTGAGGATGAGGTCCTTCCAATTCACCTTCTTGCTCTCGAGCGCCTTGCGGATGAGCGTCGAGACGATGTAGACCATGCTGTGGTCGGCAGACTGACGGGTGGTGGGGTTGCGCTTGGCGGGGTCGCCGATGATGCCAAATGCGGGCTCGTACGCGACGATGTTGATGTTCTTGATCGCGCCGCCGTCGGCCTGCTCGAGAAGGCCGGGGTTCTTGGTGAAGAGATCGATGACGGCCTGCAGCGCGCCCGCGCTCTGGTGCTCGTAGAGGCCCAGCTTGAAGTGCATGCCCATGACGGCAAAGTCGCTGCCGGACTTTGCCAGGACGAGGTCGAATGGACTCGCGTCGGCCTTGTCGGTGTTCGCGTCGGTGGCGTTCACGGCCTTGAACATCTGGCCGGGGCCCTCGAAGATGCGGAAGATAGCCTCGGGGTTGCGGAAGATGTCGCGCGGGCCGAGGAAGCCGGCCATGGCGCGCTTCATGCTGAGGATGGCGACCTCGGTGCTGATGGCGGCGCTGGCGCCCTTGCTGTCGCTGAGCTGCTTGCCCGCGCGGATGGCGCGGAAGGGGATGTAGTGGGCGACGACCATGCCGATGGCCCGCTCGATCTGCTCCTCGGTGGCGCCGAGCATGGCGCCGAAGACCGCGGCGCTGGCGATGGCGCCGTGGACGACGTGGTCGACCTTGTAGGTCTTGAGGCTGAAGACCTCGGCCAGGCGCCCGCGGATCTCGTCGAGGCAGACCATGCCCTTGAGCGCCACGTCGCCGCCCGCGCCGAGCATCTGGGCGGCGGCCACTGGCACGGCGTAGAAGTCGTTGTGCCCGAACTCGCCGGCGGTGTGGCCCAGCGCCGGGTTGTAGCCGAAGTTGGTGCCGTTGCTGTCCCACTCGCGGACGGCGTTGGCGTTGGCGAGGATGGCCTTCTCGGCCTTCACGCGCTGGCTGGAGCCGAAGCAGGTCGCGCCGTGGGTCGTGGCCTTGCCCAGGGGCTTGCCGGTGTGGCCCGCGGGCACGGCGTACTGCAGCGCCTCGTCGCGCAGAATGGTGGGGGCGTTGGTCCGCAGGGCCAGGGCGCTCACGCCGCACAGGCACGCGTCGGTGTAGAACAGGTTGGTGCGGTCGAGCACGCTCTGGTCGGGCGTGCCGCTCGCCATGAAGTCGATGGCGTACCGCGCGATGCCGCGGGCCTGGTTGGTGTCGGCCGGGAGGGTGGCGTGCGTGTCGGTGCTGCTGGGCGCGGTAGTCGCTTGGGTCATGTTTGGGGGTCCTCTGGAGTGGTGGGGGAGGGTAGGGGGGTGGTGGAGATTTGGCGATATGGTTTCGCTGGCAGGCGAGTCGTTGGAGCGGCGATGACTGAAGGAATCCAAGAACTGGTGCGTGCGCTCGGCGGTGATCCCACTCGTTGGAACCATGTGGAGCCAAGCGACTTGGCGGCTTGGTTCCGAGGAATCGCGAGACAGATGGGCACCACGCTGGTGCGGGCCAGCGCGGAGCTTGGCGACACGTTCTCGGCAGGACGGTTCGACCTTCGTGGCTCGACGCTGTACTTGTTGCGATTACATGGAGCTCCGTACACGATCTGGTCGACGAGCAGCGAAGTGGGCAAGGTCGAACCATGCGTTGCGCCCATTGAAGCGTGTGCCATCGACTACGGCCCGGCGACACTGATCGACGAGTCACTCATGCGAACTCGGCTTCCTCTTGCTGAGTGGGTCGAGTTGGGGTGCGATCGACCGAGTCTGTTAACGTGGTTTCATCCGAACAGTCGGCCGAGTGTCGCGGAAGTATGCTTCAACAATTACGCCTGAAGGAGCCACGCCATGCACATCCAGTACAACTACGCCAACATCGACGCGTCCGACGCCCTGGAGTCCCACGTGGCCCAGCAGCTCGAGTCGCAGGTGGGGCACTTGTACAAGCACCTCACCGGCTTCGAGGTCCATATCGCCGACGAGAACAGCTCGAAGAAGCATGGGCCGGCCGACAAGCGGTGCACCATCGAGGCCCGGCCGCGCGGGCGCGACCCGATCACGGTCGAGGCGCACGCGGACGACTTCTATCCGGCCATCAACGACGCGGCCCAGAAGCTGCGCAGCGCGCTGACCAAGCGGCTCGAGCGCGACTAGCTGCCCACGCTCCCCGTAAACACGAACCAACCCAGCCCCACGAAGAACAGCCACCAGCCGTAGATGGCGTGCTCCATGCCGGCGGCCAGCGTCGATTTCGTGCGCAGGTACGTCCACGCGAAGAGGATGCCGCCAGGGAGGGTCGTCGCGAAGGCCATCCAGTGCCAGAACGGCGCGTGCAGCCAGGTGAAGGCCAGCACGTTGAGGACGAAGAGCACGCGGACGTCGGGCACGATGCGCCGGTAGCGGTGGAAGAAGAACGCCCGGTGGGTGATCTCCTGCGGATACGCGCTCAGCCACGGGTAGCCGATGGCGATGAAGAGCAGGATGATGGGGGCCTCGCGTGGCAATCGCAGGAACGCGTCGACCTCTTCCCCCCCGCGGCTCAGCGTCATGAGCCCCGTAAGCTTCGAAAGCACGTAAGCCGCCGCGAGCATGGCCACGGCGTTGATGGCAAACAGGCCAAAGATGCGCTTGGCATCCTTGCGGAAGGCCGGCCAGTTCCAGAGCTGGCGGGCGGGGTAGCTGGGGTCGATGGCCAGCCAGATGCCCAGGAGCATGGCCGAGGCGATGAGCGTGGGGAACAGCAGCGAGCCCGGTGGCACCGGCGGGTCGGCCAGCACGTTCAGCCCCACGGCGTTGAAGAGTCCGTCGAAGCGGTTCTCTGGATCCATGACCGCGGCTGCCAAGGCGGGCAGGAAAGCGAAGAGGAACGCCATCTCGATCCATAGCCACGCCCGCATCGCGAGCCGCGGCCTGCCGGGGGGATCGATCGGATTGGGGATGCTGGTGCTAGCTGAGGTCATCTGGAGCACAATGATGCCCCCGGGCCCTTGGCCACGCCGGGCCGACCTTGGAATCCCTTGGCCGTGGCCCCCCCGTGACCCAGAAGTTTCAGAAGACCCCAGCACCCCCCTGCTGTCGCCAAAACGCCGATAATACCAGTTATGTTGAATTCAAAGTGAGGCCGCCGGGGGTGAACTCGCCGAGGCCGAGAGACGGCAAGGGTTGGGCTGGAGCGGCAGGTGACCCGGGGTGCTGGGTGGGGTCACGCTGTTCTCAAGGTCTCGGGCTCCGTCCCCTCGCGATCCACGGCTCCGCCGATGACCAGGGCCGAGGCGATGATCAGGATGTTCTTGACGATGTACTGACCCTCGAGCGTCAAGCCATACGGCACGCGGCCGGGCTGGAATGTGACCTCGGGCAGGATCACCAGCGGCATGAACGTGCCGACCATCTGCAGGGCCAGCAGGCCGATGGCAAAACGGAGCGTGGGCCGGAACAGGAACAGCACACCGATCAGGACCTCCCACCAGCCGATGATGGCCAGCCAGGTCTCGGACGAGAGCAGGGGCATCCAGTCCACCGTCTGGAGCACCAACTGCTCGGCCGGTGAGATGCCCAGCGGCTTGAGGACGCCGAACCAGATGAAGATGACGGCCAAGGCGAATCGGAGGGCCCCATGGCCATAGCGACGCATGAATCGTGCGATCCGCCGGTCGATTGTCTTGAGGTTCATCGCTGCCTCCGGAGCCATGATACGAACCAGCCGCCCGTGTCTGGATGCTCGCGCAACGCGCTCGCCCTATCTTGATGCATGGCCCAGGAAACCACCATCTTCGACAAGATCATCGCCGGCGAGATCCCGTGCCACAAGGTGTACGAGGACGACCACGTCCTGGCGTTCCTGGATGTCGCGCCGCTGAGCCGGGGGCACACACTGGTGATCCCCAAAGAACGCGCGGCCCAGATGGACCAACTGAGCGACGAATCGGCTGCCGCGATCGGCCGGGTGCTGCCGCGGATCTGTCGAGCGGTCCTCAAGGCAACCGGTGCCACGGCGTACAACCTTCTCCAGAATAACGGGGCACAGGCGCACCAGGCGGTGATGCACCTGCACGTGCACGTGATCCCCCGCTATCCGGAGAAGGCCGAGGGCGAGCCGGGAGGCGGACTGGGGATTGGCTGGCCAGCAGGCGAGCTCCAGGATGGGCCGCAACTCGCGTCGGAGATCGCCGCCGCCATGGGTTGACCCCCGGGCCGATGTGCCGTGGGGCGCCGGCCGGAAACTGCCCACCAGACCCATCGGATAGGCCGCCCCCGCGAGGTGCCCACGGGGGATTCTGGGCCTACCCTTCGCCTCACGAAACGGTCCGCCCGCGGGCCGTACAGGCTTTGTTCATATTCTCGCCTCCGAGGAATCACACCACATGGCGCAAGGCACCATCACGCAGGTCATCGGCTCCACCTTCGATGCGCAGTTCGCCGAGAGCGACCTGCCGGAGATCTATAACGCCATCACCGTCGAGGCCGACACGCCCGCAGGCAAGTTGACCCTGGTCGGCGAGGTGCAGCAGCACCTTGGCGGCGGCCGCGTCCGCTGCGTGGCCCTCGGCTCGACCGACGGCCTGCGCCGTTCCATGCCGTGCACCGACACGGGCTCGCCCGTGAGCGTGCCGGTAGGCGAGGGCGTGCTTGGCCGCGTGTTCAACCTGCTGGGCGAACCCATCGATAACCGTGGGCCGGCCAATACGACCGAGCGTCGGCCGATCCACCGCCACAGCCCCGAGTTCACGGCCCTGAACCCCAACACCGAGATCCTGCCCACGGGCATCAAGGTCGTCGACCTGCTCTGCCCGTTCGTCCGTGGCGGCAAGATCGGCCTGTTCGGCGGTGCCGGCGTGGGCAAGACCGTCATCATCCAGGAGATGATCGCCCGCGTGGCCCGCGAGTTCGGTGGTTATTCCGTCTTCTGCGGGGTGGGCGAGCGCACCCGCGAGGGCAACGACCTCTGGCGTGAAATGCAGGAGGCCGAATACACCGATGAGAACGGCAATACCGCCCACGTCATCGACAAGGTGGCCATGGTGTTCGGCCAGATGAACGAGCCCCCCGGCGCCCGCCTCCGCGTGGCGTTGAGCGGCCTGACCATGGCCGAAGAGTTCCGCGATGCATCGGGTAAGGAAACGATGATGTTCGTGGACAACATCTTCCGCTTTACCCAGGCGGGTTCGGAAGTGTCCGCGCTGCTTGGCCGCATGCCTTCGGCCGTGGGTTACCAGCCGACGCTCTCGACCGAGATGGGCGAACTCCAGGAGCGCATCACCTCGACGGCCAAGGGCGCCATCACCTCGGTGCAGGCCATCTACGTGCCGGCCGACGACCTGACCGACCCCGCCCCCGCCACCGCGTTCGCCCACCTTGACGCGTTTGTGGTGCTCGAGCGTTCGATCGCCGAAAAGGGCATCTTCCCCGCCGTCGATCCGCTGGCCTCGACGTCGACCATCCTCGACCCCAGCGTACTGGGCGAGCGTCACTACACCGTGAGCCAGAGCGTGCAGCGCATCCTGCAGCGCTACAAGGACCTTCAGGACATCATCGCCATCCTCGGCGTCGATGAGCTGAGCGAAGAGGACAAGCTGATCGTGGGTCGCGCCCGCAAGATCGAGCGATTCCTCAGCCAGCCGTTCTACGTGGCCGAGGTCTTCACCGGCTTCCCGGGCATCTACACCAGCCTGGAGGACACCATCGACAGCTTCGAACGCCTGGTGAACGGCGAGGGCGACGACCTGCCCGAGAGCGCCTTCATGTACGTCGGTACGCTCGACGACGCTCGCGCCAAGGCCGAGAAGATGGCGGCGAAGGCTTAAGCGACACCCGCGATCGCGCAACAGCTTCGAGCGGCCCCGGGCCGCTCTTTTTGTTGTCTTCCTTTCAAGGCGCCTGGTCGACAATGGACAGGCCCCCCAGCGGGTCGCCCGCCTCCGCGTCACCCTGCCAACCGGTCAATGCCCGGCTGGCAAGCGCGTACGTTTCGCCCTGACGCGCATAGTGCCAGGGCTGCTCGGTCACCGGATCGACGTGCAGGCCATCGGGCAACAGGTCGCCCAGGTCGTCGAGCGATCCGGGCAACTGGTCGTGCACCAAACGATATCGCTCAATCGCGATCGCCACCCGCGTGCCCGCCGATTCGATCCGAGTTCGTCGTCCCCATGCGATCGGCTGCGCGTACTCGCTCAGCGTGATCATGAGCGCCGGCCAGCGTTCGCCCGGGCCATCGCCAAGGTCCACGAACGCCGTGTGCAGCGCGTCCAGCGCGGCGTCGGCTTCCACGATCGCAGCGCCACTGGCACGGGCCGACGCGTTCGCTGCCTGAACGAACCGATCCAGCCACGCCAGAGAGTCTTCAAGCGGCCCGCGATACTCGTCCTGATCGAATCCCATCGACGCCATGACGCCATCCCATTCGGCGGCTCGTCGATCGTCCAGATGGCCCCCCACCGTGTGCATGCGCTCCAGCGAGTCAAGCGTGACAATGCGATCACCCCCGATCGCGTGCGTCGCCGGCGCGAAGTCATGCTCGAATCGCCTGATCCGCTCATCGAGGGTGCGCAGCCATACATCGTCGCGCACGGGTGCGAGCCGCAGAAGCGAACGTTCCAACGCCAGCGCGCTGGTTGCGATTCGCCAGGCATAGACGTACTCCAGCGTGCCGCCCTGCCAGGAAAGGACCTCCGCCAGCGTCAGCGATTCGTCGAGAGCCGCCATCCGCTCGATCGGGCCGGGTGGATCAGACTTGGCCGCTACGTACGCCCGGACCGAGAGAGCCCGCTGCAGGAAAATCGCCTCGCGCGGCCCGTCCCATAAGGCCCCGATCAGTAGATCCTCGGGCGCAAGCTCATCGAACGGCCGAACGGCGACCCGGACCTCGACGAGGCGAGCAGCGGTATCAAACAACCCCGCGGCCTCTGCATCGCTCACGGCCGCCGCCAAAAGGTCCAGCTCCGCTGCATCGGCATTGCCGATGTCGAATCCGCGGAGCACCTCTGCCTGTTCGCCAAGCGCCTCGCGCGCCTGGGCGACGTTTGCCAGTTCCATCGCGAACTCGTCCCATTGATCCCTGGCGTCCGGCCATTGTTCGAGCTGCGCCCGCAGGATGTACTCATGTAACGCCGGAGCCTGCGCGGTCCTTGACACGGGAGCCATCGACGTCCGCCATCGCCACATCCCAACGCAAAACGCAGCCAACACGACCACCGCCAATGCGAGCCCAAGCAAGACCCGCCTGGCGCCGCCTTCACCTAGACCCATCTACCACTCCCCCGCATACTTGCACCCAAACTCCCCCGCCGCCCGCTCGATGAGTTGGTGCCGCCGCTTGATGAGTTGGCGGGCGTGCAGCGTGTCGTGATCGGCCCAACTCGCGAGGAGGTCACCGGCACGGATTGCAAAGCCCCTGGGGTGTTGGTGCGCACGCTGCCAGTCGATCGCCTCCAGCGGCCCCAGCGAGTCGAGCCAGGCAAGGTTTTCTCGCCGCAGCCTCCTGAATTCGTCCCGAAACGCCTGCGGATCGCCGGCAAGGTCGTTGAACCGCTTGACGTCTCCCTCCGGGTCGATTGCCGGCCAAGGCTCTGCCGGGTCTCGCAGCGTACTTTCCAGGCGGGGGCGGAAGTCCTCTCGTTCCTCGCGGGCGAGGTGGCCCAGGATCTCGGCAACAGCCCAGTGTTCGGGGGCCGGCTTCCATCGCCACTCGGATTCTGGTACGTCGGCGACGATGGCCGCCAGGAGATCCGGGAACGACCGCAACCGTTCAACGCACACCGCGGGCTGGAATCGCGAGGCCGGATCGGGCAAGACGCACCCCCTCTTCGCCCGAGGGTAGCTCGGCGGCGTAGCATGCACGAGCCACAGGAGGCCCGGCCATGACGACCACCGGCACCACCTTCCCGACGATCAACCTGCTTAAGTGGATCGACGAGCATCCCGAGGCGTTTACGCCACCGGTGATGAATAAGCAGTTCTTCAGCGAGAGCGAAGACGCGATCATCTTCGTGTCAAAGGGCCCCAACACCCGGAACGATTACCACGTTAACGCGACCGAGGAGCTGTTCTATCAGCTCAAGGGCGACATTGCCGTGCGCGTGCGACCGCTCGATGGTTCCGAGCCGCACAACGTCATCGTGCGCGAGGGCGAACTGTTCCTGCTGCCCCGCTGGGTCCCCCACCGCCCCCAGCGGCCGGCGGACACCTTGGGCCTGATCGTCGAGTTCCCCCGTGGATTCGATGAGAACGGCAACCCCCACAAGGACGGCCTGCGCTGGTATTGCCCCAAGTGCGACACGCTGGTGCACGAGGCGACGTTCCTGCTCAAGCACATCGACCGCGACCTGCACAAGGTGATGGATAACTTCTGGGATGGGCCCGAAGAGGGCCGGACGTGCCAGAACTGCGGCACGGTGATCACACGGGCGCCCGAGTTCGAGATGGATCCGTTGGGCGGGGGATGAGAATCTCAGCACCCTCGCACGAATCGATCCTGAAACGCCAGGAAATCGAAGATCGTGAGACGTCCGTCGCCGTCCAGATCCGCTGAAGATTCACCATCGGCGAACTCGGCCTGGAAGGCAAGGAAATCGAACACATCCAGCACGCCATCGCCCGTGCGATCGGCTGCACACAAGACCAGTGTCGCAGTGTCTTCGGCATAGACAACATGGGCCGGCCCCACCGCTTGGACCGCGGCGGCTTGCTCCACCTGGATGCTGGAGAACCGTCCAGTCAGCGATGTCGCGAGCAGGAACTCGTATCGATCGCTCGGCTCGGGTTCATAGCCATCCGCGAAGCGAACCTCCAATGTACCGTCGAGTTCGAGCATGGCGTTGCCAGCCACGCGGTCGTGCAACGCCGCACCAGCACCGGCGACGTCAACGATGAGCCTGGAATCGGGGTGGCACGCGAGCGTCGCGTCGGCGACCTCGATCACGCCCGGACGACTCGGGCCGCCTTCCCCATTGGGCGAGAACGTTCCCTGAAGGACGAAATCCCCAAACCGGATGAGACCACGGCCGCGCACGACTCCGGTTGGGCCGATTGTGATCGGTTCGCCAACACCACGCGTCCGCAACGAGGCGGCGGAGGTATCGCCGGAATCTGGCGCGCTGAGTTCGACGATTGCATCCAGGGCTGATCGTGGTTCGACCCAGAGAATAGTCAAGCGATCGAGGCTGGCGGAGTTGACCATCAACACGCCGGGATCTTTCGCGTCCGCACCAATCCGCCCCCCGATGACTGCGCTGGTTCCCGCAACGATCTTCCACCGTCCCTTGAATGTGGCATCGGAAACGGTGCCCCCCTTCAGGGTGCCGGCCTGGTCCCCATGTCCTGCTACCCATCGCCCGCCACGAAGTTCCGCCGACGTCAGGCTTATCGTGCCGCCAGTCGAACGGATCTCGCCACCATCTGCTTGCGAAATAACGGCATCCGGACTGAAAGAGATGAACCCATCCGGCCCTGGCGCCTCGATTACGCCCTCATTGTGAATGCGGCCGTAGAGCCCACCCCAACCGGTGACAACACCTTGCGGCAGAATGGTGGCGACACCATCGCGAAACTGGCCCAGCCCCGCGGTTGTGGCAGAATTGAGCACGACGCGGATGCCAAGGGACGCGTCGCCAAACAATTGAATGGTGGTCGTGGCAGTGCCCTTGTTGTCGTTGACAACGATCGTGGCATCACCGGTAAGTGATCCTTCGACCGTGAATCGGCGTCCCTCTCGCATGCCCCAAAGGCCTTCGAGGGTGCAGTCGAGAAGCGTCGTGTTCAACGCATCCAATGAGGCAGAGGCCCCGACTGCAGTGCCGATGGCAATTCCTGTGAGATAAGACCCGTTAGGCGAAAAGATCCCCCCTTCGGATAGTTCCAACCGACCCCCTTCGATGGACGTCGGTGATAGCGTGGATATCGCGACCGTAGCATCGGAGTCGACTCCACGTATCACCCCGTCCGTGGATTGGACGATTCGCCCGCTCAGTAGGAGTCTTGGGTCATCCCCATTCGCCTCGATGACGCCGTGGTTTTCAAACCATCCGTCAAGCCATCCACCGCCCGTTACGCGCCCACTCGAAGTAATTCGCACCGGAATACTCGGATCATCATTCGCGATGCGACTTCGCTGCGATGCGCCGGAATCACGCCTGAGCCGCAGCGTTCCTGCTACGACACCCCCGCCGTCAACAAACAGCGTGGTATCTTCCCCACGGTCGGGCGGCTGAAGCCAGAACTCTCCCGCGCCACAAAGCTCGCCGAGTCGGAACCGGCGGTTCTTCGCCAGTAGCGCGACCGCTTGCGGATTGCTGAGATCCAGCACGTCCACCTGCGGAAAGGGCAACGGCGAGCCCATGGGCACCCCTGCGATCGTGACGACGTAGGGTCCATCCCCGCCCAGCGTGGCGCGGTCGTCGGGGCCCGGCACACCGGTGGGAAGCCAATTGCTCTCAACGTCGAAGCGGCCATCAAGGGGCATCGCCCACTCGTACTCTGTCTGGGCGATCGCGGCGGTTCCGGCCGCGAGAGACGCTGCGACAGCCATGAGCCTGCTGGCTCTGGGGGACTGCTGTGCCGTACAGAGTTCACGCTTGCTTGGTCGATGCATAGCGGCCAGATTAACCGATTCCCGATCGCCGATCAAGCACATTTCGTGACGATACCATCCGCCATGCCCAGGCCATCGGTCTTGACGCCTTCCGATCCAGCGCTATGCCCGGTCCCGGCGGGTAGCACGGGCTGGCTCGCGCTGGCGATTCGCCCTACGGTCATCCGCCGCGGACTGATGTACGCCGTCATCGTCGGCGCGGTGCTCATTACGATCAACCACGGCGACGCGATCGTTCGCGGCGATGTGGCGCCCGGGCGGTTCCTGAAGATGGGTCTGACGGTGCTGGTGCCCTACGTCGTCTCGACGCTCTCGAGCGTGGGCGCCCTGCGCACCGTAGCGCGACAACAGCACGCTCAACGCCACTGAAACCCTACCGCAATCGGCCGATGATCGCTGCCGACGTCAGGCCCCACCGCCGACCACACCGGCTCGAGCGTCCCACCGTAGATCGCGTGATCGATACGGATGCCCGGGGCGAGTGATAAGAGCCCCCGGGTCGGACCCCAAGTCGCTCCGCGACCGCCACCGATCCGGTCGTGTGCCTCGCGCATGTTCCGCTTTGCAAAGCGTCGCAGGTGGTTCGAGCGCCAGGGCGCATTGAAGTCGCCTACGAGGAGATACCCGTCGACGTGTGCCCCGAGACGGTGGTCGGCATCATCGGCCAGCACGTCCAGTTGGCGCAACTGAGCCCGCACCAACTCATACCTCATCGGCGGATACACGTGGACGTTGGCGACGTCGACGAGTCTGCCCTGGTGTTCGATCGTGGCCCGTGGCGCGGTCATCTTCCAGCGACGCGCGAAGACGTCGGTCTCGAGTTGGTCGAACGGCAAACGGCTTATGATTGCCTGTCCGTGAGCACCGCCCGGCTCTTGCCACGCGTACGGGTAGCTCACCTGGAGCGACTCGCGCACGACGGTCGGGAACGGCTCGTCATACTCCTGCAACAGGATGATGTCCGGATCCACCTCTTCGATCCAGGCGAGTAGCAGCTCGGGGCGTGCCGTGCCGTAGCGGATGTTGCAGCTGAGGACGGTCAAGATCGACTCGTCGTCGACCGGTGGCGGCGTCGAACGCAGGGCGCGCAGCCCGATGGGGCCCATGGTGACCAGGACGCACAGCAGCAGCGCCGCGCCGAGCCTCCAGCGCCGCAGGGCAATGGCGACGAGCATGAGAAGAGTTACCGCCAGGCCCGCGTGGAAGGCGAACGTCTGCACCATGAGTGCCACGAAAGCAAGGCTCGGGACGTTGTCGCCCGCTAGCCTCGAACCCGCCAGAGCCAGGAGGAGGCCGAGGGCCGCGGCCCACGCCACAAACGAAAACCCGCGAGCCAGCGTGCTCCGGGCGTGCGTGCGACTGGTGGTGTTCGTACCGCCGACTGGCATAGCCACGCTACGCCATGGCACGCCAGCGGTTCGCTCACCCGGCTGCCGGCTCGGGCGCCCCAGTCTTGGTGAACGTAAACGTCGTCCCCTGCACGTCCACCAGGATCGAATCCCCCGCCCCAAACTCGCCGGCCAGGATGCGGCTGGCCAGCGGGTTCTCGATCCGCTGCTGGATCGCCCGCTTCAGGGGGCGGGCGCCGTAGGCCGGGTCCCAGCCCTCGCTGGCGAGTTGGGCCTTGGCCGCGTCGGTGAGCTCGATGGCCATGTCGCGGTCGGCCAGTCGCTGCCGCAAACGGCCGAGTTGGATCTCGGCGATGGTGCCGAGCTGGTCCTTCTTGAGCTGGTGGAACACGGCGATCTCGTCGATCCGGTTGAGCAATTCGGGCCGGAAGAAGGCCCCCCGCATATCGACGTCGAGGCGGGCGTTCAGCTTGCCGCTCTCCATGTCGGGCGTCAGGCCCTTGCCCGCGACGTCGACGCCCGGGCCGTGGCGGATCAGATCACGCACGGCGGCCTCGATCTCCCAGTCCTCGGCGCCCTGCTCGGTCATCTGCTGGATCTTCTGGCTGCCCAGATTGCTCGTCATGACGACGATCGTGTTGCGGAAGTCGACCGTGCGGCCCTGGCCGTCGGTCAGGCGGCCGTCGTCGAGCAACTGGAGCAGCACGTTGAAGACGTCCTGGTGCGCCTTCTCGACCTCGTCGAGCAGGATCACGCAGTACGGCCGGCGCCGAACGGCCTCGGTGAGGGCGCCGCCTTCGTCGTACCCGACGTAGCCGGGGGGCGCGCCGATGAGGCGACTGACGGCGTGCTTTTCCATGTACTCGCTCATGTCGATGCGCACGAGCGCGTCCTCGGTGTCGAACAGGAACTGCGCCAGCGCCTTGCACGTCTCGGTCTTGCCCACGCCCGTGGGTCCGAGGAACAGGAAGCTGCCAATGGGCCGATCGGGATCGCCCAGTCCTGCGCGACTGCGGCGCACGGCGTCGGCCACGAGCCGGAGCGCATCGTCCTGGCCCACCACCCGCTCGCGCAGGTGTTCTTCCATCCTCGTCAGCTTGTCGCGCTCGCTCTCGACCAGGCGTGACACAGGGATGCCGGTCCACCGCCCCACCACCTCGGCCACCTGCTCGGCGTCGACTTCTTCCTTCACCAGCAGGTCTCCCTGCTTGGCCTTCTCACGCAGCGCGCTGTCGGCCTTGGCAAGTTCGCTTTCCAGCTCGCGCATCTCGCCGTACTGGATGCGAGCGGCGGTCTCCAGATCCCCCCGCCGCTGGGCCTGCTCCAGCTCCACGCGCTTGGCATCGATGGTCTCCTTGATGCTCTTGACCTGGTCGAGCTCGGCCTTCTCGGCCTCCCACTCGCTGGTGAGCGCCCGGTTCTTCTCCTGGAGCTCGGCGAGTTCCTTCTCGATGCGGCTCAGTTCCTTCGCGCTGCCGTCGCTGCTCTCCTCGAGCTTGAGCGCCTCCCGCTCGATCTCCAGCTGCATGATGCGCCGCCGCAGCTCGTCGAGCTCGGTGGGCATGCTGTCGTTCTCGATGCGCAGGCGGCTGGCCGCCTCGTCGATCAGGTCGATGGCCTTGTCGGGCAGGAAGCGGTCGGCGATGTACCGCTGGCTCAGCTGAGCGGCGGCCAGGATCGCGCCGTCCTGGATACGCACGCCGTGGTGGGCCTCGTAGCGTTCTTTCAGGCCACGGAGGATGGCGACGGTCTCCTCGACGCTCGGCTCGCCCACGAAGATGGGCTGGAAGCGGCGCTCGAAGGCGGGGTCCTTCTCGACGTGCTTGCGGTACTCGTCCAGCGTGGTGGCGCCGATGCACCGCAGCTCGCCGCGCGCCAGGGCGGGCTTGAGCAGGTTGCCCGCGCTCACCGCGCCCTCGGCCGCGCCGGCGCCAATGATGGTGTGCAACTCGTCGATGAAGAGGATGACCTCGCCCTCGCTCGCGGTCACTTCGCGGAGAACCGCCTTGAGCCTCTCCTCGAACTCGCCACGGTACTTGGCGCCCGCGAGCAACTGCCCGACGTCCAGGGCCATGATTCGCTTATTGCGCATGCCCTCGGGGCAGTCGCCGTTCACGATCCGCAGCGCCAGCCCCTCGGCAATGGCCGTCTTGCCCACGCCCGGCTCGCCGATGAGCACGGGGTTGTTCTTCGTCCGCCGGCTGAGCACCTGCATGGTGCGGCGGATCTCTTCGTCGCGGCCGATGACCGGGTCGAGCTTGCCCTGCTGGGCCTTCTCGGTCAGGTCGACGGCGTACTTCTTGAGCGCCTCGTACGTCGACTCGGCGTTCTGATCGGTCACGTTCTGGACGCCGCTGGACTTGCGAACCTGCTTGATGGCTTCCTCGATCGCCCGGAACTTGGCGCCCACCGCGTCGAGCACACGCTTGGCTCCGCCTTCCTCGGCGCAGGCCAGCAACAGGTGCTCGGTCGCGATGTAGGAGTCGCCCATCCCCTTGGCGTGCTGGTCGGCCTTCTGCAACAGGCTCATGATCTCCCGGCCGGTCTGTCCCGCGGCCGACGACGTGGTGGGCAGGCTCTTGAGCTCGGCCTGCACGACCTGGAGGGCGCGGTCACCGCGAACCCCTGTCTTCTCGAGCACGGTTCGAGCCGATCCATTCTGATCTTCCAGCATGCTGGCCAGCACGTGCAGCGAGCCAACTTCCGGATGCCCGGCCCCAAGCGCCGAGGCTTGGGCTGAGGCGAGGATCTGTTGGCTGGCGGTGGTGAGCTTGTCGGGCGTCATGTCGGGTCCCTCCGAAAGAATCGGAAGAACCTCATACAAAGGGCGCGCCGAAACGACAAACCCCGCTGGCGGGCCTCCCAGCGGGGTCAGGATTCGTCAGGCACGGCAGTCCGGCGACCCCGGCTGCCGCTCTGGCAGCATCTCAGCCGGAGACGTCCAGCCGGCCGCCGCCTTCTCCCGGCAGCGGCGTCCCCGAAACCTCGCCCCGGCCGGCCCGGCCAACGCTGGCGGCCGCTTCGATCAGGGAATTCATGGCCCGGCCCTCGGCCCGGGCGGCATCCAGTTGCTTGCCCGCCACGGCCATGCTCACGGCGTTGGCGATGCTGACGTTGCTCATGCTCGGAACGTTCATGGGCCTGTCATCGGCTCTTTCATCGATCAACTGAAGCCACATGACCGCCGGTACCTTCCAAACGCCGATCGTCCCGGGTCCGAAACCCGAAATATCGCGGGCAGGCGGGCAGAACCGCCGATCTGGACCCTGCGAACCGGAGTCCGCGGCGCTTGACCGGGCCGCGGCACGGTCGTACAACAGCGGCCGAGCGGATCCGCAACCCCGGGCCGCCGGGCCGGTAGGTCCTATCGAGCATGTCCCGCGGCGCCCAGGCCGCGACGCCACACAGAGAAGGAAGCCACGCATGACCCGCAGCCAAACCACCCGCCGTGTCCTGATCTCGGGTCTTCTCGCCGCGACCGGCGTTTCGCTCTTGGCCGGGTGTGGCTCGTCGGGCCGCCACACCTACCTCCGCTGGAACGTGGCCCCCGAACTCGAGACGCTCGACCAGCGCTGGGTCGATGCCGACAACGAGTACGCCATCATGAACAGCGAGAACACCCGCATGCTTCGCTCCGACTGGCGAAAGGTCTGGTACGTCGACCGTCCCAGCCGCCTGAGCCGCGAGCCCAAGCCCTACTAGCACCTCAGTTCATTCAGAACACGCCAGCCCGACCAGAAGGTCGGGCTTTTTCGTCGCTAGCCCACGTGCTGAGCGACGAGCCGTTCGGCGATCTGGATGGCGTTCAGGGCCGCCCCCTTGCGGAGCTGGTCTCCGCAGGTCCACAGGCCGAGTCGACGCCCGTTGCGAGACAGCCTCGGCCGCGAGATGGACACCAGATCGCTCCCGGCGATCGCCCGCGGTGTGATCAGGGCTTCGGGATCGCCGTTGAAGGCCACGCCGGGGAACGAACCGAAGATCTCCGCCAACGCCCCCATCGTCGCCGGCCGCTCCAGTTCGAGCGTCACCGACTGGCTATGGCACCGCTCGACCGGCACGCGAACGCACGTGGGTACGACGTCCAGATCGGGCGCGCCGAGGATCTTGCGGCTCTCGGCGATGATCTTGGCTTCCTCGACGTTCAGGCCCGACGCCGGATCGACGGGGGATTCGTGCGGAAACACGTTGAATGCGCACGAGACCGGGAAGACGTCCGGGCGCGGCTCGTCTCCGTCCAGGAGGCGCCGTGACTGCTCGAAGAGTTCTTCGACCGCCGCGCGCCCGGCACCCGAGACGGCCTGGTAGGTCGAGGCAAGCACCGCCTGGACGCCAAAGGCGCGACGAACCGGCTCGACCGCCAGCAGCAGGAGGATCGTCGAGCAGTTCGGGTTGGCCACCAGCAGGGGGCCATCGTCGAGCAGGCCGCCATTGACCTCGGGCACCACCAGCGGCGTGGACGGATCCAACCGGTACGCCGACGAGTTGTCCACGACCCGCACGCCCGCGGCCGTTGCTTGGGGAATGAACGCCCGGGCGGTGTCCGCGTCCGTGCAGAAGATGGCGATGCCGCAGTCCTGCAGGGCGCCCGGTTCCAGGCGGGCGATGACCACCTCGCCCGGGCCATAGGCAACCGGCGTCCCGGCCGATCGCTGCGAGCCGAACGCGCGGATCCGATCAATGGGCACGCCCGCGCCGGCGAGGATCGAGAGCGCTTCGCGGCCCACGAGCCCGTACGCGCCGACGACCGCGATGGTCGTGCCGGCCAGCGGTGATTCAGCGCGCGTCACGGCTCAGCCCCCTCCATCGTTCTTCGGCTTGCGGCGTGGCAGCAGCCCGTCGAGTCGGTCTCGCACCTCGTCGCCGATCTTCTCCTCGATCTTGTCGCGGGCCCGGTCGATCTCTTCCTGCACCTCTTCCTCCACGCGTCCGCGCACCTTGTTGGCCAGTTGCGTCGCCCCCGCCTGCGCCAGGGCGTTGCCCCACGCCTGGGCGTCGATGTCCAGCCGGGGGGCGTCCAGCGGGCCGGTCACGCCGATGGGCAGGCGCAGCTCGCTGACCTGCGCCGAGCCCGCCCCCGGCAAGGTGATGGTCGAGTCTCTCACCAGGACGTTCAGCGGCAGGCTGACCCAATCGGGCCGGAACGCGCCCTCGATGACCGCGTCGACCGTGCCGCCGGCCAGCAGCGGCTGCTCGCCGCCGGCCTTGAGCGCGGCCGAAACCCGCTCGGCGGGGATGCCGCGCCGTGCCAGCAGCAGCGTCGAGTTGCCCCCGCCCGCGGCCGCCGAGCCCAGCGTGATGTCGGCCTCGTACAGGTTCGATCGGCTCTTCACCGTCACGCGGGGCGGGCCCTCCACCAGCCAGGGCTGGGTCGACACGTTCTCGGCTCGCGCGTCGAACACCTCGCCGGGCGCATCGGCGGCGGTCATGCCCTCCACCACGATCTCGCGCACGAGGAACTTGGGCGCCTGGTCCACCAGGTGGTCGGCGGCGACGAACGCGTAGCCCTTCTCGGCGATCTCGCGGGCGAGCCGGTCTCGGAAGGTCTCGCGCTCCTCCTCGGGCGGCGCGCCCGGCCCGGCGTCTTCTTCGCCGGGCTTCTTGTCGCTGGCCTTCTCCAGCCACTCGCGTGCCTGCTTGAGCCGGTTCTTCCACGTCTCGGCCTGCTCGATGTAGTCCTCGAGCGTCTTGCCCTCGCCCTCGGCCGCCGGCGGCTCGCGGCGCGGGCCGATCAGGATGCCCGGCGTCGCGCGTTCTTCGCCGGTCGACGCCTCGCTGGCCACGAGCCGATCGATCGCGAACCGCTTGCGCAGGAGATCGGCGTTGCTGAATTCGCCCTCGAGCCGCGCGGCTCGGAAGATGTCGGTGGTGAGGTCCTCGGGATCGGCAACGGCCAGGGACGTCACCATGATCTGACCGTCCGAGAGGTCCACGTCGGCGCTGCCCACGTCCACCGTCGCGCCGTTGGCGCGCTCCAGCCCGGCCTTGAGCGTGTACGTCACCACCGGCTCGGTGAAGAACAGCGACGCCACCCACACCAGCCCGACCATGAGCGCCGCGATGGCGATGCCCAGCGGCCGCACCGGCAGGCCGACGCGCTTGGCGGCCAGTTCCTCGTAGCTCTTCTTCTGCTTGCCGAAGAGCAGCCAGACGAGCCCGCGCACCCACTTCTTGCTCGTTGCCTTCTTGTAGCGCTCCGAGCCCTCTTCCAGGCCGGCCAGCGTGCGGCGCAGCCGGCCGATGGCGATGATCATCGCCGCCGCGGCCGTCGCGCCCACCACCACCCCGAGCACGATGCCGCCCGTGGTCGCGTAGTACTCCAAGCCGAACCACGCGAGCACCGGCGCGTTGATGAGCGTGCTCATGACGCCGCCCCCACCTCCAAACACGGGACCATCGAGCACGGCCCGCCCGACGGCGAACTGGACCGGCATGATGAGCAGGCTGAGCAGCTTGCCGCCCGCGGCCATGAACGTCGCGACGAACAGGTTGGCGTTGAGGACCAGCAGCAGGGCGAGCAGGAACAGCAGCAGCGCGGGCGAGGTCTTGACGCTTGGCACGAAGCCGATCATCGCCCCGAGCACGCAGGCCATGCCCACCTGCACGGGCGTGACCTTGCCTCGAACCAGCTTGCCGATCTTTCGGGTGAGCATGGGGCCTCCTTGCCGTGAGCGCTTGGCCCGAAGGATAGGGGGCCATGGATGCGATCCGGGATCGGCCCTAGGGCGTGGCGGCGGTGGCCTCTGGCTCGGGCTTGAGCTTGGGTTCGGGCTTCGTTTCGATCTCGCCCCGGGCGTCCTCGTCGCCCGTCACGCTCTTGAGCGTCCCGAACCACACGGCGTGGTGGCACGACCAGTCGCCCTTCTTGCCGCTGGCGCGCATCGCCCGCACCCGGTAGCGCACCTCGCGCAGGCCGGTGGGCACGTCGTCGTCGGTAAAGCGCTTCTCGGCCACGATGTCCAGCGGCAGCCAGTCGGACGCCTGGCCCCACCCGCCCTCGACCGGCACGAGCCGGCGCTGCACCTCGTAGAGCAAGCCGCCGCGGCCCTCGTCCGCCATCTCGAACGTGACGCGGATCTGGCCGTTGTTGACGATCTTCGATTCGAGCTTGGAGGGCATCGCCGGCGTGGGCCGCGGGCCGCCCTTGTCGGGCGGGTCGATCCCCGCCGCGGCGTACACGCCCGCGCGCCGTCCCCGCGGCTCGCGCTTGGCCCGCCCGTCGATGGTGGCCATGAGCGAGGCGAAGCGGCCGCGCAGGTTCGCCATCGCCTCGCGCTGGCGCACGAAGCGGGCCTTCGCAAGCAGCCTGGTCTTCTGCGCGTTCTCCCTGGCCTGGGAGGCCGCGACCAGGAGGGCCTCGAACTCGTCCACGTCGAGCTCGGTGAGCCCGAACGCGGCCGGGTCGCGGTCCTTCCACCGCTTGACCAGCACGCCGCACTTGGTCAGGAACTTCTCGCTGTCTCGATCGGCCCGTCTGGCCATGGCCCCGCCCCCGTGCTGCACGTGCACCCGATACCGCCGCGCCCCGCGGCGCTCGTCGCTCGTTCGGCCGGCCGCCACCGGCCGCTTCCAACTCCTCCATCGGCCAGCCGGGTGCGCGACTGAAGCCCGGGACGCCTCGCCTCGCGGAGCCCGCGTCGCCGCCCGTCGGCCGCGGGTCACCCCACCGGATGACCGCGCCCCGCCTCGTGGTGCGCGGTGCTTGCCTCACGGGCCGCATCGCCCGGCCCCCAGGCCGCCGCCCTTATGCCCCAAGCCGCCGCCCCCGGCGCCCGGGCCGGCTGGTCCGCGGCGCGACGCGGTCTGTTGGTGGCGTCCGCAGTGGTGCGTGCGGGCCGCCCGAGGGAGCTGAACCGGCCCTCGGAGCGTGCCAGGCCGGTTTCGAGCGTCCGCGGACCCTTCCGAGGCGCGTCCGAGCCCCGGGGTGGCACTCCGGCGCCGCCGCGCCCCGACGCGCCACCGTGTGCACCCCCGGGGATCGCACGCCAACGCCCTGGAAGCGGACCGCCACGGGCGGTGCGGGCATTGAAAAGGGCCCGCGTGGCGGGCCCTTGGGGCACGAACGGCTCCTCGTCGCGGGGCCGGGCCTCAGTCCTTCTGGGCGTCGTAGGCGTTCTGGTAGATCACCGCGTCGGTGGCGTCGGTGTCGCCGTCGGTGTCCATGTCGACGCGGCGGGCGCCCGT